>NZ_WOVC01000008.1:0-182102 GCF_011378635.1 Methylosinus sp. RM1
GTACACCGCCTGCCGGCGGCGCGCCGCCCGACGGCCGAGCCGGCCCCGGCCGAGCCCGCAGAGCCGCTCGAAAACGAGCTCCCCAGCGCCTCCGCCGGCTGACGGCGCGCGACGATCCGTCTCGGCGGCCCCGCCAAAAAATCCGCGCCGAGCCATGGGAAGCCGCGCGCGCCGGCATATCTGGTCATAGCGATCCAGCCCTCCGCTCGAGGAGAAAATCGCAATGACCAATCGTGAACTGCGCTCCCGCCAAAAGGCCGCGCTCGAGACGCCGACCTGCTTCTCGCCCGAGGCGACGCGCGATCTCGCCGGCGCGCTCAACGCTCTGCTGGCGGATGCCTTCGCTCTCTATCTGAAGACGAAGAATTTCCATTGGCACGTCTCCGGCCCGCATTTTCGCGACTATCATCTGCTGCTCGACGAGCAGGGCGCGCAGATTTTCGCGACGACGGACGAGCTCGCCGAGCGGGTGCGCAAGGTCGGCGGCGTGACGCTGCGCTCCATCGGCCACATAGCGCGGCTCCAGCGCATCCTCGACAATGACGCCGATTATGTCGATCCGCAGGACATGCTGGCCGAGCTGCGCGACGACAATAACGCGCTGGCGGCGCGGATGCGCGAGGCGCATTCCCTCTGCGACGACCGCGGCGACGTCGCCACCGCGAGCCTGCTCGAGAATTACATCGACGAGGCCGAAAGGCGTGTCTGGTTCCTCTTCGAGGCCGGCCGTCGCGGCAACGCCTGACGCAAATCGTCGGCGGCGGCTCTCTTCTCCTGCTGCTTGCCTCGCCCGTTTTCCCTAGCCCGTTGCGAAGGCGCGCCGCCGCGTGTAGGTGTGACGTGCATCGAGGTCCCATGCGCAACCCACCCCCTCAGGCCGTCCGCCTCGCCGACTATCGCCCGCCCGCGTTTCTGATCGACGCGGTCGATCTCGATATTTCGCTCGATCGCAGCAAAACGCGTGTCGCCGCGCGCCTCGCGATCAGGCGCAATCCGGCCGGACAGGCCGGCGCGCCGCTCGCGCTCGACGGCGACGGCTTGGTCTTGCGGCGCGTCGCGCTCGATGGGGCGCCGCTCGCGCCCGAGTCCTATGAGGCGACGCCCGATTCCTTCCTGCTGCGCGCCCCGCCCGAGGGGCCCTTCACGCTGGAGATAGAGACCGAGGTCGATCCTTCGGCAAATACGCAATTGAGCGGGCTCTATCGCTCCGGCTCCGCCTATTGCACGCAATGCGAGGCGGAGGGCTTTCGCCGCATCACCTATTTCCTCGACCGGCCCGATGTGCTGAGCGTCTACACGACGCGCATAGAGGCCGATAAGAGCGAAGCCCCGGTTCTGCTCGGCAATGGCAATCCGATCGCCTCGGGCGATCTCGACGGCGGCCGGCATTTCGCGATCTGGCGCGATCCTTTCCCCAAGCCCTGTTATCTCTTCGCCCTCGTCGGCGGCGACCTCGGCCATATTTCCGAGAGCTATCGCACGAGCTCCGGCCGCGACGTGGAGCTCGCCATCTATGTCGAGCGCGGCAAGGAGCCCTTCGCCTCTTATGCGATGGATTCGCTGGTGCGCTCCATGCGCTGGGACGAGCAGGCCTTCGGCCGCGAATATGATCTCGACGTGTTCAACATCGTCGCCGTCTCCGATTTCAACATGGGCGCGATGGAGAACAAGGGCCTCAACATATTCAACGACAAATATGTTCTGGCCTCGCCGGAGACCGCGACCGACTCCGATTATGCGGGCATCGAATCGGTCATCGCCCATGAATATTTCCACAATTGGACCGGCAATCGCATCACCTGCCGCGACTGGTTCCAGCTGTGCCTGAAGGAAGGGCTGACCGTCTATCGCGATCAGGAGTTCTCTGCGGATCAGCGTTCTCGCGCGGTAAAGCGCATTTCCGACGTGCGCGGCCTGCGCGCGCAACAATTTCCCGAGGACGCCGGCCCGCTCGCCCATCCGGTGCGGCCGAGCCTCTATCACGAGATCAATAATTTCTACACGGCCACCGTCTATGAGAAGGGCGCCGAGATCGTTCGCATGTTGAAGACGCTGATCGGCGAGGCCGATTTCCGTCGCGGCATGGACCTCTATTTCGCGCGTTTCGATGGAACGGCGGCGACGGTGGAGGATTTCCTCGCCTGTTTCGCCGAAGCCTCCGGCCGCGACCTCGCGCAATTTTCGCTCTGGTACGAGCAGGCCGGCACGCCGCAAATCTCAGTGCAGAGCGACTATGACGCTGCCGCCAAGACTTTCACGCTCGCCCTCGAGCAGTCGACGCCGCCGACGCCCGGCCAGAGCGAGAAAAAGCCTTTCGTCATTCCGCTCGCGCTCGGCCTCATCGGCGAGAATGGCGACGAGCTGACGCTGTCCGCAGCGCCCGGCGAGACCGGCGCGAGCGGCGAGGAATGCGCGCGCGGCGTCGTCGAGCTCTCGACGCCAAAACGGAAGATCGTGTTCGAGAATGTCCCCTCGCGGCCGGTGGCGTCGCTGCTGCGCGGCTTCTCCGCGCCCGTGCGCCTCGCGCCGCCGCAATCGGCGGAAGACCTCGAGCGGCTGCTCGCCCATGACAGCGATTCCTTCAATCGCTGGCAGGCGGCGCAGAGCCTCGCGCTGCGTTCCGTCTTCGCCCGCGTCGAGGCCGCCCGCGGCGGCGAGGGCGTCGACGACAAGGCCTTTTTCGACGCGCTGAAACGGCTCGTCGAGGCGGGGGAGGGCGATCCGAGCCTCGTCGCCCAGGCGCTCTCTCTGCCGTCCGAGATCGACATCGCGCGCGAGATGGGCAAGGACGTCGATCCCGATGTGATCTATTCCGCGCGCTCCGGCCTGAAGCGCGATCTCGGCCGCTTTCTGGCGCCGGCGCTCGCCGAGGCGCACGCGCGCTTCGCGCCGCAGGAGGGTTTTTCGCCGGACGCCGCCAGCGCCGGCCGGCGCGCCATGCGCAATGTCGCGCTCGATCTTCTCGCAGCGGGCGATCCGGCCTCGGGCGGTCCGCTGGCCGAGCGGCAATTCGCCGAGGCGACGAATATGACCGACCGCATCTGCGCGTTGGCGACGCTGTCGCATCTTCCGGGCGCCGCGCGCGAGGACGCTTTCGCCGCCTTCTACGAGCGCTACCGAAAAGATCATCTCGTCGTCGACAAATGGTTCGCTCTGCAATCGACGATTCCGGAGGTCGAGACGACGGCGCGCGTCGCGCGGCTGATGGCGCATGAGGACTTCTCGCTCGCCAATCCCAATCGCGTGCGCGCGGTGGTCGGATCCTTCGCCAATGGCAATCCGACGCGTTTCCATGCGCTGGACGGCTCCGGCTATGCGCTGCTGGAGCGCGTCGTGCTGGAGCTCGACCCCAAAAATCCGCAGCTCGCCGCGCGCCTGCTCTCGGCGCTGCGCTCCTGGCGCTCGCTGGAGGAGCGGCGGCGTAAAATCGCCGAGACGACGCTGCGTCGCATTCTCGCGACGCCCGATCTCTCCGCCGATGTTTCGGACATAGCGACGCGCGCGCTCGGCTGAGCGTTTACGTCCTTTTAAGGTCTGGACAAAAGCCCTCCGCCGGATTCGAATGGTGCTGATTCGGGGCGGGATGCGGCGCGTTTTTCCCCCTCTTCGACAAACGCGGGGACTTACGAAATGGCGCGTGGACGCGCGGCCAATACGACGACTTGCGCCGATTCCTCATGGAGCGCTGCGGGCTCCGCGAGCATCGGCCGGGCGATCGCGCAACAGCTGAGCGCGCGGCGCGCGACTGTCGCGCTCGGCGCCTGCGCTCTCGCGCTCGGCGCGCTGCTTCTCCTGCTGGCGGAGGCGGCGCATGAGCGCACATTGATCGAGGCGGCGCAGGAGCTCGAGATTTTCGCGCGCGCCGTCTCCCGCGACGTCGAGGCGAGCGCGCGCGGCGGGGCGGCGGCGCTGCCCGATTACGCCGCGATGCGCGGACGCCGCGTCGCCGTCGCCGACGCGTCCGGCCGGATCGTCGCCGCGACAGCGCCGCTCGACGCCTCCGGCGCGCTCGCCGGCCTGCTCGGCGCCGAGCAGATATTGACCGAATTCGCCGATAAGGCGGGAGTGATGCGCGTCACTCTGGCCGATGGCCGCAAGGCGCTCGCCACTGTGCGCAATCTGGCGCCCGCGGCGGGACAAGGCGTGGGACAAGTCGCGGCGATCTTGCCTTACGACGCGGCCCTCGCCGATTGGCGCTGGTCGGTCGCGCGCAATGCGGCGCTCGCCGCGGCGGCCGCGCTGGCGACGACGCTCGGCCTCGTCGCCTTTCGGCGGCAGGCGCGCCGCGCCGCGCTCGCCGAGCGCGCGCAGATCGATCTGCGCCGGCGCGTCGACGCCGCGCTCGGCTCCGGCCGCTGCGGCCTTTGGGATTGGGACATTGCGCGCGGGCGCATTCATTGGTCGCAATCCATGTTCGCGCTGCTCGGCCTCGATCCGCAACCGCGTTCGCTCTCCTTCGGCGAATTGAAGACGCGTCTGCATCCGCAGGACGGCGATCTCATCGCCATTGTCGAGACCATCGTCGCCTCCGGCTCGCGCGGCATGGATCACGAATTCCGCATCCGCACTGCGCGCGGCGACTTTTTGTGGCTGCGCGCCTGCGCCGAATTGATCGACGATGCGCAGGGCGGCAAGCGCCTCGTCGGCGTCGCCGTCGACATTTCCGAGCAGCGCGCGCTGGCGGAAGGCGCCGCCACCGCCGATATGCGGCTGCGCGACGCCATAGAGACGATCTCCGAGGCCTTCGTGCTGTGGGACGCGCATAATCGGCTCGTCGCCTGCAATTCGAAGTTTTTGGCGCTGCACGGCCTCGCCGCCGAGGCGGCGGCGCCCGGCGCGAGCTATGCGCGCATCATGGCGAGCGCTTCCGCCGCGCTCGCCGAGACGCAGATCGTCTCCGACGAGGCCGTGACGGCGAGCGAGCGCACCTATGAGGCGCGACTCGCCGACGGCCGCTGGCTGCAGATCAGCGAGCGCCGCACCAAGGACGGCGGCTATGTCTCGGTCGGCGCCGACATCACCGCGCTGAAGCGCAATCAGGAGAAGCTCATCGACTCCGAGCGCCGGCTGACGGCGAGCGTCGCCGATCTCTTGAAATCGCGGCAGACGCTGGAGGCGCAGGCGCAGCAGCTGGCGACGCTGGCCGAGCAATATCATCTGCAGAAGGGCGAGGCCGAGGCCGCCTATCAGGCCAAGTCCGAATTCCTCGCCAATATGAGCCATGAGCTGCGCACGCCGCTCAACGCCATCATCGGCTTTTCGGAGATGATGCAGGCGCAGGTGTTCGGCGAGCTCGGCTCGACCAAATATGTCGAATATTGCAATCATATCCATCAGGGCGGCCGCTATCTGCTCGATGTGCTGACCGATATTCTGGACATGTCGCGCCTCGAAGCCGGCCGCGTGCGGCTGGATCAGCGCGAGGTCGACGTCTCCGGCGCCGTGCGCGCGACGGTGGAGCGGTACCGCCATAGCGCCGAGACGAAGCGCGTCGAGATCAGCGTCGACGCCTGCGACGGGCTGCGCTGCTATGGCGATCATGACGCGATCGTCAAATCGATCGGCGTGCTCGTCTCCAACAGTCTGAAATTCACCACGGCCGGCGGCGCCGTGCGCGTGCGAGCGCGTCGGCTCGCGCGCTCGGTCGCCATTTTCGTCGAAGACGACGGCTGCGGCATAGAGAAGGCCGCCATCCCCAAGCTCGGCCGCCCCTTCGAGCAGCCGATCGCCGTCATCGAAAATGGCATGAAAGGCTCCGGCCTGGGCCTCGCCATAGCGCGCTCGCTGATCGCGCTGCATGGCGGCGCGCTGCGCATCCGCTCGCATGTGGGCATCGGCACGATCGCGATGCTCCGCATTCCGGTGCGGCCGACGACGCGGGCGATTTCGGCGCAAGGCGCGCGGACGTCGCTGTACTGAGCGTCGTAGCCGCGGCTCGCGAGCGGCGTTAGTGGGCGCTCAGCTTTTCTCGGCGTCGGTCGAATAGACCGATATCTCGATTTCATCGACGGCGCGGCCGACCGTCCTCATGAATTCGGACGGCAGCACAAAGTTTCGCGTCATTGCGTCATGATCGAAATAGACAGCGACATTCGCCGAAACCGTTAGCTCGGCGAGAGAGCGCAGTTCGCCGATCGCGCACAAAAATTTCGACAGCGTCTCTTCGCTGGCGAGGATATGATCGGCCGCGAAAGAAACGAGGTCTCTCTCCGCCGTTGCGACATTCCGCAATGGAGCGACGCCCCAGTCCAATTTTCCGAGATCGGAATGGGGCCGTTCGACGCGCAGCCACAAAATGATGTCCGACAATTCGAGTTCCACCATCGCGCGACGTTTCTCCGACCGCTGCTCTTACACGTCACTCCGCCGCGGCCTCCGCCATCTCCCGCCGCGGCGGCGCAAAGGCCAGCTGCGGCTCCCAATAATTGCCGCGGTCGAACATGTGCCGCGCCTGCGCATATTGGAACATGATGCGCCCGACGATCTTCGCCGTCGCCGGCTTGCGCAGCGCCGCGCCCCACACTTTGTTCCACATGCGCCCCTCGGCGTCGCCGAGACGGCGCACCTCGGCGGCGATGTCCATCGCCTGCCGCTCCACCTCGCGAAAGCTCTCGAACTCCGGCAGCTTGGCGTCGCTCAAATCGCGCGAGCGGCCGAAGCTGTGAATGAAATTCAACATGCGCTCGCCGAAGGCGGCGGGCGAATAGAGCGCGTTGCAGAGATTGTGCAGGCCGGAGTTCAGCTCCTCCATGCTCATCGTCACCGGGCGGATATTGGAGCCCCAGGGCACCGCCTGCGTCTCCACCGTGCCTTGCAGCAGGCGTCCTTCGGCGGTGATGCGGTCGAAGAGCGGCGTCGCCTCCGAGGCCATCAGCGCGCCGAGGCTGAAGATGGGGATCGGCGTCGACATGGCGAACTCATATTGTTGCGAAAACACATTCGGCCCGTCGTGATCGAAGCCGACGATCATGCCGCCCATCACTGAAATGCCGCGGTCGATGAGCTTCTGCACCTCGCTCGGAATGTCGATCTTCAAATTCTGCTTTTTGCCGGTCTCGCGCAGGCTGTCGAGATTGGGCGTCTCTATGCCGATGAACACTTGATGCACGCCGGCCTCGACCAGCATGTCCATCAGCTCCGCGTCGCGCGTCGCGTCGATGGAGATTTGCGTGACGAAATCCATCTCATGGCCATTGCGCCGCCAATGCGCCATCGCCTCCAGCAGCTCCTTGCAATGGGCGCGATAGGCGGTGAAATTGTCATCCGCCAAGAATGTCGCGCGAAAGCCATGCGCCCAAAGAGCGTCGAGCTCGGCGATCACATTGGCGATCGGCTTGTGACGCTGCTTGCGGCCGAGATATTGGATGACGTCGCAGAATTCGCATTCGAACGGACAGCCGCGCGATGTCTGCACGGCGCCGAGCATGGCGCGATGATTGGGATAGAGATCCCAACGTGGGATCGGGCTCGTCGCCAGCGAAGGCTTGTCGCCGATGTAGCGATCGCGCGGACGCCCGCGGCGCAGATCGGCGAAGAGCTCGTCGGCGATCTCCTCGATCTCGCCGCTCACCAGCACATCGCAATGCGCGGCGAGATGATCGGGGCTGAGGCTGGCGTATGGCCCGCCGATGATGACCTTCTTGCCGCGGCGACGAAATTCGTCGGCGATGGCGATCATGCGGCGGCGCTGACTCACCTTGCCGGTGACGCAAATCCAATCTGCGTCATGATCGAAATTCACGGGCGCGACGCCCTCGTCGCTGATCTCGATCGCGAAGTCGCGCGGCGCCATTGCGGCGACGGTCGTCGATGAGAGATCGGCCATCATGACGCCCGAGGGCCGGCCGGAGGCGACGAGAATCTCGGCGCCGAAGTAGGTTGGAAAATCTGCAGCGGGATTGATGATATAAAGGGATGAGGTCATTGCAGGCCCCTTTCCGACAACCCATGAATTAAGGTCTTTTTTTTTGTCGCGCGCAAGCCCAAAGCGCGCCGCGGCCTCTCATTCGCGCGGCGCCCGGCCGTTTCTCGAAGGTAATCCACAGGCTCGCCGGCGCCGCGAGGCCGGGGCGCAAAGTCATGTGAGTGTCGAAACGTCTTGCCGCTCAATCTTCTACATCGATCTGCGGACGCGGATGGGGATACCCCGTAATTGACGCTCCACTTTTCATCGCCTAAGCCTCGCGAGGTTTTGGTGACGACGCGTTTCTACGGTTTTTTTCAGGGGATGGCGCCATAAGATGACGCATGAAGCCCTCACCTCGGATCGGCCGGTCGAGCGTGGTTCCGATCGCTCCTTCGGCCTGGTGATCGCCGCCGCGCTGACCATTTTGGCGCTGGCGCCGATGTGGCGAAACGACTCTCCGCACCTTTGGGCGCTCGCCGCCGCCGCGGTTTTCGCGGCGCTCGCCATCATCGCGCCGAAGCGGCTCGCAGCGCTCAACGATCTCTGGCTCGCCTTCGGATCGACGCTTCACAAAATCGTCAATCCGATCGTCATGGCAGTGCTGTTCTTCGGCGTGCTGACGCCGATCGCCATCCTCTTTCGGCTGCGCGGGCGTGACCCTCTCGCGCTGCGTTTCGACCAAGCGGCCGAGAGCTATTGGACGCGGCGCGGCGATGCGGACGGCGCCTCCGACATGCGCAAGCAATTCTGACCGGAAAAGCAATTTCTGACAGGAGACGAATGCGATGGATATGGTTCTCGAGCTGTGGGATTTCGTCGCGAGTCGCAAGAAATATTGGATGGCGCCTGTGCTCGGCGTGATGATGCTGCTCGGCGGGCTGATGCTGCTGCAGGGAACGGCGGTCGCTCCTTTCATCTACACGCTGTTCTGATCGCTCGTGCGAATTCTGGGCGTTTCCGCCTTCTATCACGACAGCGCGGCCGCGTTGATCGAGGATGGACGCATCGTCGCCGCCGCGCAGGAAGAGCGCTTCTCTCGCGTCAAGCATGATGCGCGCTTCCCCGCCAACGCCATCGACTATTGCCTCGCCGCCGCCGGCCTCGAGGCGAAGGACATCGATCACGTCGCCTTCTACGACAAGCCCTTCGTGAAGTTCGAGCGTCTGCTCGAGACATACACCACCTTCGCGCCGCGCGGGTTTCAGTCCTTCGCGACCGCTCTGCCGGTGTGGCTGCGCGACAAGCTGTTTCAAAAATCTCTGCTCGCGCAAAAGCTGAAGCATCATGCGCCCAATGTCGATTGGCGCGTGCGCCTTCTCTTCGCCGAGCATCATCTCAGCCATGCGGCGAGCGCCTTCTATCCATCGCCCTTCGACGAGGCTGTGGTACTGACCATGGACGGCGTCGGCGAATGGGCGACGACGTCGGTCGCTTTCGGCGAGGGCGCGAAGCTCGTCATGCAGCGCGAATTGCGCTTTCCGCATTCGCTCGGCCTGCTCTATTCGGCCTTCACCTATTACACGGGATTCAAGGTCAATAGCGGCGAATATAAGCTCATGGGCCTCGCGCCCTATGGCGAGCCGAAATATGCGAGCCTCATTCTCGATCACATCGTCGATCTGAAGAAGGACGGCACATTCCGTCTCGATCAATCCTATTTCGATTATTGCACAGGGCTGCGCATGACGAGCGAGAAGCTGCATCGCCTGTTCGGCGGCCCGCCGCGCGCGCCGGAAGAGCAGCTGACGCAGCGTCATATGGACATAGCCGCATCGATCCAAGCGGTGACGGAGGAGATCGTGCTGCGCCTGACGCGCGCGCTGGCGGCGGAGACAGGCGCGCGCAATCTCTGCCTCGCCGGCGGCGTCGCGCTCAATTGCGTCGCCAATGGTAAGGTGCTACGCGACAAGAGCTTCGAGCGCATTTGGATTCAGCCCGCGGCCGGCGACGCCGGCGGCGCGCTCGGCGCCGCGCTGCTCGCCTATCATGATTTCAACGGACGTCCGCGCGCCGCGTGCGGCGAAGGCGACGCAATGCAGGGCGCCTATCTCGGGCCGTCCTATTCGCAGAGCGATATAGAGCGTCGCCTCGCCGATAGCGGCGCGCGCTTCACGACGCTCTCGGATGAGGAGACGATCGCCGCCACGGCGCGCGATCTCGCCGATGGCAGGGCGGTGGGATGGTTCCAGGGGCGCATGGAGTTCGGCCCACGCGCGCTCGGCGGGCGCTCCATTCTCGCCGATCCGCGCTCGCCGCAAATGCAGAGGACGCTCAATCTCAAGGTGAAATATCGCGAATCCTTCCGGCCCTTCGCGCCCTCCGTTCTGTGCGAGCATGTCGCCGATTGGTTCGATCTCGATGAGGATTCGCCCTACATGCTGCTCGTCGCCGATGTCGCGAAACGGCATCGTCTCGCGACCAGTGCGGAGGATGAGGCGCTGTTCGGCATAGAGCGCTTGCAGCGGCCGCGCAGCGTCATTCCGGCGGTGACGCATGTCGATGGCTCCGCGCGCGTGCAGACGGTGCATCGGGAGACCAATCCGCGCTATCACGCGCTGATCTCGGCCTTTCATGCGCGGACCGGCTGTCCCGTGCTGGTCAATACGAGCTTCAACGTGCGCGGCGAGCCGATCGTCTGCAAGCCCGAGGACGCCTTCGCCTGCTTCATGGGCACGGAGATCGAGACGCTGGTCATCGGCAATTGCCATTTGCGCAAGGAGGATCAGGACCAAGTGCTGCGCAAGGACTATAAGGACAGATTCGAGCTCGACTGACGTTTTCGCCCGCGGAACCCGCGCGAAACGATCGGCCGAAAATTCGTCACTCCGCCGACGGCGCCTGCGGAACGGCGGGGGAAGGCGCGGCGCTCGGCGCATGGGTCGCCGGGGCCGCGCGCGGCAGCGCCAGCACGACGCGCAGGCCCGGCGCATTGTCTTCTATGCGCAAGGTCCCGCCATGCAGGCGCGCGACTGCGGCGGCGAGCGACAGGCCGAGGCCGGAGCCCGGCCGCGAGCGCGAATTCTCGAGCCGCACGAAACGCCCGATCACGCGGTCGCGGTCCTTCTCCGCTATGCCGGGGCCGCGATCGGAAACCTCGATCTCTATGCTGTCGCCCGCCCGCCGCGCCGCGACGCGCACGACGGCGCCGGGCGCGGCCGCGCCATATTTCAGCGCATTGTCGACGAGATTGACCAGCGCCTGGCCGAGCAGCTCGCGATTGCCGCGCAGCGTCAGCCCGTCGGCGGCGGCGAGCTCTATGCGCGCGTCATGCTCCTCGGCGACGGGCTCGTACATTTCGGCGATGTCGGCGGCGACGCGGCCGGCGTCGAAGTCGCTGGAAAAATCGCTGCAATAGCCGGCCTCTGCGCGCGCGATCATCAGCAGCGCGTCGAAAATGCGGATGAGAGCGTCGGATTCCTCGATCATATCGGTCAGCGCGTCGCGATATTGCTCGGCGCCGAGATCGGCGCGCAGCGCGGCGTCGGCGCGATTGCGCAGCCGCGTCAGCGGCGTTTTCAGATCATGGGCGATATTGTCGGACACTTCGCGCAGCCCGGTCATCAATTGCTCGATGCGGTCCAGCATGGCGTTGAGATTGGCGCTGAGCCGATCGAGCTCGTCGTCGGCGCCCATCAGCGGCAGGCGCTGCTCGAGATCGCCGGACATGATGCGCCGCGCCGAGGCGGAGAGCTTGTCGAGCCGCGCCAGAATGCGCCGCGCGACGATGAGGCCGCCGAGCGTGCCGATGGCGATCAGCCAGAACAGCGAGGCGACGAGCGCGCGGCGCAATATGCCGTGCAGCAGTCTGCGGTCCTGCAGATCATGGCCGACCAGCAGGCGGAAGCCGCCCGGCAGCTGGAACAGCCGCATCATCGCGCGATGATGGGCGGTGGTCTCGCCGCGGCGCTGATAGCGCGCCTCGACCAGCTCGGATCGATCGGGAAGGTCCGGCGGCAGCGCGGCGATATTGCCGACGATGAGCTCGCCGGAAAATGTCGTCACCAGATAGAGCGAGGCGCCCGGCGTGCGCACGCGGCGCTCGATCACCTCGACGAGCTGGCGTATGCCGCCTTCCGAATATTGCTCGGCGAGACCGCGAATATCGGCGTCGATCGTCTGCGCGGTCTGCTCGTCGAAGAGGTCTTCGACATTGATCTGCACGCGCGTCAGCACAATGGCCGCGCCGATGCCGAACAGCACCAGATAGGCGAGCGACAGCTTGAAGGCCGTCGTGCGGAAGAGTCTAACGAGCGCCTTCACGGATCATATATCCCGCGCCGCGGATCGTGTGCAGGAGCGGCGTCTCGCGTCCCTTGTCGATCTTGGCGCGCAGTCTGGAGATGTGGACGTCGATGACATTGGTCTGCGGATCGAAGTGATAATCCCAGACATTCTCGAGCAGCATGGTGCGCGTCACCACCTGGCCGGCGTGCTTCATCAAATATTCCAGCAGGCGGAACTCGCGCGGCTGCAGCACGATCTCCTGTCCGGCGGCGACGACCTTATGGGCGAGCCGATCGAGCTCGAGATCGCCGACGCGATAGACGGTCTCTTCCGGCTTCGGCCCGCCGCGGCGGCGCGCCAGCGCCTCGACGCGGGCGAGCAGCTCGGAGAAGGCGTAGGGCTTGGACACATAATCGTCGCCGCCGGCGCGCAGGCCGCGCACGCGATCGTCCACCTGGCCGAGCGCGGAGAGGATGAGAGCGGGCGTGTCGATCTTCTGCTCGCGCAGGCCCGAGATGAGCGAGAGCCCGTCGAGCTTGGGCAACATGCGGTCGATGATCAGCACGTCATATTTGCCGTCCGTCGCGGCCGCATAGCCTTCCAGCCCGTCGGCCGCATGGTCGGCGACATGGCCTTGCTCGCGGAACGCCTTCACGAGATAGGCGCCGGCTTCCGAATCGTCCTCGACGATCAATATTCGCATTTCATCCATATAGCGCGCCTCGAATGAAAACGGCAGGCCGGCGAGAACGCGCCGACCTGCCGCGACTGACGCGGCGGGAGAGGAGACGTCTGTCCCCCACCGCCTTCATGCGCAGCGCCCGCTACACGGGGGGCGGGCAATACGGGCCCCGCGCAAGAAGCTCTGGGAATCCACCCTCTCCTTTCGGGGGAGGGGCGGACTGCGGAGCAATCCAGGGTGGGGTTCCGCGGCGAACACTCGTGGCGTCGCCCCCTCCCGAGCGCCTGCGGCTATCGACCTCCTCCCTAGTGGGGGAGGCGGAATTGCCTTTCCGGCGCCTGTCCTCGTTCATCGTCAGGACGCCGGATTGACCGAGAGCGCGACGAAGCGCGCCCCTTCCGGCGATTTCACGCGCAGCAGCACGGATTTGCGGCCCTCTTTCTTGGCCGAGTCGATCGCCGCCTGCAGATCGCCGCGCGCCTTCAAAGTCTGGCCATTGGCCTCGACGATCACGTCGCCCTGGCGCAGCCCCTTCTGGGCGGCGGCGCCATTGGGGTCGATGCCGACGATGATGAGGCCCTCGCCGCCGCGGCCGCCGCGCACTTCCGCGGCCGGCGCCACTTCTATGCCATAGGCGGCGAGCGCCGCGCCGGGCTCGACGCCGTCGTCTTTGGATTCGGCGGCGGCGGTCTCCTTTTCGCTCGGCAGCTTGCCGAGTTTCAGCTTCACGCTCTTCTCGGCGCCATTGCGCAGGAAGGTGAGCTCAGCGCTCTTGCCGGGGCCGAGCGTCGCGATGCGGCGGGCGAGGTCGCGCGGTCCGTCCACTTTCTGGCCGTCTACGGCGGTGACGACGTCGCCGGCCTTGAGCCCGGCCGCCTCGGCCGGGCCGCCGCGCTGCGGCTGCGCGATCAGCGCGCCCTTGTTGTTTTTGAGCCCCAGGCTCTCGGCGATTTCCGGGGTGATCGGCTGGATGGAGACGCCGATCCAGCCGCGCGCCACCTGACCCTTGTCCTTGAGCGCGGCGATCACATCCTTGGCCACCTCCGAAGGAATGGCGAAGCCGATGCCGACCGAGCCGCCTGAGGGCGAATAGATCGCCGTGTTGACGCCGATCACCTGGCCATGCTCGTCGAAAGAGGGGCCGCCGGAATTGCCGCGGTTCACCGGCGCGTCGATCTGGATGAAGTCGTCATAGGGGCCGGCGCCGATGTCGCGGCCGCGCGCCGAGACGATACCCGCCGTCACCGTGCCGCCGAGGCCGAAGGGATTGCCGACCGCGATCACCCAATCGCCGATGCGCGGGCTGGCGCTCGCCCAATCGACATGCGGCAGATTATTGCCGTCATTGATCTTCAGCAGAGCGAGATCGGTGCGCTTGTCGGTTCCGACGATCTTGGCCGGCAGCGTGCGGCCGTCGTCGAAAGTCACCTCCACCTGCGTCGCATGTTCGACGACATGGTTGTTGGTGACGACATAGCCGTCGGCGGTGATGACGAAGCCGGAGCCCAGCGCCTGCGTCATATGCTTTTGTCGCCCGCGTCCTCCCGGAGGCTCGCCGAAATGGCGGAAGAAGCGATAGAGCGGATCGTCCGGCGAAAGCTCGGGCGGCATTCCGGGAAAGCCTTCCTCCGGGCCGCCGCCGGCCTCCAGCGCCTTGGTCTTGATCGCGACCACGGCCGGCTTCACCCGCTCGACGACATCGGCGAAGGATTGCGGGCCGACGGCCGCAGCCGCGCTCTGGCTGGTGCTCTGCGTCTGGGTCGCTGGAGCCTGGCCCCAGGCGAAGGTCTGCGCCGGCAGCAGCGTCGCGCCGAGCGCGAGCGCGGCGGCGCCGGACATCAGCGCGAGACGAAACGGGCGCCCTTCCGGGCGACGCCAGCGCGCCGTTCGGGTCGTGGCGAGAACTCGACGAAAAATCACCGGCAAGGTCATCGAACCGTCTCCATCGTCTGCCCCTCGAGCGGGGCCGGGGGCGCGGCGGGGCCTCCGCCTGTCGACGATGAAGATGGCGTTCGCGAGCTTACGCCACAGTGGCCCGCGCATGAAACTTTCGTAAGGCCGCGCGGGGCGTAGCGTGAGCTCGGGCGAAAAAAGGCCGCGGGCAAATCGCCCGGGAAGGCGAGGGCGCCCGTCCGTGGGCGGCGCGCTGGGCGGAGCGGCACAATTCGGCGGGTCTCAATCGCGAGACGGGAGGATGAAAATGCCGAATTTCGCTTTCGACGACAGCAACATCGAGTGGCGGAGGCTCGAGGGGGTGGATCACCTCTGGCTCTCCGTGCGCGACATAGACGACGAGGCCGGGATCGTCCATGTTCTGTACAAATTCGCCGCCAATGAGAAAATCCTGCTGCATCGTCACAAGACGGTCAACAAGACCTTCGTGATCCAGGGCGAGCATCGCCTCTATCACGCCGATGGCGAGCTAAAGGAGATCCGGCCCGTCGGCAGCTACAAGGTCAGCCCGCCTTCGGAGGACCCGCATCGGGAAGGCGGCGGCGATCAGGACGTGATCGTGTTCTTCACCATCTATGGCAAGGGCCTGCTCTACGAGATTTTGGACGATGCGCAGAATGTCGTCGCTCCGCTCACCGTGGAGGATTTTCGCGCGCTATTGTGAGGGGCGACAAGGTTCGAGCGACGGCGCGCGTTTCGCGCCGTCGCGCCGGGCGGGGAAGACGCTCAGACGAGATCGAGACGCAGGCCGCACATTCCGAGCATGATGGCGAGAGCGAGAAGCGCGGCCGCCGCCGCGACGCCGAACATCGCTCTATTCGCCCATCGCTCCGGCAGATTATGGCCGATCATCGCCATCCTCAGGCCGGCGCCCATATGCGCGACGACGAAGAAGACTCCCAGCGCATAATGCGGAATGAGGCGATTGCTCCAGCCGCTCTCGATCAGGCCGCCCCACGCCTCGCTGGTCGCGAAGGACCAATCCGTCACGATCGGCGGATCGGACCAGCTGCGAGCGTAGATGAACACCGAATTCATATGGCCGAGGATGAAGAAGGCGAGATAGACGCCCGCCGCGATCTGGAAAATCCTGAATGGATCGGCGCTCGCGCGCAAATGACGCGAGGCGAGAAACGATCCGCTCGCGACTTGAAACAGCAATGCTGCGACGAGCAGCGGCTCGACGAGAGCGGAGCCGTAAATGGCGTGAACGCTCTTCATCAGGCTGCGATGCGCATCCGGCCCGATCAATCCCGTGAGATGATTGACGAGATGAAAGCCGAGAAACACAGCGAGTATGGCGATCGCGGCGACGCCGTGAGCGACGCGTAGCGTCGCCGGCGCCGCGGCGGCGGAGGCGAGCGGATAGGGCCGGTCCGGGCTCGCGACGACGGCGACGATGAGAAGCGCCCAAAGCAGCGCAAAGGCCCATTCGTCGGGCAGCGGGCTGTTCGTCATGAAATCGACGACGCCGAGGGAAGTGTAGATCGCCGGCGCCGCGACGACGAGCAGGGCGACGAGCTCGGCGCGTCGTTCCGCCACAGTCGGCGCTGTGACGCGCGCCAGACGGAATGACGCGAGCAAGCCGATCAACGGGATGGCGAAGGCCAGCGCCAAGAAGAGGGCGGCGCCGAGCCAGAAGATGAGATGCGCTGGTCTCGACGGCTCGACGATCTCGGCTGCGGCTATATTGAACGCCCGCGGCGTCCAAGGATAAGCGATCGCCGCCAAAGGCGCTGCGATCAAGGTGAATTTTCGTGAAACGCCGACGCGATCCGGCGTTATGCCTTGCGCTTCTATCGTCATATTTTTGGCCTCCCGATCAATGGTCCGCCCCGCATCGGCGGTTCATAGAGCTTCAATATTCGTGGCGTCACGGCGATTATCGCCGCGAGGGATGTGTCGGCGTTCGATCGCGCATCGAAAATTCAGATGTCTGCGCTCAGCCTAATCAGCCGCGGCCGAGCTGTCACGCTCTATCGATAAGTCGTTTATTGATACGACCTCATTATGATGCTTCGGATCGCCCTATGGAGTGGGACTATGAACGATGGATCGCCGAGCGTCGGGCGTGAGCCCGGTGTCGTCGCAGCCGCCGTCTATGCGGATGGCCGCCGGCTTCAGGACATAGCGATCGAGGAAGCCGGCGCCTTCGCCGCGCGTCCCGGCCATGTCGTGTGGATCGGCCTCTGTGAGCCGTCCTTCGAACTGCTCGCGCGCGTGCAGCGGCAATTCGATCTGCATCCTCTGGCGATAGAGGACGCCGGCAAGGCGCATCAATATCCCAAGCTCGAGCAATATGGCGACGGTCTGTTCATCGTCGCGCGCACCGCGCAGATGGAGAATGGCCGCATCGCCTTCGGCGAGACGCATCTCTTCGTCGGCAAGGGCTATGTGCTGTCGATCCGCCACGGCGCCTCCAGCTCCTACGCGCATGTGCGCGAGCGTTGCGAGGCGGCGCCGCATGGGCTCTCCGAGGGCGAGGATTACATCGTCTACGCCATACTCGATTTCATCGTGGACAATTACTTTCCCGTGCTGGCGACGATCAATGCGGAAGTCGAAGCGATAGAGGATCACATTCTCGCGCGATCGCCGGACCGGGCCCATGTCGATCGGCTCTATGCGCTGCGCCGCGATCTCTTGCGGCTCGGCAATGCGGTCGCGCCGCTGGTCGATGTCTGCCAACGCTTGGAGCATACGGAGGTCATGGCGATCGACGCTGCCATGCGTCCGCATTTTCGCGATGTGACCGACCATATTCTGCGCGTGCGCGAGCAGATCGCCACTTTGCGCGAGGTGCTGGCCTTCGCCTTCGAGGCGAGCCTGATGAACGGCCAGATGCAGCAGACGCATATCACGCGGCGTCTCGCCGCCTGGGCCGCCATTCTCGCCGTGCCGACCGCGATCGCCGGCATTTATGGAATGAATTTCGAGCATATGCCGGAGCTGAAATGGCGCTACGGCTATTTCCTCATTCTCGGCGCGACGGCGGCGATCTGCGCGACGCTCTACTGGCGCTTTCGCCGCAATGATTGGCTGTGACGCGCGGCGTCATCGACGTCGCGCGCGGCCACTCTTGAAAAAAGCGCCGATCAGGCCTTCGGCCCGCCGCGCGCGACGCCGACCTTGGCCGGGCGCAGCACGCGCTCGCCGATCGTATAGCCGGGCTCGACCACTTGCGCGACCGTGCCATTGGGCACGCTCTCGTCCGGTATCTCGAACAGCGCCTCGTGCTGATTGGGGTCGAAGCGCTGGCCCTGCGCCTCGATCTTCTTGACCCCGAAACGGGCGAGGCGGGAGACGAAATCGCGCTCGGTGAGCTCGACGCCCTCGATCAGCGTGCGAATATTCTGCTCGAGGCCCTCGCGCGAGGGCTCCGGCACGCTGTCGACGGCGCGGCGCAGATTATCGGCGAAGGTCAGCATCTCGCGGGCGAAATTGGCCACCCCATAGGTCTTGGCGTCGGCGATCTCTTTTTCGGTCCGCCGCCGCATATTCTCCATATCGGCGAGCGTGCGCAGCAGCTTGTCTTTCAAGCTGGCGACCTCGGCGTGGAGATTCTCGAGCTCCGTGAAAGGCTCGGGCTCGGCGATGTCGGATTCCGCCCCCGGCTGCGCCAGGGCGGAGGCGTCGTCGCTCGCCTGCGCCTGACGGGCGCGGGCCTCTTCCTGGGTGTCCTTTTTCTTATCGTCGCTCATGATCTCTTCCATTGGCGATGAAACGCCCCCGATATCAGTGCGGGAGCGCGCAAAATCAAGTCGGGGCGGCGCCCGCGCCCCCGCCGGAGGTCTTTCGCACGCGGAGCGCGAAGACATCCAGCAATTGGCGCTTTATCGCCGCCTGACGCGAGGGCGAGACGATTTTCCCGCCGGTCAGATCGGTCACATAGAAGGCGTCCACAGCCCGCTCGCCGAAGGTGACGATATGAGCGGAGCCGATGTTGAGATTGAGATTGGAGATGGCGTTCGTCAGATCGAAGAGCAGGCCGACGCGGTCGAGGCCGGAGACCTCGATGACGGTCGCCATATTGGCGAAACTATTGTCGATGACGACGCCGGGCGCGATGTCGAAGGCCGTGGTCGCGCCGCGCTGCGCGCTGCGCGCCGCCACCGCCTCGGAAATGGCGATCTCGCCGCGCAGCGCTTTCTCTATGTATTCGGCGACGCGGCGCGCGCGGCGCAATTCGTCGTCGTCGAGCGGAAAGGCGCGCGAGAAGAAGATGGTGTCGAGCGCGAGCCCGTCCGCCGTGGTGAAAATATGCGCGTCGACGATATTGGCGCCGCTCGCGGCGCAGGCGCCGGCGATGATCGACAGCAGGCGCCGATGATCCTGCGCGACGACGGTGAGCTCCACCGCGCCGCTCTTGGTGTCGAGATCGACAGTGGTGACGAGCGGCGTCTTCGTGTCGCTGAGATCGCGCAAGAGCCGGGCGTGGCGGATCTTGCGGGAGAGATCGGCCTTCAGCCAATAGGCGGAATAATGGCGCTGCGCATAGGCGGCGAAATCGGCGTCGCTCCAATCCGCGAGCGCGGCGCGCAGCTCTTCCTTCGCATGGGCGACGCGGCTCTTGCGATCGGCCGCCGAATGGCCGCCGCCGAGCACGACTTCCGTCTCCCAATAGAGCACATTGAGCAGCTGCGCCTTCCAGGCGTCGAGCACGCCGGGGCCGACCGCGTCTATGTCGCACATGGTCAGCACGAGCAGCATTTTCAGCCGCTCCATCGTCTGCACGATGGCCGCGAAATTCTCGATGGTGCGGCGGTCGGAGAGATCGCGGCTCTGCGCTATGCTGGACATCAGGAGATGATGCTGCACCAGCCAGGCGACCGTATCCGTCTCGCCGGGATCGAAGCCGAGCCGCGGACACAGCGAATGCGCTATCTCCGCGCCGGCCTGCGAGTGATCCTCCTTGCGGCCTTTGGCGATATCGTGCAGCAGCAGGCCGAGATAGAGAGTCTTGCGATTGGAGATGGTCGGCAGAATGTCATTGGCGAGCGCGGCCTGTTTCGGCCCGCGGCCGGATTCGAGCGCCGCCAGCGCGCCCACTGCGCGCAATAGATGCTCATCGACCGTGTAGTGATGATACATGTTGAATTGCATCATCGCGACGATGCGGCCGAATTCGGGAATGAAGCGCCCGAGCACGCCGGTCTCGTTCATGCGCCGCAGCACGGTCTCTGTCGTATTGTGCGACAGCAGAATATCGAGAAACAGGCGGTTGGCCTCTTTGCTCGCGCGCAGCTCGGAATCGATCAGCCGCAGCGAGCGCGTGATGGCGCGCACGGCGTCAGGATGGATCGCGAGCCCATAGCGGTCGGCGGTCCAGAACAGGCGAATGATATTCACCGGATCGCGGCGGAACACGTCTTCGGCCGCGACATTGACGCGGTCGTGCTCGACGATGAAATCATCCGACGGCATTTTGCGCGCGCGCCGTCGCAGCCGGCCGAGCACGCGGTCCAGCATGGCCGGCGGCTTGGCCTCGCGCGCCTCCAGCGCCGCGCAGACGATGGCGGTGAGATCGCCGACATCCTTGGCGACGAGGAAGTAATGCTTCATGAAGCGCTCGGTGCGCGAGAGACCGGCGCGATCGTGATAGCCGAATTTCGCCGCGAGCATGGGCTGCAGATCGAAGGACAGGCGCTCCTCGGCGCGGCCGGTCGAAAAATGCAGCTGGCAGCGCACGCGCCACAGAAATTCCTCGCAGCGCTGAAACAAAGTCAGCTCGCTGCGCGTGAAGAGGCCGGCGGCGACGAGCTCCTCCGGCTCGCGCACGCGATAGACATATTTGGCGATCCAGAACAGCGTGTGCAGATCGCGCAGGCCGCCCTTGCCCTCTTTGACATTGGGCTCGACGAGATAGCGCGAGGAGCCGGCGCGCGAGACGCGCTGGTCGCGTTCGGCCAGCTTGGCGGCGACGAACTCGCGCGCGTCGACGCGCATGATCTCGCGATCGAAGCTCTCGAGCAGCTCGTGAAAGAGATCCGAGCTGCCGAGGATGAAGCGCGCCTCGAGAATGGTCGTGCGTATGGTGACGTCGGCGCGCGCCTGGCGCAGGCATTCGGCGACGGAGCGGCTCGCGTGCCCGACCTTCTGGCGCAGATCCCACAGCATGTAGAGGATCGCCTCGACGACGCTCTCGCCCCAGGGCGTCTGCTTATAGGGAAGCAGGAACAGAAGATCGATGTCGGAGCCGGGCGCCAGAGTGCCGCGCCCATAGCCGCCGACGGCGACGATGGTCAGCCGCTCGCCGAAGGTCGGATTGTCGGCGACATAGACGAAACGCACGACATAATCATAGATCGCGCCGATGATCTCGTCCTCGAGATCGGAGAGATAGCGCGCGCAGACGAGGCCCTTGCCGCCGGATTCGAGATAGGCGCGCGCGATTTCGTGGCTCTCGGCGAGGGCCTTGCGCAAAATCTCCACCACGGCCGCGCGCGGCTCGCCGGGCTTGGCGGCTCTGCTCACGGCGGCGATTTTTTCGCCGAGCGTCGCGCGCACGCCGTCTGCGCTCGGCGCCTCGCTCCGTGCAGGCGGCCGCGGCTCTTCCCGCGCGCGCAGCGCGGCCTTGCGCGCGTCAGCCATTCGCGCGCAGCCTCGCGAGCTTGGCCTCGATCGCGTCGAAGATCGGCGCGGCGAGGTCGGGGCCGCCGAGCCGGGAGAGGGCGCGCAGGCCGGTCGGCGAGGTGACGTTGATCTCGGTCAGATTGCCGTCGATGACGTCTATGCCGACGAAGAGCAGGCCGCGCGCGCGCAGCGCCGGGCCGAGCCGCGCGCAGATTTCGCGCTCGCGCTCGGTCAGCGCCGTCGAGGCCGCCGCGCCGCCGCGCACCATATTGGAGCGAATGTCGTTCTCCGCCGGAATGCGGTTCACCGCACCGAGCGGCTCGCCGTCGACGAGCAATATGCGCTTGTCGCCCTGGCTCACCGCGGGGAGAAAGCGCTGCGCCACCCAGGGCTCGCGGAAGGTCGTGGAAAAGAGATCGAAGAGCGAGCCGAAATTGGGATCGACCGGCGCCACTTTGAACACGCCGGCGCCGCCATGGCCGTAGAGCGGCTTCATGACGATGTCGCCATGCTCGGCGCGGAACGCCTCGATCGCCGCCCGGTCGCGCGTCAGCAGCGTCGGCGGCATCAGATCGGCGAATTCCATGACGAAGAGCTTTTCCGGCGCATTGCGCACGGCGGCGGGATCATTGACGACGAGCGTCCTCGATTGGATCTTCTCGAGGAAATGCGTCGAGGTGATATAGGCGAGGTCGAAAGGCGGGTCCTGGCGCAGCAGCACGACATCGACGCCGGCGAGATCGAGCACGTGCTCCTCGCCGAGCTCATAATAGCGCGCGGAATCGTCGAAGACGGAAATCTCGCGCGCCGGCGCGCTCAGCCGTCCGGCGCCGAGCGAGAGTCTGTCGGGCGTGTAATGCCACAGGCGATGGCCGCGCCTCTGCGCCTCGAGCATCAGCGCGAAGGTCGAATCGCCGGCGAAATTGATTTTTTCGAGAGGGTCCATCTGGACCGCGACGTCGATCATGTTCGCCATGTCTCTTTCGTGGCGCAGCCCGTCCCCGGCGGACCGCCCCAGAGGAAGTAACGCGTTTCGCCCCGGGGCGAAAGCGCTTCCTCATGTCTGGAGCGGGGCGGGGCGGCGCATTCGCATCCACCCTCCCCTCGAGGGGAGGGTCGGCCGGCGAAGCCGGACGGGGTGGGGTCTACGAGAAAGACCCGGAGGACATGCTCGCTCAGCAGATTCTTCGGAGGCGTCCCGATGAGGGAATCACGCCCCATTGCCGGTGAAGGTACGCGGCGCCGGCGACAGCACTTTGGCGGCGCCGCTGGAAATCTCCAGCACCGACAGGCCGCGCTCGTTCATGCCGTCCGCCTTGAAGCGGAACACGCCATCGGCGCCGTTGAAGCCCGATGGATTGAGCAGCACATTCTCCGAATAGCGCTGCGAGCCCTGGCTGCGCGACAGCGCGATGGCCAGCGACACAGCGTCATAGGCGAGCGTCGCTATGCGCGCGGGATCACTGTTGAATTTGGCCCGATAGCGCTGCGCCAGCGCATTGAAGCCGGCGTTCTCCGGCGCGACGAACCAGGCGCCCTGCAGCGCCGGCAGCTTCAGCACGCGGGCGTCGTTCCAAAGGCCGGTGCCGAGCACCTGAATGCGCTTGGTGTCGATATGCGCCGCTTGCAATTCCTGCGAGACGGCGGTCATGGCCTCGGCCTGCTCGGGGATGAACAGCGCGTCGATCTGCTCGGCCGCCTGGGCGATGCGCTGCACCGAGGGCTGCGCGGCGCCCGGCTTGTAGCGCTCGATCGTCAGCACGCGCATTCCGTGATTGGCTGCGCTCTGCTGGAACTGGGCCAGCGCCACAGTGCCGTAATCATTGTCGGGCACGAGCGCGGCGATCGATTTCTTGCCGCGCTGCGCGGCGAAATCGACGATGCGCTCGACATAGCCTTCGACCAGGAAGGACAGAAGGTAGACGCCCTTGCCGGCCACCGAGGAATCGGTCGAAAAAGCGATGATCGGCTTGCCGGCGCTCTGCGCCACGCGCGCCGCCTCCTTCACGCCGCTGGCGAACACCGGGCCGATGACGATTTCTGCGCCCTCATTGATGGCGCTCTGCGTCGCCTGAGCGGCGCCGGCGGCCGTAGAATGATCGTCCTTGACCAGAATGGTCACGTCATTGGCGCCGCTGTCGGCATAGGCGAGCTTGGCGGCGTTCAGCAGCGAGGCGCCCACCTGGCTCGGACCGGAGGCCATGGAGAGCGGCACGATCAGCGCGATGCGCGTCGCGCCGCTGCCGATCTGATCGCCCTCGCTGAGCTGGCCCACCTCCACCTTGCCGAGCGGCGCCGAGAGCCGCAGCTCGGGCGCGCCCGGAACGCCGGGGCCCGCCGTCGGATTGCAGGCGCTGAGCAAGGCCGCCGCAGCCAAGGCGCAGAAAAGGCGCGCCGGCGCCGCTGCGCCGCCTCGCCGAAACCTGTCCTGCCTACCCGTGACCAATGGAAGCCTCCCGCTCGAACGGCACGATGAAATCGCCGTCTTATACGCGATTGCGGAAAGCGCACGGCAACCCCTAAATTGAAATAAAATCGAATTTTGCGGGGAAATTGCGGCCTTGAACGCGTTGGTCATGTTCTGTAAAAAGAACGTGCGGGCGTTTCATCGAACGGCCGTATCGGCGGAGATCGGGCGGATGGCCATGAGCGAGGATAAAGTGACGGCGACGGCGGCCTATACCGCTTTCGGTCTGCGGGCGGAGGCGGAGAAGATCGCGGCGGGACTGCATCTCGTGGCGACGCCGATCGGCAATCTGAAGGATATCTCTTTCCGCGCTCTGTCGACTCTGGCGGCGGCCGACGCCGTGGTGGCGGAAGATACGCGCGTCACCAAGACCTTGCTCGCCCATTACGGAATCTCGACGCCGCTCGTCGCCTATCACGAGCACAACGCCCATGTGATGCGGCCCCATCTGATCGCGCGGCTGGAGGCGGGGGCGGCGCTGGCCCTCGTCTCGGACGCCGGCACGCCGCTGGTCTCGGATCCGGGCTTCAAGCTCGTCGCCGAGGCTCTGGAAAAGGGAATCAAGGTCACTTCCGTTCCCGGCCCTTCGGCCGTGCTGGCGGCGCTGGTCGTCGCCGGCCTGCCGACGGACCGCTTTTTCTTCGAGGGCTTTCTGCCGCACAAGGGCGGGCCGCGGCGCGCGCGCCTCGCCGAGCTGGCGCGCATTCCCGGCACTCTGGTGTTTTTCGAATCGCCCAAGCGCGTCGCCGAGACGCTGGATGACGCCGCCGCGGTGCTCGGCCCGCGCGACGCCGCCATCGCGAGGGAATTGACCAAGCTCTATGAATCGGTGCGGCGCGGCAGGCTCGACCAGCTCGCCGCCGCTCTGCGCGAGGAGGAGCCGCCGCGCGGCGAGATCGTCGTGCTGATCGCCCCGCCCGGCGTGGACGCCGAGGCGGCGAGCGAGGCCGAGCTCGACGCCAAGCTCGAGGAGGCGCTCGCCGCCCATTCGTTGAAGGACGCGGCCAGCGTCGTCTCCGCCTCCACCGGCCGGCCGCGCCGCGAAGTCTATGCGCGGGCGATAAAGCTCGCCGCCGAGCGCGAGAGCGAGACGCGCGAGTGAGCGAGAGCCGAAAGTGAGCGAGACAGAAAAACGGCGCGCGCGCCATCGCGGCGGGCTGCGCGCCGAGACGATCGCTGCGCTGTGGCTGCGCGCCAAATTCTACACCATCCTCGATCGCCGCTATCATATTCGCGGCGGCGAGATCGACATTGTCGCGCGGCGCGGGCGGACCATCGCTTTCGTGGAAGTGAAGGCGCGCGCCAGCCTCGAGGAGGCGATGATCTCCATCACCGAGGAGAAACGCCGGCGCATTTCCCGCGCGGCGTCGAAATGGCTGGCGTCCAATCCCTGGGCCGCGGATCATGTGCTGCGCGGCGATGCGGTCTATATCGCGCCGAAGCGCCTGCCGCTGCATGTGGAAGCGGCGATGGAGTTGGATTTGGGATGACGAAAGAGGCGAAGCATTGAAGCCGCGCCCTTGCTTCTCCCGCCTGCGGGAGAAGCAAGGGTCGGATGAGGGCTCTTATCTCGCGCAGATGTCTCAGCTCGCCAGGCTCTGCGCCAGCTCTTCCGTATGCGCTTGCGTGCGGCGGGCCATATGGTCGATCTCGCGCGCCAGAGTGACAATCGACTCGGCGCCGGCGCCGGTCATCGCCATGGCGCTCGCCACCTGCGCCACATGCTGCGACATGGCCGAGGCGCTGTCGGCGGCCGAGCGCACGCTGCGGGTGATGTCCTTGGTGGCGGCGTCCTGCTCATGCACCGCCGAGGTGATGATCGCCGAAATATGCTCCACCTCGGCGATCTTGTTCTTGATCTTGTCGATCGAGGACACGGAGAGATTGGTCGCCGCCTGAATTTCGGAGATCTGATCGGCGATTTCCTGCGTCGCCTTGCCGGTCTGGGTGGCCAGACTCTTGACCTCCTGCGCCACCACGGCGAAGCCGCGGCCCGCCTCGCCGGCGCGCGCCGCCTCTATGGTGGCGTTGAGCGCCAGAAGATTGGTCTGCGCGGCGATGCGCGAAATGAGGCTCACCACATCGCCAACGCGATTGGCGGCGGCCGAGAGCCGCAGCATCTCGGCGCTGGAGCCGTTGGTCTCCTGCACGGCCTGGCGCACCACAGTGGTCGATTCCACCGCCTGGCGGCTGATCTCGCCGATCGCCTCCAGCAATTGCTCCGAGGCGGTGGCGACGGAGGCGACGTCGGCGGCCGCCTGCAGAGAGGCGGTGCGGGCGAAATCCGTATCCTCGCGGGCGCGACGCTCCTGCACGATCATCTCCTCCGATGCGCCGGCCATTTTCTTGGTCAGCTCGCCGAGCGCCGCGGTCGTCGCCGAAAGGTCATGCGAATAATGCTCGACCTGATCGCGAATGGCGGCCTCGCGGCGCAGCCGCTCCTCGCGGTCGTCGCGGGCGCGGATTTCTGCGGCCATCTCGTTGTTGGCGCGCATCGCGTCGCGCAGCACGATCAGCGCCTTGGAAATCGCGCCGATCTCATCGCCGCGCTCGGCGCCCCGCACCACGATCGTCGTGTCGCCGGCCGCGAGATCGGCCATTTGCCGCGCGATCGTCTTGATCGGCGCGGCGACGGTGCGATGAATGGTCGGGATCGAGACCCCCACCACCAGAAAAGCGGCCGCCAGTGTGCCGAGCAGCAGCTCGAGAGAGAGCGTCGCCGCCGCCTGATTCGCGGTGACGGCGAATTGCGCCGCCTGCGCCGCATTGGCGGGGTCCGCCGCGGCGGCGGTCAGATCGCGGACATTGGCGACCGACACATAGGCGGTCGCGCCCATGATCAGCAGCAGAGCCAGAAAAAGGAACTGTCTGAGCGCGAGGCCGGCGCCGATCGAGGTGAACCGCATTTGAAAACGTATCCTATTTGTTCCCGCTTTCACAGTTATACGTAATTTACCTCGATCTCGTTCAAGCAGAGTTAACGTGTCTGGAGTCGTTCGAAATCGTGCTTCATCGCAGGATGGCGCGCCATTGCGAGCGAAGCGTCGTCGCTTCGCTCGCTGTCGGCGGCTCACGCCACCTTCGAGAAATCCGCCACTTGCAACATGGCTTCGCGCAGTTCGGCCAGCAAGCGCAGACGGTTGAGGCGCACTTTCGGATCGTCGCAATTCACCGTCACCGCCTCGAAGAAATCATCGACCGGCTCTCGCAGCTTCGACAGCGCCTGCATGGCGCTCTCGAAATTCTCCTTGTCGAGCCGTTCCGACGTCTCCTCCCGCGCGCGTTTGATGGCGGCGGCGAGCTTATGCTCGGGCTGCTCCATGCGCAGATTGGGATGATGCGGCTCCTCATAGGCGCCGGCGCCGTCCTTCTTCTCCTCGATCTTGAGAATATTGGCGGCGCGGCGAAAGCCGGCGAGCAGATTCTTGCCGTCGTCGGTGTCGAGGAATTTCCCCAGAGCCTCCACCTTGCGCGTGATGGTGAGCAGATCGTCCGGCATTTGCGCGCTCCCTTCTCGAGACTGCGCCGAGGCCGAGGCCCCGAGCGCCGCATCGATGAGGTCATATCGTGCGCCGCGATCGCGAAGGTAGACCTTCAGGCGGTCGATGAAGAAGGCGAGGAGATCGGCCGCATTGGCGGCCAGGAGAGGCGGCAGCGTCTCGCGCAAGAAAATCTCGGCGGCAGGCGAGGGCGCCTCGGCGCCCGGCTCTCTGCCGACGGCGTGAAGCTGCTTCTCTATGTCGCGGCGCAGATGCGCTTCGGCGTCGGCCGAGAGAGTCGCGGCTCCATTGGGCGAGAGGTCCGAGGCGACGCGATTGACCTCGCTCGTCACCAGCTCGCGCAGCGGCGTGCGCGCCGCGAGCCAGACAGGCCATTGCGCGGCGGCGAAGGCTTCGCGCAATGGCAACCGCAGCTCATTCTCGAGCGCGAGGCGGATGACGCCCAGCGCCGCGCGGCGTAGCGCATAAGGGTCCTTGCTCCCGGTCGGCTTCTCGTCGATCGCCCAAAAGCCGACCAGCGTGTCGAGCTTGTCGGCCAGCGCCACGGCGATGGACACCGGGCTCGTCGGAATGCGGTCTGCCGGCCCCTGCGGCTTGTAATGCTCCTCGAGCGCCGCGGCGACCTCTGCGTCCTCGCCCTGCGCCGCCGCGTAATAGCGGCCCATGAGTCCCTGAAGCTCGGGGAACTCACCGACCATTTCGGTGACGAGATCTGCCTTGGCGAGCGTCGCCGCCCGCGCGGCCTTGTCCGCATCGGCGCCGACGATGGGCGCGAGCTCGCGCGCGAGCGCCGCTATGCGCTTCACGCGCTCGCCCTGCGTGCCGAGCTTTTCATGAAACACGATAGTGTCGAGCTTGGGCAGACGCTCGCCGAGCTTCGTCTTCAGATCGGTCTCGTAGAAGAATTTGGCGTCCGACAGACGCGCGGCGATGACGCGCTGATTGCCGCCGATGATCGTCTCGCCGCCATCGCTCGCCTCAATGTTCGAGACGAGGATGAAGCGATTGGCGAGGCCGCCGTCATGGCGCTTCAGCACGAAGCATTTCTGATTGACGCGAATGGTCGCGCGAATGACCTCCGGCGGAATGGAGAGAAAGCTCTCGTCGAAAGCGCCCATCAGCGTCACCGGCCATTCGACGAGGCCGGCGACCTCCTCGAGCAGCGCGGCGTCCTCGACCAGCTCCAGCCCCAGAGCCATAGCGAGATTGCGCGCATCGTGCAGCACGATGTCGCGCCGGCGCGCTGCGTCGAGCACGACCTTCGCCTTCTCCAGCGCGGGAGCGTAATCGTCGAAGCGCTTCACCGCGAAAGACGCCGGCGCCATAAAGCGATGGCCGTGGGAGAGATCGCCGCTCTCGATTCCATCGACAGAGAAGCGCACCACATCCGGCGTCTCCATCTCCGTGCCGAAAGTGGCGAGGATGGATTGCAGCGGCCGCACCCAGCGCAGCGCATCGAGCCGCGTCGAGGCCTTGCCCCAGCGCATGGATTTCGGCCAGGGAAAGCTCTTCACAATGCCCGGCAGCAGATCCGCCAGCACCTCTATCGTCTCGCGCCCGGCGCGCTCGATGACGGCGACATAGAACTCACCCTTTTTGGCGTCTTTCTCGATTCTGGCCTCATCGATCGACGCGAGGCCGGCGCTCTTCAGAAAGCCCTGAATGGCGGCGTCGGGCGCGCCGACGCGCGGACCCTTCTTCTCCTCGCGCGTATCCGGCTGACGGCCGGGCAGGCCGGCGATATGCAGCGCCAGCCGGCGCGGCGTCGCATGGGCGGCCGCGCCCTCATAGGTCAGCCCCTTTTCTGCGAGCGCGCCGCAGACCAGCCGCTGCAGATCATCGGCCGCCTGACGCTGCATTCGGGCGGGGATTTCTTCGCTGAAGAGTTCGAGGAGAAGGTCGGGCATCGATTATCTGTTTCTCGTGCGTGCGGAGACGAGGCGTTTTTCCACCCTCCCCTTCAGGGGGAGGGTCGGCCTGCGAAGCAGGACGGGGTGGGGTGCTCCCGAGTCTCTATCGCGCGGACCCCACCCCGCGCCTTTGGCGCGACCCTCCCCCTGAAGGGGAGGGTGGGGATTCGGGCTCTGCGAAATCTCAGAGATGACCATCGGGAGTCTCAGAGCTCTTCACTCAAAGGTGGGGCCGGCGGCGGTGGCGCGCCAGCCTCCGCTGCGAGAGAGCCGTACAGCGCCGCATAGATCGTGTCGAGAACGCCATCGACATTCTCGTACACTTCCTGGTTCCAAAAACGGAGAACGCGATAACCCTCCCGTTCGAGCCAGAGCGTCCGCTCGGCGTCTCGCTGCGACGCCCCGGGTTCCGTATGCGACGGGCCATCGACCTCGATCACGAGCTTTTCGCGCAAGCAGACAAAATCGACGACGTAAGGACCGATCGGCGCCTGTCTTCGAAAATGCGTCCTCAGCAGCGGCACGCGATCCAGCTCACGCCAGAGCTTTTGCTCTGCGCTTGTCGCGTTCTCGCGCAGGCGACGCGCCGTTCCGAGGCGAAATCGTCGAAGCCTGTCCTCGTCGCGCATCGCCGGCCGTCCTGCTCACCCTCCCCTCGAGGGGGAGGGTCGGCCTGCGCAGCAGGCCGGGGTGGGGTGTTCCCCGAATCTTTGTCGCGCGGACCCCACCCCGCGCCTGCGGCGCGACCCTCCCCCTGAAGGGGAGGGTGGGGACGGGGGCTGCTGTTACAAAGGCTCCTCGGAGGCGAGCGCGTCGCTCGCATGGGTGGGCGTCTCCAACAGATATCGCTCCACATCCAGCGCCGCCATGCAGCCGAGGCCGGCCGCCGTCACCGCCTGGCGATAGGTCTCGTCCGCCACATCGCCGGCCGCGAACACGCCCGGAATATTGGTGTTGGTCGTGCCCGGCTGCACGGCGATATAGCCGGAGGGCTTCAGCTCCAGCTGGCCGACGAACAGCTCCGAGGCCGGCTGATGGCCGATGGCGATGAAGACGCCGTCCACATCCAGAGTCTGCGTCGCGCCGGTCTTCACGTTCTTCACGCGCGTCTGCGTGACAGAAGGCGGCGCGCTGCCGCCCAATATCTCGTCGATGGCGTGATCGAAGAGGATTTTGACATTCGGCCGCGCGGCGAGCCGCTCCTGCAGCACGCGCTCGGCGCGGAAGGCGTCGCGGCGATGCACAACCGTCACCTCGGCGGCGATCTGCGAAAGATAGAGCGCCTCCTCGACGGCCGTATTGCCGCCGCCGACGACCAGCACCTTTTTGCCGCGGAAGAAAAAGCCGTCGCAAGTGGCGCAGGCGGAGACGCCATAGCCCTTGAACGTCTCCTCGCTCGGAAGGCCGAGCCATTTGGCCTTGGCGCCGGTCGCGATGATGAGCGCGTCCGCCGTATAGAGCGTGCCCGAATCGCCCAATAGCTCGAAGGGCCGCTTGTCCAGCCGCGCCTCGACGATATGGTCGGAGACGAGCTTGGCGCCGACATGCTCGGCCTGGGCGCGCATCTGATCCATCAGCCAGGGGCCTTGGATCGGCTCGGCGAAGCCGGGGTAATTCTCCACATCTGTGGTGATCATGAGCTGGCCGCCCTGATCGAAGCCGGCGATGACCACGGGCTCGAGCATGGCGCGCGCGGTGTAGATCGCCGCCGTATAGCCGGCGGGGCCGGACCCCAGCACGATGACGCGGGCGTGCAGGCGGCCTTTATCGTCTGCGGACATGAAGAGGCTCTTTGCGAATGTCTCCGCGCGGACGGCGCGGCGCGTTCGGATGGGCGCAATCTAGCCATTATGCGTTGCGCCGCAACCGCTCCTGATCTTCGTGCGACTCGCGAATTCATTACGAAGCGCGCGAGCCATGAAGCAATACGGGGGCCGCCCCACGGAAGTCGGCGTAGCGGCGAGCGATCTCTTCGGCGATGGCCGGCGTCTCGTTCAGCGGCTCGTATCGCCAATGTTCGAGCCGGCCGCGCCAGCGGCGCAGAGCGCCGCGCTGCTCGAGCGCATCGAGAAAGGCGGCGATCTTGGCCGCGCCGCCTTCCGGCTCGAAGACATGGACCGGCGCGCCGGTCGCCGCCGCCTCGGCGACCATATTGACGCTATCGGCTGTCACCAGCAGCGCCTGCGAGCCGGCGAGTGTGGAGAGATAGGGATTGTCGCCATCCCCCGCCCAAAGAAAGGCGCGCGCTTCCTTCTCCCGCGCGCGGGAGAAGGCGCCCCTCGCGTCAGCGAGCGGCGGATGACGGCTCGCGAGCCGCTCGCGCAACGCTTCGACCAGCCCCGCGGGCGTGCGCCGCGAGACGGTCGCGGCGACGCTCCACCCCTGGTCCAGCATGGCGCCGACGGCGGCGAGAAGCCTCTCCGCATCCCGCTGCGAAAACCGAAAATGCCGGCTATCCCCGCCGATCAACAGCCCCACTCTCGGCTCCGGCAACGCCGCGACCCGAGGATCGAGCGCCGCGCGCGCTTCGGCGAGTCGCTGCGGCGTCAGCCGATTCGCCGGCGCGAGCGGGGCGATGACATTTTTCCCCGCGAGCCGGTCATGGCGCGGCGCGACGATGACATCCGCCGTCCCGAGCCCGCTGGCCGGCCGGTTCACATAGACGGTGAAGACCGCGCCGCCCGAGGCGCGCTTCACATGGCGTAGATAGGGAATCGTCCGCCGCCCACAGGCGATGACGAGATCGGGATAGGGCGGGGCGAGGAGCCTCGCCTCGCGCGGGTCGATCGGGCCGAAGGGCGCGAGCGCGGCGATGAGGCCACGTGGGGCGAGGCGAATGAGGCGGGGGGAGAGGCCGAGGGCGTCCGCTATGCCGAGGCTCTGGATTTCGTGGCCGACGCGGGCGTCGGAGAGGACCCAGGCTATTCCCGCTCTCCCTTCTCCAGCGCGCGGGAGAAGGTGGCCCGGCCATAGGGTGTCCGATAGGACGCCCGTCGCAAGCGCCGGGCTAATGGCCGGGTCGGATGAGGGGCCGTGCCGTTGATCGAGATATTGGCCTGCGGGAGGCGCCCTCATCCGACCCTCGCTGACGCGAGGGCCACCTTCTCCCACGAGTGGGAGAAGGGGAGCGCGCTGGTCTTCGCTCAGACGAAAGCGACCTTCAAAATCTCATAGCTCTTGCCGCCGCCCGGCGTCTTCACCTCGACGGTGTCGCCGGCCTTTTTGCCGATCAGCGCGCGGGCGATGGGGGAGGCGATGGAGACGCGGCCGTTCTTCACATCGGCCTCGGGCTCGCCGACGATCTGATAGGCCTTCTCCTCCTCGGTGTCCTCGTCGACGACGGTGACCGTCGCGCCGAATTTCACCGTATTGCCGGTGAGCTTGGATACGTCTATGACCTCAGCGCGAGAGAGCTTGTCCTCGAGCTCGGCGATGCGGCCCTCGTTCAGCGATTGGGCCTCTTTCGCGGCGTGATATTCAGCGTTTTCCGAGAGATCGCCATGGGCGCGCGCTTCGGCGATCGCCTGGATGATGCGCGGACGTTCGATCTGCTGGCGCTGACGCAGCTCCTCGTCGAGAGTGGCGTAGCCGGCGGCGGTCATGGGCACCTTGTCCACCATGTCTCTTGCTCTTTCGCTCCTGGATGGTCCTGACCCGGTCAAAAAATTCCCGCGCCCCCGGACCAGCGACAGCTGCGGCGGACGGTCGGACTTCCTTCGACATGAACGAGCCGCGGATGCGGCGGCCTTCACTTGATATTCGCGCGCGCGGGATCACGCATCCGGCGCGAAATAGTCCTGAAGGGCGCGGACTTCGAGATCTCCCGATACATAGGCCCTGATGCTCTGGACCGCCGCTATGGCGCCGGCCAGAGTCGTATAATAGGGGACTTTATGCAATAGCGCAGCTTGGCGCAAGGAACGAGAATCCGCCAGCGCCTGGGCGCCTTCGGTCGTGTTGAACACCAGCTGAACGGAGCCGTTCTTGATGGCGTCGACGATATGCGGGCGCCCTTCCGACACTTTGTTCAGCTTTTGCGCCGGCACGCCCTGCTCCTGCAGATAGCGGGCGGTTCCCCCGGTCGCCACCACGGTGAAGCCGAGGCTCACCAGCTGCTGGACCGCCGGTATGACACGCGGCTTGTCGGCGTCGCGCACCGAGACGAAGACCGTTCCCTGCCGCGGCACCTTGGTGCCGCCGCCGAGCTGGCTCTTGGCGAAGGCGGCCTCGAAGCTGCGATCGAGGCCGATGACCTCGCCTGTCGAGCGCATTTCCGGCCCGAGCACGGTGTCGACGCCGGGGAAGCGCGCGAAGGGGAAGACCGATTCCTTCACGCCGACGTGATTCGGCGCGCGGGTGGGCAGAGTGAAGGCCGAGAGCTTCTCCCCGGCCATGATCCGCGCCGCGATCTTGGCGATGGGCGCGCCGACCACCTTGGCGACGAAGGGCACGGTGCGCGAGGCGCGCGGATTGACCTCCAGAACGAAGATTTCGCCGTCCTTCAGCGCATATTGGACGTTCATCAGCCCGATGACGCCGAGCGCCTTGGCGAGCTGGATCGTCTGCCGCTCGAGCTCGGCCACCATCTCCGCCGACAGCGAGCGCGGCGGCAGCGAGCAGGCCGAATCGCCGGAATGAATGCCGGCCTCCTCGATATGCTCCATCACGCCGGCGATGGCCGCCTCCTCGCCATCGGCGAGACAGTCGACGTCCACCTCTATGGCGTCGGTGAGATAGCGGTCGAAGAGCAGCGGATTCTTGCCGAGAACCGTGTTGATCTGCCCGGTCTTGTCATTGGGATAGCGCGCCTTCACATCGGAGGGCACGAGGCTCGGCAGCGTGCCCAGCAGATAATCATCGAGCGTGTTCTGGTCGCGGATGATCGCCATGGCCCGCCCGCCCAGCACATAGGAGGGTCGCACCACCAGCGGCAAGCCGAGCTCGCCGGCCACGAGCCGCGACTGCTCCACCGAATAGGCGATGCCGTTTTTCGGCTGCTTCAATCCGAGCTTGTCGAGCAGGCGCTTGAAACGGTCGCGATCCTCGGCGAGGTCGATCGAATCGACCGGCGTGCCGAGAATGGGCAGGCCCGCCGAGCTCAGCGCATGGGCGAGCTTCAAGGGCGTCTGGCCGCCATATTGGACGATGACGCCATGCAATGTCCCATTGCTGCGCTCGATGTCCAAAATCTCCTCCACATCCTCTGCGGTCAGCGGCTCGAAGTAGAGACGATCGGAGGTGTCGTAATCCGTCGACACAGTCTCGGGATTGCAATTGATCATGATGGTTTCGTAGCCCGCGTCGGCGAGCGCGAAGCAGGCGTGGCAGCAGCAATAGTCGAATTCTATGCCCTGGCCGATGCGATTCGGGCCGCCGCCGAGAATGACGACCTTACGCCGATTCGACGGCCGCGCCTCATTCGCCGGCGCGCCGAGGAAGGGCGTCTCATAGGTCGAATACATATAGGCGGTGGGCGAGGCGAATTCCGCCGCGCAAGTGTCGATGCGCTTATAGACCGGCCGCACGCCGAGCGCCCGCCGCGCCGCGCGCACCTCTTTCTCGCCGGCGCCGGTGAGCGTGGCGAGGCGCGCGTCGGAGAAGCCGGCGAATTTCAAGGCGCGGAAATTATCGGCGTCCTTCGGCAGGCCGAAGGCGCGCACCCGCGCCTCCAGCGCGACGATCTCCTGCAGACGCGCGATGAACCAGGGATCGATCTTGCAGGCCTCGTGAATCTCCTGCGGATCCATGCCGAGCCGCAGCGCCTGGCCGACGACGAGCAGCCGATCCGGCGTCGGCGTGCCGAGCGCGGCGCGCAGGACGTTCATATCGTCGCCGCGGCCCATTCCGTCGATCTCGATCTCGTCGAGGCCGGAGAGTCCGGTCTCCAGCGAGCGCAGCGCCTTTTGCAGCGATTCGGCGAAATTGCGCCCGATCGCCATGACCTCGCCGACGGATTTCATCGCCGTCGTCAGAATGGGCTCGGCGCCGGGGAATTTCTCGAAAGCGAAGCGCGGAATCTTGGTGACGACATAATCGATCGTCGGCTCGAAGGAGGCGGGCGTCGCGCCGCCTGTGATGTCGTTGGCGATCTCGTCCAGCGTGTAGCCGACGGCGAGCTTGGCGGCGACCTTGGCGATGGGGAATCCTGTCGCCTTCGACGCCAGCGCCGAGGAGCGCGACACGCGCGGATTCATCTCGATGACGATCATGCGCCCGGTGGCCGGATCGACGGCGAATTGCACATTCGATCCGCCGGTCTCGACGCCGATCTCGCGCAGCACGGCGAGCGAGGCGTCGCGCATGATCTGATATTCTTTGTCGGTCAGCGTCAGGGCAGGGGCGACGGTGATCGAATCGCCCGTATGCACGCCCATGGGATCGATATTTTCGATCGAGCAGACGATGATGCAATTGTCCGCTCTGTCGCGGACGACCTCCATCTCATACTCTTTCCAGCCGATGACGCTCTCTTCGATGAGCACTTCGGTGGTCGGCGAGGCGTCCAAGCCCCGCTCGATGATGTCGATGAACTCGGCCTTGTTATAGGCGATGCCGCCGCCCGTGCCGGCGAGGGTGAAGGAGGGGCGGATGATCGCCGGCAGGCCGATATCCTCCAGCGCCTCCAGCGCCTCGGTCAGGCCCTTGGAGATGTAGCGCCGCTTGCGCTCCGGCTCGTCCGCCTCCCAGCGGCGGCGGATATCGGCGATCGCCTTCTGCTTCTCCTCGGCGGAGAGGGCAGAGGCCTCGATCTCGGCGATATCGGCGTTGCGCTTGGCCTTGTCGGAGGTCTTGACGTCGGTGGCGTTGGCGAGGCGCGAGCGCGGCGTCGAGAGGCCGATCTTGGTCATGGCCTCGCGGAACAATTCGCGATCCTCGGCCTTGTCTATGGCCTGGGCGTTGGCGCCGATCATCTCGACGTCGAATTTCGCCAGAACGCCCATGCGCTCGAGCGAGAGCGCGCAATTGAGGGCCGTCTGGCCGCCCATGGTGGGCAGCAGCGCGAAGCCGCCGGGCGCGGCGTAACGCTCCTTCTCGATGATCTTGGCGACGATCTCGGGCGTTATCGGCTCGACATAGGTCCGATCCGCCATGTCGGGATCGGTCATGATCGTCGCGGGATTGGAATTGACGAGGACGATTCGATAGCCCTCGGCGCGTAGGGCCTTGCAGGCCTGAGTGCCGGAATAGTCGAATTCGCAGGCCTGGCCGATGACGATGGGGCCGGCGCCGATGATCAGAATGGTCGAGATGTCTGTTCGCTTCGGCATGTCGGTCCGTCTGTCATCCTTTCGTCGCGGGACGCTCCCCAGAATGGGGGAGAGCGCGCGTCTTGTCGTCTATCGCGGCGCCGGCGCGCACAAAAAAAGGCCGCGCTGCAGCCTTTCCAAGGTCCAGCGCGCCCTCCGTGAGACGAGACCCGGTGGGGCGGGAGGCCCGGCCCGGCGGTCGGCCGTGTGTTAGACGAGAATCCGTGCAAGGGGAAGGGGGCGGCCGCCCGCTCCGCCCAGATGAATGCGCGTCGTCGCGCTCACGAACGGCGAAACGGCCTCGGGAGCTTCTGCGGCGCCGTGATTCGCAATTGCTTGTTGACATTCATGCGGCCGAACACCACCTCGATCGCCGATGGCGCGACGCCGAACTCGCCGGCGAGAAAGCGCACCATGTGATCGGTCGCCCGGCCTCGGCGCGGCGCCGTGGTCACGCTGACCTCGAGCTGATGGCCCCTGGGCTTGCCGATGGCGTCGCGACTGGCGGCCGGCCGCCCCAGAATATTGACCACCAAAATCTCGCCTTCCCACCAGAAAAAAGGCTCGGCCTCCGCCGAATTGCGCGTCACGCTTCCGCCTCAGGACGCCGCGGCGGCGAATCGGCGCGCGTGGCGAGCCAGATCACATGCCGTGCGCCGCCGTCTCGGCCTCTGGCGCGCGTCCTCACCTCCTCCATGTGGAAGCCGGTCCTGCGCAGCCGTGCGGCAAAATCACGATCCGGAGCGCAGGACCACACGGCCAGCACGCCGCCGGGGCGCAACGCGGCGCGCGCCGCCCGCAATCCTTCGACGCCATAGAGCCCGCCATTGGAGTCGCGCGTGAGGCCCTCGGGGCCATTGTCGACGTCGAGGAGAATGGCGTCATAGCTACCGCGGCCGGAGCGGATCACTCGCCCGACATCTTCCACCTCTATGCGCACGCGCTCGTCGGTCAGGCTGTCGCCGAACAGCTCCGCCATCGGCCCTCGCGCCCAGGCGACGACGGCCGGCACGAGCTCGGCGACGACGATCTGCGCCTTCGCCCCGAGCGCGCCCAGCGCGGCGCGCAAGGTAAAGCCCATGCCGAGACCGCCGATGAGGATGCGCGGCTGCGTCTTCCCAGCGATTTTCGCGCAGGCGAGCGTCGCCAGCGCCTCCTCCGAGCCGCTGATGCGGCTGTTCATCAGCTCGACCGTGCCGAGCCGGATGGAAAATTCCGCGCCCCGCCGCCGGAGCCGCAGCGCGCCCTCGCCGCCGGGCACGGTAGCCGTATCGAGGAGGGTCCAGGGGATCATGGGGGCTCTTTGGTGGGCGGGGCGGGCGCGTTTCAGTGGAGCGGTGATAGCCCGAGGCGAGATTCGGCGTCCAGCACCCGAGCGATTGGGAAATTGTTCCTCATCCTGAAGAGCCGGCGAAGCCGGCGTCTCGGAGGGCGAGGAAACCGTCTGCGCCGCCTTCGCTTCGCTCGTCGCTTGCGCCGATGCGACAAAATGACTAGTTATCTGACTGGTCAGCAGAGGGCGCATCATGAAGAGCTGGGCTGTCCAGGACGCCAAGGCGCGATTCAGCGAGCTGTTGGACGCGTGTCTCCACGAGGGTCCGCAGATGGTCACGCGGCGCGGCGCGGAGGCCGCTGTTCTGGTCCCGATCGGCGAATGGCGCAGGCTTCGTCAATCCGCGCCGCCGACATTGAAGGCCCTGCTCCTGTCCGACTCGGCGCGCGGCGATCTGGATTTGCCGGAGCGGGGCGCCCGGCGTCGTCGGCCGCCCCGCGGCGTCGATTAATGTATCTCTTGGACACGAATGTCGTCTCGGAATTGCGGCGCGCGCGGCCGCATGGCGGCGTCCTCGCCTGGCTCGAGAGCGTCGCCGACCATGAGCTTTATTTGTCGGCCGTGACGATCGGCGAGATTCAGGCGGGGATCGAGATCACGCGCGCGCGCGACGCCGAACGCGCGGCTGCGATCGAAGCCTGGCTGGAGCAGGTCGCGGCGACCTACAATGTGCTCGCCATGGACGCGCCCGCCTTTCGGCAATGGGCGCGTCTCATGCACCGAAAGCCGGATCGGCTGATCGAGGATGCGATGATCGCCGCCACGGCGATCGTCCACGGGCTGACCGTCGTCACGCGCAATATGCGGGATTTCGAAGCGCTGCGGGCGCCGACGCTGAACCCGTTCGAGTGGCCGAAGACGTGATTGCCGCGGCATTTGTTTCGACAGTTTCGCCTATGTCGATTTGCTACGGAAATGCCAGCATCGACGAGGCGCGCACTCACGCCGAGGCGCTGGACGTCGCTCTGCGTGACGGCGTCGCCGCGAAATCCGACATCGACCGGCTCGAAGCCAAAATTGAGATGAGCGCGGCTAAACTGAAGGTCGGAATTCTGGCTGGATGGTGGTGCCGCAGCTTGCGGTTGGTGGGCCGCTGTTCGCGGCGCTGCGGTTTACCCGGGGAGAGGACGATACTCGCTGAGGGGTGTCATATTGGTGGACATAATAAACCGATGGATATGACCTTTATATAAAGGTACGCAATTTACTTATTTACGCTAAGCAGCGCGAAGATGGCGCCTACGCCTAGAGTGAAGGTTTGCAGTAATGTAGAAAATAGCCGCTCGACAAGTGGTGTATTTGGCAATGGCGCAAGCAGCGCAAGCGCCGCAGCCACAAGCCCACACAATACCGTGAGAGTCATCACTGAAAAGAAGATCAAGCGGAAACGTTGGTCCACGACGGCCTCTCGACGTTTCATCCAAACCGAGATGGCAAAAGTTGTCGTAGACAACCTTGCGGATTCTCGATCCCGTTACGCAGGAACATACGGTACGGATACGCGAAACGTCGGCTATGATGCCGAAGCGATGTCTAGACTATCGTATTGAGGATGGATTGCAACAAAAGCTGCGCCCCGTTTGTCAAAACTCAAAACTTATCCACAAGCCATCTGCTCCGAAAATTTCAACGCTTTTTCGAAACCCTCCGCTTCCCCACCCTTGATGCCTGCGGATTAAATTCCGATATTCCTCCCTGCCCCCGCCGGTGGGGCGTCGCCTTGAAGGGTAGGCGGCGTCGGCGGGGGCGCGGTTCGTAAGGGCGGGGGTAGACCCTCTCTCGTCTCGAGCGACGCCACGCCGCCGGCACGGCTTCTCCTTCGTGCGGAGGCATGTGGGAACACATGCGAAAGTCGGCCGAATTTCCGAGGCTCGCGCGGGGATAGACTACCCGAAAGGGGAAAACAACCCTGAGCCCGCAGGCGGCGAACAGAAAAGGCGGCCGTGGTCCGGGATGCTTTCCGGCTTCGATGCGCATTTCCTTTTACGCAACGGCCGAACGGAGCCGCTGCGTCCCGGACCTCCCATCCTCCCACGCCGAATTTCGGCGGCGGGGCGCCTCTTCGTGTCTTCGCGGTTCGAATTTCACGATGAAAGACACCAAGGTCAGACCCTATAGGCGAAGGACGAAGTTCCCAACCCCTCGTCCTGAGGAGCTCGCGAAGCGGGCGTCTCGAAGGACGGCCGCAGCGAGAAACCCATGAATTCGGCTCGCGACCGTCCTTTGAGACGCCGCCTGCGGCGGCTCCTCAGGACGAGGGTCGGGGATTCGCTCCTTCACCCGATCGAGACACGAGCCGCCCCGCCGCTTGACACCGCCCCTTCCCCCTGCGCTTCTCCGCGGCTAGAAACATCCCTCCCTACGAGACAAAAGACACGCAAAATGCATCGCTATCGTTCGCATAATTGTGGAGAGCCGCGCGAGGCCCATGCCGGCGAGAAAATCCGGCTCTCCGGCTGGTGCCACCGCATTCGTGACCATGGCGGCGTGCTGTTCATCGATCTGCGCGACCATTACGGCCTCACGCAATGCGTGGTGGATCCCGATTCGCCGGCCTTCAAGGCCGCGGAGAAGCTGCGCTCCGAATGGGTCGCGCGCCTCGATGGCGAGGTGCGCAAGCGCCCCGCCGGCACAGAAAATCCCGATATGCCGACCGGCCTCGTCGAGGTCTATGTCACCGAGATCGAGGTGCTCGGCCCCGCCGCCGAGCTGCCGCTGCCGGTGTTCGGCGACCTTCCCTATCCCGAGGAGACGCGGCTCAAATACCGCTTCCTGGACCTACGCCGCGAGAAGCTGCACGCCAATATCATGCTGCGTGGCCAAGTGATCGATTCGCTGCGCCAGCGCATGAAGTCCCAGGGCTTTTTCGAGTTCCAGACGCCGATCCTCACCGCCTCCTCGCCCGAGGGCGCGCGCGACTTTCTGGTGCCTTCGCGTATTCATCCCGGCAAATTCTACGCGCTGCCGCAGGCGCCGCAGCAGTTCAAGCAGCTCTTGATGGTGGCGGGCTTCGATCGCTATTTCCAGATCGCGCCCTGTTTCCGCGACGAGGACGCCCGCGCCGACCGCAGCCCCGGCGAGTTCTACCAGCTCGACATCGAAATGAGCTTCGTGACGCAGGAGGACGTGTTCGCTTCGGTCGAGCCCGTGCTGCGCGGCGTGTTCGAGGAATTCGGCGGCGGCAAGCCGGTGACGCAGAGCTTCCCCAAGATCGCCTTCCGTGACGCCATGCTGAAATATGGTTCCGACAAGCCGGATTTGCGCAATCCGCTCGTCATTGCCGATGTGAGTGAAGAATTCGCGCGCGAGGATGTGAGCTTCAAAGCCTTCAAGGGCAAGGTGGTGCGCGCCATTCCGGCGCCGGGCGCCGCCGCGCAGCCGCGCAGCTTCTTCGACAAGCTCAATGATTGGGCGCGTTCGGAAGGCGCGCCGGGCCTCGGCTACATCATCTTCGACGAGGAGAATGGCGCGCTGATCGGCAAAGGCCCGATCGCGAAATTCATCCCGCCGGAGGCGCTGGCCGCGCTCGCCGCCAAGGGCGGCGTGAAGGCCGGCGATGCGCTGTTCTTCTCGGCCGGCGAGGAGCTGAAGGCCGCCAAGCTCGCCGGCGCCGCGCGTCTGCGCGTCGGCGCGGAGCTCGGCCTGTCGAAGACCGATGTCTTCGAATTCTGCTGGATCGTCGACTTCCCGATGTATGAATACAACGAGGACGACAAGAAGATCGACTTCTCGCACAATCCCTTCTCCATGCCGCAGGGCGGCCTGGAGGCGCTCACGAGCAAGGACCCGCTCGATCTTCTCGCCTATCAATACGACATCGTCTGCAACGGCATCGAATTGTCCTCGGGCGCGATCCGAAACCATCGCCCGGACATTATGAAGAAGGCGTTCGAGATCGCCGGCTATGGCGAGGATGTGCTGATCGAGAAATTCGGCGGCATGTATCGCGCCTTCCAATATGGCGCGCCGCCGCATGGCGGCGTTGCGCCGGGCGTCGATCGCATCGTGATGCTGCTCGCGGGCGAGGAGAATTTGCGCGAGGTGGTGCTGTTCCCGATGAATCAGCGCGCCGAAGATCTGCTGATGGGTGCGCCCTCCGAGGCGACGGCCAAGCAGCTACGCGAATTGCACATAAGGCTGAACCTGCCCGAGAAGGGCTGAGTCTCGCCGCCGCTATCCTTCTCCCACTCGTGGGAGAAGGAGTCGCGCGGCGCGACTCGGGAAGCACGTCACATGCGCCTGACGCCGAGAGACGAAGCCGACGTCGCCGAGGCCATCCGCGCCGCGCTCGCTCGAGATGCGCCTTTGTCGATCGAAGGCCATGGCTCCAAAGCCGCGCTCGGACGCGCTGTGGCGCACGAGCATGTGCTCTCGCTCGTGGGGCTCTCCGGCGTCACGCTCTATGAGCCGCAAGAGCTGGTGCTGACGGCGCGCGCGGGAACGCCCTTGCGCGAGATCGTCGCGCTGCTCGATGCGCAAAATCAGCAATTGTCCTTCGAGCCGATGGATCATGCGGCGCTGCTCGGCGGCGCGCGCGACGACGCCACCATCGGCGGCGTGATCGCCGTCAACGCTTCCGGCCCGCGACGGATAAAGGCGGGCGCGGCGCGCGATCATCTTCTCGGTTTTCGCAGCGTCACCGGCCGCGGCGAGATCGTCAAATCCGGCGGCCGCGTGATGAAGAATGTCACCGGCTATGATCTCTCCAAGCTCGTCGCCGGCTCCTATGGCACGCTCGCCGCGCTCACCGAGGTGACGTTGAAGGTCCTGCCCAAGGCGGAGATGGAAAAGACCTTGCTGCTCTCCGGCCTCGGCGAGGAGAAGGCCCTCGCCGCTCTGCGCAAGGCGTCGGGCTCGCCTTATGAAGTGTCGAGCCTCGCCTATGATCCGCAGGGCGATACGGCAGCGCTGCGGCTCGAGGGGCCTCAGATTTCCGTCACGACGCGTCGCGACGACCTTACGCGCTTTCTCGCCGATTTCGGCGCCGCGACGAACGTTCTGCAAGCAGACGAAAGCCGCGCATTCTGGACGCGTGTTCGCGACGCCGAGCCGATCGCGGGGGAGGGCGTCATATGGCGCGTGTCGCTCGCGCCGACCGACGGCTTCGCTTTCGTCGAGAGGCTGCGCGGGGCCGGCGCGCCGCTCATCGCGCATGTCTATGATTGGGCCGGCGGCCTCGTCTGGCTGCGCCTCGAGACGGCGGCGGACGCTCATGCGACGGTCATACGCGCCATCGTCGATGCGCTCGGCGGCCATGCGACGCTCATTCGCGCCGACGCCGATATTCGCGCGCGCGTGGATGTGTTCCATCCGCAGCCTTCCGCTCTCGCCTCGCTCACGCGGCGCGTGAAGGAGGCGTTCGATCCGCGCTTCATTCTAGAGCGCGGCCGCGTGCGCGCGGAGTTCTAGAGTTAAGCGATGCTGACGCATTTCTCCCCCGAGCTGCTCGCCGATTCCGACATGTCGCAGTCGGAGAAAATCCTGCGCGCCTGCGTCCATTGCGGCTTCTGCACGGCGACATGCCCGACCTATCTGCTCACCGGCGACGAGCTCGATTCGCCGCGTGGGCGCATCTATCTCATGAAGGAGATGCTGGAGAACGGCCGCGCCGCCGACGAGCGGACCGTGCGCCATGTCGACCGCTGCCTCTCCTGCCTCTCCTGCATGACCACATGCCCGTCGAGCGTGCATTACATGCATCTCGTCGATCATGCGCGCGCGCATATTGAGAAGACCTATCGGCGTCCGCTCCTCGATCGCATGCTGCGCGCGACGCTCGCATTCGTGCTGACGCGGCCGGCGCTGTTCCGCCGGTCCTTGCGCGCCGCGGCGTTGGCGCGTCCACTCGCCGGCCTGCTGCCGCGACGCCTGCGAGACATGATCGCAATGGCGCCGGCGCATTTGCCCGCGCCTTCGCCGATCGATCGCTCGCAAATCGTCGCTGCGCAGGGCGCGCGCAAAATGCGCGTCGCGCTGCTGAGCGGCTGTGCGCAGACCGTGCTCGACGCGAAAATTCATGAGGCGACCGCGCGTCTGCTGACGCGGCTCGGCGCGGAAATAGTGGTGGCGGAAGGCGCCGGCTGTTGCGGCGCGCTGCCGCATCATCTCGGCAAGAGCGCGGACTCACACGCGCTCGCGCGCCGCAATATCGAGGCCTGGATGCGCGAGATCGAGCGCGGCGGGCTCGATCATATCGTCATCGACATATCCGGTTGCGGAACGACGGTCAAGGATTATGGCCATATGTTCCGCGATGACCCCGCGCTGGCCGAAAAGGCCGCGCGCATCGCCGCAATGGCGCGCGACGTGACAGAGGTGATCGCCGCGCTCGATTTCGCGTCATCGGTCGATGTCGGACGTCTGCGCGTCGCTTATCATTCCGCCTGCTCATTGCAGCATGGGCAGAAGATCGCCGATCTGCCGATGGATTTGCTGCGCCGCGCCGGCTTCGACGTCGTTCCCGTTCCAGAGAGCCATATTTGCTGCGGCTCGGCGGGAACTTACAATCTCCTGCAGGGCGAGTTGGCGAGCGCGCTGCGCGAGCGCAAAGTGGCCAATATCGAATTGGTCGCGCCGAGGGCCATCGCCGCCGGCAATCTCGGCTGCATGATTCATATCGGGCAAGGGACGGCGATTCCCATTGTCCATACGGTGCAATTGCTGGACTGGGCGAGCGGCGGCCCGAAGCCGCTCGCCTAAAGCCGATCGGTCAGCGCAGAAAGCCGACGATATCCTTCACCGCATCCATATTCGTGCGCGCCAGTTCCCGCGCCCGCGCGGAGCCGTCGCGCAGCACATCGTCGATATAGGCTGCGTCCGCCATCAGCTTGCGCATCTCGGCGGTGATCGGCGAGAGCTTCGCCACGGCGAGGTCTACGAGGGCGACTTTGAAAGTCGAGAAATTGGAGCCGCCGAATTCGCCGAGCACATCGGCTTTCGTGCGCTGCGACAGCGCCGCAAAAATGCCGACGAGATTATCCGCCTCCGGCCGTCCCTCGAGGCCCTTTTCTTCCGACGGCAGGGCGTCCGGGTCGGTCTTGGCCTTGCGCACCTTCTGCGCGATCTGATCGGCGTCGTCGGAGAGATTTATGCGCGAATAGTCGGACGCGTCCGATTTCGACATTTTCTTCGTGCCGTCGCGCAGGCTCATCACGCGCGTCGCCGGGCCGGAGATCAGCGGCTCCGGCAGCGGGAAGAAAGCGTCGTTGAAGCCGTTGCGCGCGATCGATTCGGCGAAGTCGTTGTTGAACTTCTGCGCAATGTCGCGGGCGAGCTCCAAATGCTGCTTCTGATCCTCGCCGACCGGCACATGGGTGGCGCGATAGAGCAGAATATCGGCGGCCATCAGCACCGGATAGTCGAGCAGGCCCATGGAGGCGTTCTCGCGATCCTTGCCGGCCTTGTCCTTGAACTGCGTCATGCGGTTCAGCCAGCCGATGCGGGCGACGCAATTGAGCACCCACGCCAGTTCGGCGTGCTCGGCCACCTGGCTCTGATTGAAAACGATGTTCTTCTTCGGATCGATGCCGCAGGCGATGAAGGCCGCGGCGATCTCGCGCGTGTTGTTGCGCAGCGCGATCGGGTCCTGCGGCACGGTGATGGCGTGCAGATCCACGACGCAATAGAGGCAGTCGAAGCTCTGCTGCAGCTCGACGAATTTGACGATCGCGCCGAGATAATTGCCGAGATGCAGATTGCCGGTGGACTGCACGCCGGAGAAGACGCGCTGCGGAAAGCTGGTCATGAGGAGCGCCGAGTGGTTGAGGCCGGCGGCCCTTATGGCAATGCGGGCGCCCGAGCGCAAGAACCCGAGCGCAACTATCCCGCCTCAGGCCCGCTCGGCCGCCGCCCAGGCCTCATAGCCGCCGTCGAGGCTATAGACCTCGGCAAAGCCCATATCGGCGAAGATGCGGGCGTAGGACTGGCTGGAATTGCCGTGATAGCAGCAGACGATGACCGGCTTGTCCTTCGGCGTCTCGAAGAGATAATAGTTCATATCGTCCTGGGAGGCGTTCTCCGCGCCCTCTATGTGGCCGCGCGCGAAGGATTGCGGGTCGCGCACGTCGAGGACGAGCGTCTCGCCGCGGCTCATCACGTCGCGCGCGGCGGCGACGTCGATCCTGCGAAAGTCTTGCGCCATTGTTCGGTCTCGCGTTTCTACAGGCGCCCTCGGCGCCGCTCCGGCCGCGCCATGCGAAGACGGGGCCAACCGTGCGTCGGCCGAACGAGAAGAACTGATGGAAGAGGCGTTTTACCTCCTCTTCGAGGAGCTATCGAAGGCACACATCCTTCTCGCCCCCGCGGCGTCTTGGCCGGGCTCGTCCCGGCCATCCACGCCAGGACGCCGAGGCGCCGTGAAAGTTTGGCGTGACGCCGAAGCTCCGGTAGGCGGCCCGCCACGGGAGGAAACTGTCGTCGGCGGGCGCTTTCCTACGGTTTCTCAGCTCGTTGGCGTGGATGGCCGGGACAAGCCCGGCCAGGACGGCTGCAGAGTTTCGCTATGTGTGATCCGATAGCCCTCGAGGGGGAGGCCGAGCGCCCCGAACATCACCCCGTCCGGCTGTCCCATCGAGGAGAGGGCGGACGTGGTCTCTCATGCTCTCGACAATCGGCGCCGCCTCGTGTATTGCGGCGCGTCCAAATCAAAACAGCGTCCCGAAACGCTCGCCACGCCATTCGGCGCAAGGCGAAACGGCAGGAGTTTTTTTCATGCCCTCTATCATCGAGCAACTCGACGCCGAGCAATCGGCCCGCCTTCTCGAAGGCAAGTCGATCCCGGAATTCCGCCCCGGCGACACCGTCATCGTCAATGTGAAGGTGAAGGAAGGCGACCGCTCCCGCATCCAGGCCTATGAGGGCGTGGTGATCTCCCGTCAGGGCGGCGGCCTCAACGAGGCCTTCACCGTCCGCAAGATTTCCTATGGCGAGGGCGTGGAGCGCGTGTTTCCCCTCCATTCGCCGCTCGTCGACTCGATCAAGCTGGTCCGCCGCGGCAAGGTCCGCCGCGCCAAGCTCTATTATCTGCGCGACCGTCGCGGCAAATCCGCCCGCATCGCCGAGCGCATCGACAATAAGGCGAAGGCCAAGGACAAGCCGGCCCCCGCGGCCGAGTAAGGCTCCCGGAGCCTTTCCCGACATTGCGAGTTTGGCGGAGCGATCCGGCGGCAGGCCGCAGGATCGCTTCATCGTTTCTATGCGAGAGAAATCGATGAGCAAAATCCTGTTCTGGGATTTCGAGGGCGTCGTCGCGCGTCGCGCGCCGGATTGGCGGCTCGTGGAGGGCGCGGCGGAGACGTTGGAGGCGCTGGCCGCCAAGGGCTGGATCCATATCGCCTTCGCCGCGGGGACGCAGGACCTCGCCGCCGTGGCGGAAGGGCTGGGCCTCGCCGGCAAATTCGCCGGGCTCCATGACGCCGGCGAGGGCGCGGAGCCGCTGGCGCGGGCGATTGAGGCCGCGCGGCCTTTCGATCAGGCTTTCGTCATCGCCGCCAGCGTGGCCGGCGCCGTGCTGCCGGCGCGCGTGGCTGTGGTGCCGTCCATTCTGGTCGGCGACGCCTCGCCGCTCGCCCAATTTTGTTGCGAATCGCCGTCGGAGATCGAGCTGGCGCTCGAAACCTGGACGTCGATGCGACGGTCTTTCTTCGTCGAGCCGTGACGGCGGCGCTCGCTGAAGCTCAGCCGCCCGAGGAATCGAGCGGCGCGTTCAATATCCATCTGTGGCCGAAGGGATCGCGCAGCGCGGCGTAGCGCGTGCCCCAGAAAGTATTGGTCGGCTGCGTCTCGACCTTGGCGCCGAGCTGGGTCGCGCGGGTGACGATCTCGTCCACCTCATGCGCTTTGTCGTATTCCAAGCTCACCGAGGCGGTGACCTGCTCGCCGGGCAGCGGCATGCGGGCGTGGCCCAATTCTGGAAAGACGTCGGCGAGCATCACCGAGCCGCCATTGATGGCAAGCTCGCAATGGGCGATGCGCATTCCGTCGACGGAAGGCATCAGCGCCCTTTGCTGCGCGCCGAAAGCGGCGCTGTAGAAAGCGATCGCGCCGGCGGCCGGCGAGACGGTGAGATAGGGCGCGACCCTCGGGCGCTGCATGTCATTCCCTCGCCGGTGTTTCCCCAGGGACGATCTCGTCGCCCCAGTCTTTCTTTTTTATAGGCGCGTAAGCCGCTTTATCGCGCTTCGCCACCGTAACTTCTTCGATTCCCGCCACAGAGCAAAGCTTTATCCTTAATCCATGCTTTAGGACCTCCGGCCGCGCCAGCATCCGAGCCGGGGCCGGCGCAATAGAGGCTTCCGGCCGCGTGGCGACCAGATAGGCGAATTTCTCGTCCTCGAAGGGCGCGTCGGCGCCTTTGAGCAGCTTATGGTCGCGCGAGCGGGCGAGCCGCACCGAGAAATGGCACCAGTCCGGCGGCTGCAGCGGGCAGGGGGCCGAATGCGGGCAGGGCAGGGAGACGCGTGCGCCCGCGGTGACGAGCCGCGCCCGCATCCGCATCAGCCGCGCATGATCGCGCGGCGTGCCGGGCTCGACGAGAATCAGAGCGCCGGCGCAATTCGCCCAGGCGGCGTCCACGGCGCGGTCGAGGCCGCTTTCCGCGATCTCGGTCAGCGCATAGCTGGTGACGACGAGATCGAATGGCGCGCCGAGATCGGGCGGCGCGGTCAGATCGCCGGCGACGATTCGCGCCTGCGCCAGCGATTCGCCGGCGAGCCGGCGGGCGAGCGCGAGAAAGGGCTCGCTGCGGTCGAGCAGCACATTCTCGTCGATTTGCTCGTCGATCTGCGGCCAGAGCACGCGTGCGGCGAGGCTCGCGGTCCCGAGCCCCGCGCCGAGATCCAGCATGCGCCGCGGCGAGAAATCCGGCGCCCGTTCGGCCAGCCGGCCGAGAACATGGATGGTCGCCGCATAGGTCGCCGGAAGCCGGTAGAGGGCGTAGGCGAGAGCGTCGTCCTCGCAGAGGATCGCCTGCGCCGTCGTTCCGCCGGTGCGATAGAGGGCGGAAATGCGCGCCGCCCGCTCCGCCAGAGCCCGGCGCGAGCGCTCGTCCAGCAGGCGCTCCAGCGCCGCCGTCAGCTCCTGTGGCGGCGCCGTCGATATTCGCGTCACGTCGAAGGGACCTCCCGCTGGGGCGACGGCGAGATTACATGCTTTCAAGCCGCCCATGTTGCGAGTAGAACAGCCTACCCGGTTCGGTCGAGGCCGAATTACGGTTCTTTTTACGGCTCGGAGCAGGAACGAGACAAATGGCAGGACGCCCGCGCACGCTCTACGACAAGATCTGGGAGGATCATGTGGTTCACGAGCAGGAGGACGGCGCGTCCCTCATCTACATCGATCGCCATTTGATTCATGAGGTGACGAGCCCGCAGGCCTTCGAGGGGCTGCGCACCTCCGGCCGCAAGGTCCGCGCGCCGGGCAAGACCCTGGCCGTCGTCGACCATAATGTGCCGACGACCGACCGCTCTCTGCCGATCACCGATCCCGAGAGCAAGGCCCAGGTCGAGCAGCTCGCCATCAACGCCGCGGAATTCGGCGTCGAATATTACAATGAGCATGATTCGCGTCAGGGCGTCGTCCATATCGTCGGCCCGGAGCAGGGCTTCACTTTGCCCGGCACGACGATCGTCTGCGGCGACAGCCACACCTCCACCCATGGCGCCTTCGGCGCGCTCGCCCATGGCATCGGCACCTCGGAGGTCGAGCATGTTCTGGCGACGCAGACGCTGATCCAGAAAAAGGCCGCCAATATGCTGGTGCGCGTCGACGGCAAGCTGGCCGAGGGCGCGACCGCCAAGGACATTATTCTCGCCATCATCGGCGAGATCGGCACCGCCGGCGGCACCGGCCATGTGATCGAATATGCGGGCGAGGCGATCCGCGATCTCTCGATCGAGGGCCGCATGACCGTCTGCAATATGTCGATCGAAGGCGGCGCCCGCGCCGGCCTCGTCGCGCCGGACGAGAAGACCTATGAATATCTCCGCGGCCGGCCCAAGGCTCCGCAGGGCGAGGCCTTCGACGCCGCCGTCCGCTATTGGGAGACGCTGCGCTCCGACGAGGGCGCGCATTACGACCGCGTGATCGTGCTCGACGCCGCCGCTCTGCCGCCGACCCTCACCTGGGGCACCTCGCCCGAGGATGTGATGCCGATCACCGGCCTGGTGCCGACGCCGGACAGCGTCGCCAATCCAGCCAAGCGTCAGGCCATCGCCCGCGCGCTGGAGTATATGGGGCTCGAGGGCGGCGAGAAGGCCATCGACATCGCCATCGATCGCGTCTTCATCGGCTCCTGCACCAATGGCCGCATCGAGGATCTTCGCGCCGCCGCGGCGGTCATCGCCGGCAAGCAGATCAACGCCAAGGTCAACGCCATCGTCGTGCCGGGCTCCGGCCTCGTGAAGGCGCAGGCCGAGGCGGAGGGGCTGGACAAAGTGTTCACCGCCGCCGGCTTCGAATGGCGCGAGCCGGGCTGTTCCATGTGCCTCGCGATGAATCCGGATCGTCTTGCGCCGGGCGAGCGCTGCGCCTCCACCTCGAACCGCAATTTCGAGGGCCGCCAGGGCTTCAAGGGCCGCACCCATCTCGTGTCGCCGGCCATGGCGGCGGCGGCGGCCATCGCCGGCCATTTCGTGGACGTTCGCAGCTGGAGGTAAGTCTCGCATGGCCTCGCCTCTCGACGACAGCGCTCTCGCCCAGCTCCGCGCCCCTTCGCTCGAGGACCTCGAGGTTCTGGCCGATGCGGCTTTCGCCTCGCTGCCGTCGCGTTTCACGCGGCTCTGCGAAGGTCTCGTGATCCATGTCGAGGATTTCCCGGACGAGGAAATCCTCGAGGAGATGGAATGCGAGACCGAGTTCGATCTCTTGGGGCTGTTCCGCGGCCAGGGTCTCGCCCAGCGCGATGCGACGGGACATACCGGCGAGCCGCCGAACATGATCTGGCTCTATCGCCGTCCGCTCCTCGATTATTGGGCGGATGGCGAGGACACGCTGCAAGAGGTCATCACCCATGTCCTGGTGCATGAGATCGGCCATCACTTCGGCCTCTCCGACGAGGATATAGAGGAAATCGAGCTGCGGGCCGGGTGAGCGTCCGCCTCACCCCGTCGGCGCGGGAAAACGTAGCTCGCAGCGCAGGCCCGTCCCACGGGCCTCGATCGTGACCGAGCCGCCGAGCTGCTGGCCGAGCGAGCGCGCCAGCTTCTGCCCGACGCCGGCGCCCTTCGCTTCGGCCGAGACGGGCCCGACGCCGTCATCATCCACCGTCAAAGTCAGATCGTCGCCGTCGCGGCTCAAGCGCACGCGCACCGTTCCGGGGCGATCCTCGGGAAAGGCGTATTTCAGCGCATTGCCGACGAGCTCATTGACGATCAGCGCGACCGCGCGGGCTTCGTCCACGCCGAGCGCGCAATCGGCCACCTCCGTCCGCAGCGCGATCGGCCGCACGCCGACGAGCGCCAGCCGAAGATTGGCGCAGAGATCGCCGATGAGCGGCTTCATCGACACATCGGACATGTCGCCGTGCTGGAGCAGCGCATAGACGCGGCTCATCACGGCGATGCGGCTCGCCGCCGCGAGCAGAGCGGCGCGCGCGCTTTCGTCGTCGAGCGCGCGCGCCTCGATCTGCAGCATGGAGCCGGCGAATTGCAGATCATTCTTCGCGCGATGCGCCATCTCTTGTAGATACAGCCGCCTCAATCGCTCGGTCTTGGTCGCCAGCGCCTGGGCGGCGGCGGTCTCGTCGTCGCGCCGGTCGATCGCGTTCGAGAATTCTTGCAGCACATAGACGACGAAGAGCGCGACGCAGATGAACAGCACGAGCGCGAGCGCTTCCGCCGGGTCGGAGACGGCGAAGCCTTCTCCCTGGAACAGGAACAAGGCGGCGAGCGCGGCGCTGAAGGCCGCCGACCAGCCGCCGGCCTCGCCGCCGAAAAACAGGGCGGACAGCAGAACGGCGGGCAGAAACAAGAGCAGCTCGCCGGGCGGCAGCCGGTCGCGCAGCAGCGCCAGCAGCGCGAGCGCGGCCAAAGTGAGGCTGGACGCTCCGAGATAGCGCATCCAGCCGGTTAGGGCGCGGCAGCGCGCGGCGAGCGCGAAAAGCTCATGCATGATCTGGTCTCGGTCGCATCTCGTAAATCCAGGGCGCGGCCGTCAGCTCGGCAAGCGCATCGTCACCTCGAATTTCGCGCCCTGTAGCGGCTGCGACCGCGCGGTCAGCGTCCAGCCGTGGCGATCGGCGATCGTCTTGCAAATGGCGAGACCGATGCCGGTGCCAGGATAATCCGATTTGCTGTGCAGGCGCTTGAACGGCTCGAAGATGGCTTTCGCATATTTCGCCTCGAAGCCGACGCCGTCGTCCGAGACGGAGAGGCGGAGCAGCCCGTCCTCGACATGGCCGGCGATGGCGATGCGCGGCGTCTCCCCCTGTCTGCGGAATTTGATCGCATTGCTGACCAGATTATGCATGAGCCGCGCGAATTGCGGAGGGTCCGCCTCGAACTGGACCCGCGGCGCATCGAGGGTCACATCGGCCTTCGATTCCTCGATCAGCTCGGAGAGGTCGGTCAGAGCCGATTGGATCTCGACGCGCAGCTCGCGCCGCTGCACCTTCAGCGGGGCGTCGACGATGCGTGAATAGACGAGCAGATCCTCCACCAATTCGCGCGCGCGCAGCGCCGAGCCGCGCATTACCTCGCTCGCATAGGAAATATCCTTCTGATCGGAGGCGGAGACGGCCGCGTCGAGCATTTGCGAAAAGGCCACGATCTTGCGCAGCGGCTCCTGCAGATCATGCGAGGCGACATAGGCGAAGCGGGCGAGCCGCTCATTGGCGCGCTCGAGCTCGACGATGCGCTGTTCCAATGCGCGCTCGGCCTCGAGCCGCGCCGCCTCCTCGCGCTTGCGCTCGGTCACATCCTGCGCATAGCCGTGCCAGATGGTGGAGCCGTCCGCCTGGCGCACCGGCTGCGCCTGCGTCTCCAGCCAGATCGTCCCCTTGGTGGGATGGCCGTAGCGGAATTCTTCGCGCAGCAGCGTCATCTGCGCCGCCGAACGTGCGAAGCTGGCGCGCATTCGTTCGGCGTCGGCGCCGTCGATGCGGCGCAGCATGGGCGCGGCGTTGGCGGAAATCTCATCGGGCGCGACGCCGAAGACGGTGCGCACATTCTCGGCGAGATAGGGGCAGGAGCTGAAGCCGCCCGAATCGAGCCGGAAAGAGAAGACAACACCCGGCGCCGCCAGAGCGACATTTCCGAACTGCTCGACGAGCCGCGCATTCTGCGCCGCGAGCCGCTCCATCGCATGGCGCGTCTCGAGGTTGTCGATATGGGTCAGCGTGCGCTGGAAGGCTTCGCCGACGACGACGATGAGGCCGTTGGTCGTGAGGAAGGTGGCGAAAGCGAGCGCATCCTCGAGGCCCTCTATCGGCGCGAGCCAGAGCTCGGCGACGGCAGTGCTGATGAGCAGCGTCAGCGCGCCGGAGACCGCGCCGCCGGTGAAGGAAGCGACGAGGACCGGGAGATAGAAAGTGACATAGGTGTGGCCGCCGCTCTCGCCGGCGATGAGCAGCCGCCAGACGACGCCCGCGGCCGCGGCGAGCAGGCCGATGGCGAGGCGCCAGGACAGCGAGGAGCGATACCAGCGTACGAGCCGCGGCGCGAGCGCGACGAAGATCGCGCGGATACGGCCATGCTCGGCGCGCGGCAGATCGGAACTCGCCACAGGCGGACCTTTGAGGCTCGACATGGTTCGGCTCGCTCGAGGCGCGGCGGTCGCCTGCCTATGCGTCCTATGCGCCGGCGCCTCGGCTCATTTATGACCGAAAGCGGCGCATAGTAGGTCCTGCGACGATAAGCCCGTCACACCGCCCGGTTTCCCGGGGTCTGGCCCTGCTCGTAATTGGTGCCGAACACATAGTCCCACCAGATCGCATGGACGCCGAAGCCGCGCTCCGGATCACGGAAATGGTGCAGCATATGCAGCCGGCGCACCAGATGGCCGAGCTTGGATTTGGGCTGGCCGTGATGCGTCCAATAATGCACGCAGTCATAGAGCACATAGCCGGCGATGAAGCCCGCCAGCATGGGCCAGGCGAAATCGCCGCCGAAGACGAGGCGGATGAGCGAGAGCGCGATCAGCATGATCGGCGTCGACAGCAGCGGCGGCATGACGAGCCGCAGCGGATCGCTCGGATAGATGTGATGCACGCCGTGGATGAGGAATTGGAAGCGCGGCCCGAGCCCGAAGGGCAGCGGAAACACCGTATGGAACAGGAAGCGATGGCCGAAATATTCGGTCAGCGTCCAGGCCAAATAGCCGGCGACGAAGGCGAGGAGGGTATAGCCCGCGCTCGCATAATTGCTCGCATAGGCGATGAGCCAGAGAATGATCGGCCCATAGACGAGCGGCGGGGTCAGGTGATGGACGCGCGAATATTTGTCGAGAAGGTCGCTCTCGAAGAGGCGCGGCGATGCGTCGAGCGTCTCGTGTTCAGTGGCAGTCATGGGAAACTCTACTCCGCCGGGACGGGAACGAGCTGCGCGGCGCTGGCGGTCTCCACATTGGCGGAGCGCGTCTGCAGCGAATAGCGCGGGTCGAAGACAAAGGTGACGAGCAGGGCGAACCACGAATAATGGGCGCCGAGCGGCTTGTAGAACTCGGGCGCCATTTCGGTGAGCTCCGGCAGACGCCGCCACGGAATCTCGTGAAAGTCGTGATGCTCGTTGTGATAGCCGATGTTGAGCGCGACCTTGTTGAGCGGGCCGTAATAGTCGAACGTGCCCTGATTGGGGCCGAAGGCGAAATGCTCCTGCACCCAGCGCGCGCTCAGAGGATGCAGCCCGCCGACCGAGAACCAGAAGGACAGCACGAGATAGAGCAGCGCATTGGGGCCGAAGGCCCAGAGCACGAAGACGTCGAAGAGCAGGATGACGGCCGTGTTGATATAGGTCCACAGGCCCATGATCGGCACAGTGCCCTTCAGCCGCGAGAGGCGCGCCAGCTGGATCGCCGGGAAGAAGAACAGCCACAGCGCCTTGCGCCATGTGCTGTTGCCCACCCACTCCACCTCCCAATGGCTCGGAATGTCGGCGTCGTAATCATAGGCCGACAGATGCGAGTGATGCTTTATGTGGTAGCAGCGAAAGCCCATCGCCGTCGGAAAGGCGTTGGGCAGATCGGCGAGCAGGGCGGTGAGCTTGTTGTAGAGCGTGTTGTCGAACACGCAATTATGGATCGCGTCGTGAATAGCGACGAAAGCCGCGTGATTGGCGAATGCGCCGACGCAAATGGCGAGCAGCAAGGTCAGCGGCCAATAGGAGAGGCCGAGCCAGCCGAGAATGGCGGCGATCAGCAGCTGGCCGGCGAATATCCCCGCGGTGATCTTGAAAGTGAGATCGTCCTTGCCGAACAGCGTCCTCACCTCTGGATGCGCCTCGAGAATGAGGCGGCGACGCTCGACATGCGAGCGATCGGCGGAGGACGTCGAAGAAATCGAGATGACATTCATGGAGTCGCCTCTTCTCTCACAGCCTCGGTTGCAGCGGGCGGCGCGCCCGCCACGCGCTTTTCATAGACGCGGTGAATCTTGTCGATCTTGCCGCCGAACATTTCGATCGGCTTGCGCATTCCCATATTGTCCTCCAGCACCCAGCCGGCCTCGAGGGCGACGATGCTGGCGTCGACGCAGCTGCGCCGCCGCATGTCCTCGATCAGCGACAAAAGGATCGCGCCGCCCGTCGCGCTGTTCTGCAGCGTCTTGCGCGTGCCGAGCAGCAGCAGGCGCGCGGTCGAGAATTTATGCTTGCGGATGCGCGAGATCAGCTTGAACAGATTGAAGGGCAGCAGCTTGCCGTCGAAGTCGGCGGTGATCTCGTGCAGATTGGGCAGAGCGACCGCGAAGGAGACCGGCGCGCCGTCGAACTCGAGCACAATGCCGAATTCCGGCGGCATCACATATTTCATGAGGTCCGCGAAGCCGTCGAGCTCGTCCTTGCCGAGCGGCACATAGCCCCAATTGCCGCGCCAGGCGTCGTTGAAGAGATCGGACATCAGCGCGGTTTCGCCCTGCTTCAGATGATCGCGATCGAGCTGGCGAATCTTCAAGCGGTTGCGCCATTCCGGGCGATCGGCGATGCGGCGTTCCTTGCTGAGATCCTGCTCCGCGGAGAGATGCCGGTAGGAGATCAGATCCTTCGCCTTGTCATAGCCCAGCGCCTCGACGAGCCGCGACAGATAGGGAGGATGCCAGGGCATCAGAAACATCGGCGTCGCTTCGAAGCCGTCGATCAGCATGCCGCTTTCGCCATTGATGTCCGGCGAGAAGGGGCCGACGATGGTCTCCGCGCCCCGCGCGCGAAGCCATTCCTCCGCGGCCTGCGTCAGCGCGCGCACCACCTCTATGTCGTCGATGGCGTCGAGCGAGCCGAATTGCCAGCGCGAGGTGGAGACGGGCTGAATCTCGGGCTTATAGACCTGCGCGCCGATGCGGCCGACCCATTTGCCGTCCTTGCGCGCCAGAAACTCCTGCGCGTCGACATGCTTGAAATGCGGATTGAGCTTGTGGCTGTAGAGATTCCAGCGCTCGGCGTCGAGCGAAGGCGCGAAGCCTTTCTGGCCCTTATAGATGAGACGCGGCAGCTTGCAGAAGGTCAGGAAGCGCAAAAAATTATCGACAGGAACAATCTCGATGCCGGCCATAGCGAACACCTATCGAGCTAGAGAAGCGAGCGAAAGCTGGCATATCGACGCGGGAGAGCGGAGCGAGTGGGGGAGCCGGCGGTCGTGAGCGGCGGCCTGCGTTCTTTCTACTCCCCGCTCACTCCCTCATTTCCCTCACAGGCTCGCGCCCGCCATCGCCTTTTTCACCAATTCATGCGCCTCTGCGGCCACCGGCGGCAGATCGCGCAGCGCGTCGAGCACGGCGCGAATCTCATCCTCGGAATGATTGGCGGAGAGGAAGAAACGCAGACGCGGTTGGTCTTTGGGCACGCCGATCTGCACGATCGGTGGCACATAGAAGCCGAGGCCGAGCAGATGCTGCGAGGCCCACATGGTCTCGACGCTGTCCTGGAACAGAATCGGCACCACGCCGCGGCCGATCGCCGGCCCGGTGCTCAGCCCATTGGCATGGGCGTAGTCGCGGAAGAGCTCCGCGTTGCGCGCGAGCTTGCCGACGCGCCAGCTCTCCTCCTGCATCAGCCGCAGGGCGGTGCGTGCGGCGGCGAGGATCACGGGCGACAGGCCGACGCTATAGACGAAGCCCGGCAGAGTATAGCGGAACCAGTCGATGACCGGCTTTTTCGCGCAGACGAAGCCGCCGCAGGAGGCGAGCGTCTTCGACATTGTGCCGACGACGAGATCGAGCCGGCCGGGATCGACGCCCTGCAACTCGGCGAGGCCGCGGCCCGTCTCGCCCAGCACGCCGAGCGAATGCGCCTCATCGACCATCAGCCAGGCGTCATGGCGCTCTTTCAGCTCCACGAGGCGCGGCAGATCGGCGGTGTCGCCGTCCATGCTGTATATGCCCTCGACGACAATGAGCACATGGCGGAAGTCTTCGCGCTTCTTGGCGAGGAGATGGTCCAGATGCTCGAAGTCGTTGTGGCGGAATTTGATCACCTCCGCCGAGGAGGCCTCGCAGCCGGCGACGATGCTGTTGTGGGCGAGCTCGTCGATGAACAGAGCGTCGCGCTTGCCGAGCAGCCAGGAGATGGTCGTCACATTGGCGAGATAGCCGGAGACCAGCGTCAGCGCCGCCTCCATGCCGAGAAATTCGGCGATCTCGGCCTCGAAGGGCTTGTGAGTCGAGCGCTCGCCGCCGACGAGGCGCGAGGCCAGCGCGCCGACGCCGAGCCGATGCAGCTCGTGATCGGCCTCCTCCAGAATCTTGGGATGATTGGCGAGGCCGAGATAATCGTAATTGGCGAAGCTGACGAAATGCGTCCCCTTCGCCTCGAAATCGGCGCGAAGCCGATCGATCTGCGCGAAGAAGGGATCGTGATATTGGAGGAGCGCATTGCCGGCGAAACGAAATCGTCTCGATGCGTAGTCCGAAAGGCTGTTATGCTTCGCCACTTAGTGCGTCATCCCTCGAGTCTGCGGCCGCGCGCGCGTCTCGCGGCGCCGCATTGGAAGAGGACGCCCGATTCCTCGGAACGTCCGCGGTCGGCCCGCAGGCTTAGCACCCTTCGGCGCCATAGCGCCAGCGAAAGCATCGTGGCGCGGGGGAAGTCCTCCTATGCCGGCGGGCCAGAGGCGGGGATTTCCCCTGCGGCGGAGTTGCTCTATTGGCTCTGCCGATGACCGACATTCCGCATCCTCCCTCCCGTCCCCATGCCGAGCGCGCCTCCGCCCTACGTCTGCGGGTGGAGGATCTCGCCATCGCCCGCGGCGGGCGGCGCGTGCTCGCGGGACTCGGCTTTACGCTCGCGAGCGGGGAGGCGCTGATCGTCACCGGCCGCAACGGCGCCGGCAAATCGACGCTTTTGCGGGCGCTCGCGGGGCTTTTGCCGCGTCTTTCCGGCCATATTGCGATCGAGGGCGCCACGGAGGCGGAGGAGCCGGCGACGCTGCTGCATTATCTCGCCCATGCCGATGGGCTGAAGGCGCCGCTCACCGCCCGCGAGAATCTGGAGTTCTGGGCGCAATTTCTGGGGGAGGAGCCGGATCGGCGCAGCCTCGCCCCGGCGGAGGCGCTGGAGCGCGTAGGGCTCGCGCATCTTTCGGAGACGCCGGTCGCCATGCTCTCCGCCGGGCAGAAGCGCCGCATCGCGCTCGCCCGGCTGCTGGTGGTCTTCCGGCCGCTATGGCTGCTGGACGAGCCGACCAGCGCGCTCGACGCCGCCTCGCGGGTGCGGCTCGCCCGGCTGATGACGGAGCATCGCGCGCTCGGCGGAATGATCATCGCCGCCACTCACGAGCCGCTCGGCCTCGAGGATGCGCGCGAGCTGGCGCTGGGAGCGAATTCGTGAATTCTCCGCTTCTCGCTCTCTTCCTGCGCGATTTGCGCGTCGCTCGCCGCATCGGCGGCTCGGCGACCATGGGCGTCGTGTTTTTTCTGGTGATGGTGTCGATCGTCCCTTTCGCCATCGGCCCGGACCCCAATCTCCTCGCCCGCATCGGCCCGGCGATCCTCTGGATCGCGGCGCTGCTGGCGAGCCTTCTCTGCCTCGATCGGCTGTTTCAGGCCGATCTCGAGGACGGCTCGCTCGATCTCTTTCACCTCGGCCGCGCCCCGCTCGAGCTGGCGGTTCTGGTGAAATGCGCCGCCCATTGGGTGACGACCGGCCTGCCGCTGACGCTGGCCGCGCCTTTTCTCGGCCTGATGCTCCAGCAGGAGGAGGCCGCGCTCGCCGCCGTGACGGTCACGCTTCTGGCCGGCACGCCAGCGCTGACGCTGATCGGCGCCATAGGCGCGGCGGCGACGGTGACGCTGCGCCGCGGCGGCCTGCTGATGGCGCTGCTGGTGCTGCCGCTGACGATTCCGGTGCTGATTTTTGGCGTCTCGGCGGCGGAGGCGGCGACGGGCGGCACAGTATCCTTCGCCGCGCCTTTCGCCATTTTATGCGCGATCAGCCTCGGCGCGCTGGCGCTGTGTCCCTTCGCCGCGGCGGCGGCGTTGCGGAGCGCGGGGGAGTAGAGGCGTCACTCTGTAGCCAGCAAAGCCGCTATGCTATCGATGAAGTGCGTCGCCGCCACGATCGCGTCTTCTGCGTCAGAGGGCGTGACATCGGCGCCGGGACCGGCGCCGATGTCGCTGATTTCCTTGTAGATATAGGCTTTCGCGAGGAATTTCGGCAGCGACTTGTCGATCGCTCCGCTGTCTTTCGCCAGACGAGCGAACTCGGCTCTCGCGCCGGAGTGGGTCTTCACGCTCTTTCCGGTCGCTTCGACGATGAAGGCTTCGGCTGCGTGAAAAGCGGCGTAATAAGCGCAACGAGCGGCGACTTTGGAGAGTCCGATCGCGGCGATCTTTCGGGCGTCGCTCAGATCCTCGCGCGCCTTCTCGAGAAAGTCGGCGGCTTCCGCTTTCACAGATCGACGCCTTCGCGTCGTAGCTCTCCCATCAGCGCGGTCGGCTCGCGATAGGCTGCTGCGAGGAAGGGGCAGGGCGTTGATGACGGCCCCGGTGTCGTAGAGAATGTCTGTCTCGATCTCGGCGATCCGATCCGCCTCGCGGCCGAGGCTCTCCATATCCGTCAGAAAAATCGCCACGTCATAATCGGAATCGGGACGCGCATCGCCGCGCGCCCTCGAGCCGAATAGCACGACTCGTTCGAGCCGCGGGCCGTAAGCCTCGCCGAGCGCGGCGCGGAAGCGGCTCATGATCGGATCGATCGCTGTCATCATCGGCCGAACATCGCTTCCCGCCCCGCTTCAGTACAACCCGCCCGTTCCGCTGCCCACCTGCTTGTCCACATCCTGCGCGGCTCCAGACTGGAGCCCGCCGTCGCTGCCGGCCGGGGAGTAGGAATCCGGAGGCGCAGTGCCGGGCTTGAAGGCCTCGAGGATCGAGCCGGCGCCCTTGGAGCGCAGGCCCGAATGCGGATCGACCGAGATCAGCTTGATGCCCGGAGGCACGCGGAAGGGCACGTCGGGCTTGTCCTTCAGCGCCACCGTCATGAAGTCGCGGAAGATCGGCGCGGCATAGGTCGCCGCCTGCGCGCTCTTGCCCTCGCCGACGGGGCGCGGGCGGTCGTATCCGATATAGACGCCGACGGCGAGATCGGGCGAGAAGCCGACGAACCACAGATCCTTGGCCTCGTTGGTGGTGCCCGTCTTGCCGGCGAGATGCTTGCCCACGGCCTTGATCGACTGCCCGGTGCCGCGCTCGATGACGCCTTCCATGATCGAGGTGATCTGATAGGCGGTGAGTGGATCGAGCACCTGCTCGCGCTTGTCGATCAGCTTGGGCTCGTTCTGGCTCTCCCATTTGGGGGCGTCGCAGCCCAGGCACTGGCGCTCGTCATGGCGGTAGATCGTCTTGCCCCAGCGGTCCTGAATGCGGTCGATCAGCGTCGCCTTCACCCGTTTGCCGCCATTGCAGAGCATGGAATAGGCGGTCACCATGCGCATCACCGTCGTCTCGCCGGCGCCGAGCGCCATGGGCAGATAGAGCGGCATTTCGTCATAAATGCCGAAGCGTTTGGCGTATTCGGCGATCAGCGGCATTCCGACGTCCTTGGCGAGGCGCACCGTCATCATATTCTTGGAGTGCTCTATGCCATAGCGCAGCGGATGCGCGCCCGTGCCGTGAGCGCCCTCGAAATTCTCCGGCGTCCAGCTCTCGCCATTGGCCTGCACGATGGTGATCGGCTCGTCCAGAATGGAGGAGGAGGGCGTGTAGCCATTGTCGAGCGCGGTGGCGTAGACGAAGGGCTTGAAGGAGGAGCCCGGCTGGCGCAGCGCCTGCGTCGCGCGGTTGAACTCCGATTGATCATAAGAAAAGCCGCCGACCATGGCGAAGACGCGGCCCGTATAGGGGTCCATCGCCACCATGGCGCCGGAGATTTCCGGAATCTGGCGCAGCCGAAACTGTCCCGGCCGGCCCGAGAGCGGCTCGACATAAATGACGTCGCCCGGCGACAGGGCGGCGCGAATGCTGCGGCCGGCCCAGCGCATCCCTTCCTGGCCGAGCTGGCCGGTCTCGCGCTCGCGCGCCACCTCGCCGGATTTCTCGCGCCCGGGCTGCAGGCCGATGCGGGCGAAGCTGTCATTCGTCTCCAGCACCACGGCGAGACGCCAGGGCTTCACATCACCCAGAGCCGGAATATCGGCGAGCGGCAGGCCCCAATCATAGGAGATGTCGATATGGCGCATCGGCCCGCGGAAACCATGCGCCTCGTCGAAGCGCACGAGGCCGTCGGCCAACGCCTTGCGCGTGATGGCCTGCATCTTGGGGTCGAGCGTCGAGCGCACCGAGAGGCCGCCCTCATAAAGCTTCTTGTCCCCATATTTGTCGAGCAGCTCGCGGCGCACCTCCTCGGCGAAGAAGCCGGCGACATAGGTGTTGGGCGAGGTGACGCGCGGATTGACGCCGAGCGGCTCGGTCTTGGCCTTGTCGCCGTCCTTCTGCGAGACGAAGCCGTCGGCGACCATGCGATCGATGACATAATTGCGGCGCTCGAGCGCGCGGTCGCGATGCAGGAAGGGGTGATAGTTGTTCGGCGCCTTGGGCAGAGCGGCGAGATAGGCGGCTTCCGGTATCGTCAGCTCATAGACCGATTTGTTGAAATAATTCAGCGCCGCGGCGGCGACGCCGTAATTGCCGAGGCCGAGATAGATCTCGTTGAGATAGAGCTCGAGGATGCGGTCCTTGGGATAGGCCGCCTCTATGCGGAAGGAGATCAGCGCCTCGCGGATCTTGCGCTCGAAGCTGCGCTCATTGCCGACGAGGAAGTTCTTGGCCACCTGCTGGGTGATGGTGGAGGCGCCCTGCATGTGCCGGCCGCCTTGGGCGAGGATCGAGGCGGCGCGGGCGATGCCTTCGAAATCGACGCCGTTGTGCGTGTAGAAATTCTTGTCCTCGGCCGAGATGAAGGCCTGCTTGACGAGCGGCGGAATCGCCGAGCTCGGCAGGAACAGCCGGCGCTCGCGCGAATATTCGGCGAGAATGGAGCCGTCATTGGCGTGGATGCGCGTCGTGACCGGCGGCTCGTAATTGCGCAATTGCGCCGTGTCCGGCAGGTCTTTCGAGAACACATAGACGACGCCGGCGGCGGCCGTCACGGCGATCAGGAAGACGATGGCGCCGGTCGCGAAGAGGAAGCCGAAGAACCGGACGAGCAGACGCATGACGGATGATCCTCGAAGGAGACGCATTGCCGTGAAATCTGGCGCGCGTCGCGCCGTCGGCGTCTCGTTTAGAGATATTTTATCGCGACGGAAACCCGAATCGGCCCCGCATCCGCGCCCTTCCTTATGCCAGTTTTTATGTTTTATTGTGGGCGCGCGGTCGCGGCCACGGCTTGCGCGGGCGCGCTGGCCTGCGCCTGCTCGCGAGCCGGGTCCTGGCGTTCCTCGAAATAGCGCTCGATCGCCTGCGCTGTGGCCGCGGCCGCGCGTTCGCGCCATTCCGGCGAGACGAGCCGCGAGAGATCGCGCGCGCTCGAAAGATAGCCGAGCTCGAGCAGAACCGAGGGAATATCGAAGGCCTTCAGCACGACGAAGCCGGCGGAACGGCTCGGATTCTTGTTGAGATGGCCGAAGGTTTGCCAATAGGCGATCAGCGTGCGGGCGAAGACGCGGCTATAGGCGCGGGTCTCGCGGCGGGTGAGGTCGTAGAGAATGTCGCCGACCTCGCCGGCGTCCTCCGATTTCGGCTCCAGCCCGGCGGCGCGATCGGCGAAATTCTCTTTTTCCGCGATCTTCGCCGCCTCGGCGTCCGAGGCGCGGCCGGAGACCGTATAGACCGTCGCCCCTTCGACGCTCGCCTCGCCGAGCGTATCCGCATGAATCGACAAGAACAATTCGGCGCCTGCCTGGCGAGCGACGCGCACCCGCTCGTCGAGCGCCATAAAGGCGTCTTCATTGCGGGTGAGGGCCACGCGCAGTCTGCCGCTCGCCTCGAGCTTGGCCTTCAGCACGCGGGCGAATTCGAGGACGATGGTCTTCTCCTGCTCGCCATGCGGTCCGGCCGCGCCGACGTCGACGCCGCCATGACCGGGGTCGATGATCAGCATGGGCTTGCTTCCCGGCGGCGGAGGCGGCTCCACGGCCGCGCTCTGTGCGATTCTCGGGACGGCGGCCGGCGCTCTTCGGGCCGCCTCTGCGGCAAAGCTCGCGGGGTCGGTCGCTTCGAGCTCGACGACGAATCGGGGAGACTTCGGCTTCGAATCGCTCTCGGCGCGGATGATTTTGGCCGGACGCGCGAGATCGATGACGATTCGCGACCGTCCCGGCGCGAAATGGCCGAAGCGGAAGGAGGCGACGAGATCGTCGGCGCCGCGCTTGTCCTTGGCCGGGCGGCCGATTTCGGGGTCGAGCCGGAAGGCCATTTCCGGCAGATCGACGACGATTCGGTACGGATCGGCGACGGGAAAGACAGTGGGCGTCACCTCTGCCGTCGTCTCGAAGACGAGGCGCGCCCGGTCCTTCTTCTGCTCGATTCGCGCGGCGATCGCCGAGACCGGCTCGGCCGACGACGCGGACTCGGCGCCGGCGCCGAATGGGGCGAAAGCCAAGCTAAAGGTCAGAACCGCCGCAGAAAATCGTCGCCGAGGCGCGAGCCGGCCCGACCGATCCTGAGCCCGCAAAGGCCGAGCTCCCCTCGGTCGCCTGTCGTTCATTTCGAAAATCGCCCCGCTCGCGCGCTCGCCCGAAAACAATATGGCGCGGCTCGCGCATGGGCGCGAGCCCGAAATCTTTCTGAGGATATCTGGTTAACGCGAAGTTTAGGACAGGCTGTGGGCGAAGGCGCCGAATGGGCTCGCCCAACTTGCGGTGTCGCCTTCGAGACATTATGTATGGAAACGTTCCGTGGAAGGGTCCGAAATACGCCGCGCGTATTTCGTCGGCTCTCGGCGCTGGGAACCGTCTCGGGACGGACGGCGTGTTTTCCGCGGAACGAACACGTTCGAATGCACGCCTCGCGCGCGGGTTCCGGACGGGCGGGCGCCGCCGTAAGGCGCTGTGACATAAGGTTTTTGTGACGAGCTCATGGCGAAGTACGAGCTCATGGCGAAGTCCATGACATGCCGCCGATCGAGGCCCCGCTCAGCTCGCGAGTATCGCGCGCCGGCGGAGCAATCGATTCGCGCTGTCGCGCCGAGCCGTCGTCACTTCGGCTCCCGGTCGGATTCGCTTCGGCGGCCGATCGGGCCTCTCGCCCAGTCCGCCGGCGGTCGCGCCGGTTCGCGTATCCGATGTTTCGCGATCGACACCAACTCCCAGAAAACACGCGTCGACGCTCCGACGCTTCGCCGGACCGCGGTCGCATCATCCTCTAGGGGATGTTCGCTCGAGACCGCCGGCGTCGCCTCGCGTCGCGCCGCAAAGAGTTTCTCATGGCCAACAAAATGCTCATCGACGCCTCCCACCCGGAGGAAACCCGCGTAGTCGTGCTACGTGGAAATCGCGTTCAGGAATTCGACTTCGAAGCCGCCGACAAAAGGCCTCTGCGCGGCAATATCTATCTCGCCAAGGTCACGCGTGTGGAGCCTTCGCTCCAGGCCGCCTTCGTGGATTACGGCGGCAATCGCCACGGCTTTCTGGCCTTCGCCGAAATTCACCCGGATTATTATCAGATTCCCGTCGCCGATCGGATCGCTCTGCTCGAGGAGGAGAGCCGCGTTCATCAGCAGGAGGACGAGGAGCCGCGCCAGCACAGCGGACGCCGCCGCTCGCGCCGCCGCCATTCGGACGGAGCGGAGAAGCGCGCCAACGCCGATGAGGTGATTTCCGAAAGCGCGCCCGAAAACGAGGAGGGCGCCGAGGCCGAGGCCCCGGCCGTCGAGGCGGCCGGTCCTGTCGAGGCCGAGACGCGAGCGCAAGCCGAGACGCCGGCGCAGGACCCGAGCGTCGAGAGCGCCGAGCCCGAATCGGCGCCTGTCGCGGAGGTGGCCGAGGCGCTCGCGCCGGAGGCGGCCGAGGCGCCGATCTCCGTCGATCCGCAAGGCTTCGGCGTCGTCGAGGCCGGCCATGCCGAGGAAGCGCCGGCCGAGCCGGCCGAGGCCGATCACGAGGTCAAGGCCCGTCGCCAGGACGAGCGTGATGAAGAGCATGAGGCCGAGCGCGAGGAGGCCGAGGCCCGCCGCCGCGACGACGACCATGACGACGAGGAAGAGCACGAGGACGAGGAAGAGCACGTCGAGCATATCGGCGGCGACGCGATGGAAGAGGTGCCGCACCGGCCCTCGCGCTCGCGCCGTCAGTACAAGATCCAGGAGGTCATCAAGCGCCGCCAGGTTCTGCTCGTGCAGGTCGTCAAGGAGGAGCGCGGCAACAAGGGCGCGGCGCTGACCACCTATCTCTCGCTCGCCGGCCGCTATTCCGTGCTGATGCCCAACACCGCGCGCGGCGGCGGCATCTCCCGCAAGATCACCGACGGCGCCGATCGCAAGCGCCTGAAGGAGATCGTGCAGGAGCTCGAGGTGCCGGAGGGCATGGGCGTCATTCTGCGCACCGCCGGCGCCACCCGCACCAAGGCCGAGGTCAAGCGCGACTTCGAATATCTGCTGCGCATGTGGGAGAGCGTGCGCGAATTGACGCTGCGCTCCAGCGCGCCGACCCTCGTCTATGAGGAAGGCTCGCTCATCAAGCGCGCCATTCGCGATCTCTACGGCCGCGACGTCGAGGAGGTCATCGTCTCCGGCGAGGAGTCCTATCGTGAGGCCAAGGACTTCATGCGTATGCTCATTCCGAGCCACGCCAAGAACGTCCGCCTCTATCGCGATCCCAATCCGATCTTCGCCGCCGCCGGCGCGGAGGCGCAGCTCGACGCGCTCTTCTCCAATCAGGTGACGCTGAAATCGGGCGGCTATCTCGTCATCAATCAGACCGAGGCGCTGGTCGCCATAGACGTGAACTCGGGTCGCTCCACGCGCGAGCACAATATCGAGGACACGGCGCTGCGCACCAATCTGGAGGCGGCCGACGAGGTCGCCCGCCAGCTGCGCCTGCGCGATCTCGCCGGCCTCATCGTCGTCGATTTCATCGACATGGAAGAGAGCCGCAACAATCGCTCGGTCGAGCGCCGCTTGAAGGACGCGCTGAAGAACGACCGCGCCCGCATTCAGGTCGGTCGCATCTCGCATTTCGGCCTGCTCGAAATGTCGCGCCAGCGCATCCGCGCCGGCGTGCTCGAGGGCTCGACCGTGCCCTGTCCGCATTGCGCCGGCGCCGGCACGGTGCGCTCCACCGCCTCCATCGCGCTGCATGTGCTGCGTGTGCTCGAGGATGCGCTCATCAAGAGCGCGGCGCATGACATCATCCTGCGCACGCGCACTGTGGTGGCGCTCTATATTCTCAATCAGAAGCGCGGCCATCTGCAGGCGCTGGAGCGCCGCTTCGGCGTCGCCATCACCGTTTCGGCGGACGACAGCCTGACCGGCACCTCCTATCATGCGCTGGAGCGCGGCGAGCCGGCCACCGGCGTGCGCGAGCTTCCGACGCAGCAGCCGCTGCGCGTCGATTCGCTCGCCGATCTCGAGGAGGAGATCGAGCCCGCCGAGACCGAGGCCGAGGCGGACGAAGGCGAAATCATTGCCGAGCGTCGGCCGGAGGCTCCGCGGCGGGAAGAGCGTGCGGAACGCGCGCCTTTCACCGAGGAAGAGGGCGAGGGGCAGGCCCGCGGGCGCCGTCGGCGCCGTCGTCGGGGACGCGGCGGCGGAGTGGCTGGCGGTGAAGCGCCGGCGCCGGGCGCCGAGCAGCCGTCGGATGAAGGCCTCGCCATTGTCGCGGAGATCGATGGCGTGCCCGCCGCGCCGGCCAATGAGGTTCCGCGGCCGGCGGAACGCGGCAGCCGCGGCGGACGCGGTCGTCGCGCCGGCCGCTGGACCCGCTCCTCGCCGCTGCCGCCCGAGTTTCGCGAGCAGGGCGCCTTCCCGCTCGACGAGGGCGCCGCAGAGACGGCCGTCTCTGCGGCCGAGGCGCATATTCCGCCTTATGAGGCGACCGAGGCGGCTCCGGCTCCCGTCGTGACGGAGGCGGCCCAGATCGCCGAGGCTCCGGCCCCGGAAGCTCCGGCCGATTCGGCTACGCCGGTCGAGGTCGCGGCCCCTGCCGCGCTTGCGCCCGAGGCTCCCTCGGCGGCTGCGGAGGCTCCAGAGCCCGCGGCTCCGCCTACCCCCATCGTGCACGAGGCCGTAGCCCCGCCGGCTCCGCCCCGCAAGCCGACCGAGACGGTTATTACCGAGGCCGACCCCAATCGTCCCAAGAAGGGCGGCTGGTGGCAACGCGCCAAGGCCTCGCTCGGCGGCGAGTGACGAAAAAAGCGCGACGGCCTCGAGCGGCCGTCGCGCCTTTCTTTTCCGTGGGAGCCTACTTGCCGAGTTACTTGCCGAGCGCCTTCGCGCAATCCGGCCCGAGTTCCGACGCATGGTTCTGCAGGCAGGCGATGATGCGGCCGCCGCCCGGCATGACGCCGCTGCAGAAGCGCTGATAATCCTGCTTGCAGGCTTTCTTCATCGCATCGGCCTTGGCGCCGGCGGGCGCCGTCTGCGCTGCGGCCGGACCCGCGGCCAGGGCGAGCGCGACTGCGGCGAGGGCGTAAAGCGTCGTCTTATTCATCGTCATTCTCCTCTTTTTAAAAAGCTCAGGCCGGGATGGCCTTCGCCTCGCCGGGGCGGGGCGTTTCCTCGGATGCGCCGGGCGGCGCGAGCAATGTCCGCCAATCGGCGGCGGAGGCGGCGTCGCGGAACATTGCGGCCCATTCGCCGAGCGCGATCTTCAGCGGATTGAAGCTCGGCGTTCCGCCGACGAGCCCGTAGCGCAGCGCTTCCTGCTTCGGCGCCTCGGCGAATGTGCCGAATAGGCGATCGAAGAGGATCAGCACGCCGCCGTAATTCCTGTCGAGACAGGATTCGTTGGAGGCGTGATGCACGCGATGATGCGCCGGCGTGTTGAGCACATATTCCAGCACGCCCAGGCGCGGACAGAGTTCTGTATGGATGAAGAACTGGTAGAGCAGATTGCCGGTCAGCATCAGCGCTATGGCGATGGGGTGGAAGCCGATGAAGGCGAGCGGCAGGAAGAACAGGAAATTGCCCGAGAGCCCCGCCGTCCATCCGAGCCGCACCGCCGCCGTATAATTCATGCGCGTCGGCGAATGATGAACGCTATGCGTCGCCCACAGCCAGCGCACGCGATGCGAGGCGCGATGGTCCCAATAATAGAAGAATTCGACGCCGATGAAGAGCGCGACGAGAGCGAGCGCGCTGGTCGGATCGAAATCGAGGAGGCGATGCTCATAGGCGAGGGCGTAAGGCCCGGCCATGATCAGCGCCTCGGCCCCGCGCAGCAGCGAGCGGCCGAGCGCGACGCCCAGCGAGGCGGCGCTCTCGCGCAGATCGTGACGCTCGTGCGCGGTAAAACGCGCGAACGCATATTCGAGCGCCATGAAGCCGATGGCGACGGCGAGAATGATCAGCCTCGCATGGAGGTCGATCGGAGAGTTCGTGAGTTGCGGCATGATGCGAATTCCTGGCGGCTCGACGCGGGCCGGCCGCTCAACGCGAGACGGAGCGGGAATAGCTATAGGATCGGCCGCCTCGTCCCGAGCCTTGGCCGCTGACATTGCAGACGCCGCCGGCGCAGCTCGCGGCGCCGGAGCGGCTCCAGGCGCCGTGCGGACCGGAGGCGCCGCGCCCCCAGGAGCAAGAGCCGCCGCCGCAGCTTCTCGAAGCGTTCCAATTGCTCGTCCCGCGCGGGCCGGTGAAGGAGCCGCTGCGCGTCCAGGCGTCGGCCTCGGAGACGGCGGCGAGTATCGTCAGCGCGGCCAGAGCCGGAGCGGCGATGGATCGAAACATGTGAAATCTCCTCTTCCTCTTGCCGTCGATGCTTCGACGTGAGGATGAGGATGCGCGCGCTTCGTCCTGCGCCGATCACCATCGCGCGACTTTTCGTCTCCTTTTGTCGCGCTTTCGTAACATCGTGTAACAGCGCCTCCCGCGCTCTTGCGTGAAGGGCGCTGTGGATCGACATTCGCCTCATGAGCGCGCCCGCAGCCCGAATTCTGATGGTGGAGGACGATCCCGAGATCGGCCGGCTGGTCGGCGATTTTTTACGCCGTGAGGGCTTCGAGCTCATTCTCGCTCAGGATGCGCGCGCGATGGACGAATCGCTCTCTCGCGCGCGGCCGGATCTGCTGATCCTCGATCTGATGCTGCCGGGCGAGGACGGCCTCTCCATCTGCCGGCGCTTGCGCGCGAGCGATTCTCTGCCGATCCTGATGCTGACGGCGAAAAGCGACGAGATCGATCGCGTCGTCGGCCTCGAAATGGGCGCCGATGATTATCTGACGAAGCCATTCGGGCCGCGCGAATTGCTCGCCCGCGTGCGCGCGCTGCTGCGTCGCGCCCAGGCGGAGCCGATCCGGCCGGCGAGCCGGCGCTATGCTTTCGATCGCTTCGTGCTCGATCTCGACGCGCGCAACTTCGAATCGGCCGACACGCCGATCGCGCTGACCAGCGCGGAATTCGATTTGCTCGCTTGTTTCGTCCAGCATCCGCGCCGCGTGCTGACGCGCGATCAATTGCTCGATTGGACGCATGGCCGCAACGCCGATCCTTATGATCGCGCGATCGACATGCTGGTCTCGCGCCTGCGCAAGAAGCTCGATGCGGCGGGGGCGAGCGGCGATCTCATCGCCACTGTGCGCAATGGCGGCTATTTGCTCAAAGCCGAGGTCCGACGCCTCTCATGATGTCGCGCTGGACCATAGCCGCGCGCCTCACGCTCATCGTCATCGTGAGCCTGACGGCGGTTTGGGTCGCCGCCATCGCTGCGCTCTATCGCTTCACCGCCGATGAGAGCGCGCGGGCCCGGCCGACGCCCGAGCATGTCGCCGCCGTCGTCGAGCTGATCGAGCGCACGCCGCCGCAAATGCGCGCGCTGGCGCTGGAGGCGGTGGCGTCGCCCCTATTCGCGCCGCGGCTCTTGCCGGCCGGCGTGGTCATGGCGCCGTCCGGTCCGCTCGTCGCGGACGACATTCGCCGCGACTATGCCGACGCGCTGGATGGCCGCGCGCTGATTTTGGAATGGCGCCCCACTTTGTCGATCGGCCGCCGATTTCCGCGTCTCGCGGGCGCGCTCTCCAATGCGCTCGAGTTCCGCATTTCATTGCGGGGCGGCGAGACGCTGCTCATCGACACGCGCGGCGCGATGATGGTGGCGCGCTCGGGCGTTCCGGTCGGGCTGCTCGCCGGCCTTTTCGGCACGCTCGTGGCGCTCGCCGCTCTGCTCGTCATGCATCGCGAGACGAAGCCGATCGCGCGTCTCGCCGCCGCGGTCGACGCGATCGATCTTTCCGGCGAGCCGGCGCCGCTGCCGCGCCAGAGCGGCAATGCGCCGGAAGTGCGCGCGCTCGTCGCCGCCTTCGAGCGATTGCAGGCGCGGCTCTTCGGTCTCCTGCGCGCACGCATGGCGCTGATCGGCGGCATTTCGCATGACGTGCGCACATTCGCGACGCGCCTGCGGCTGCGTGTCGAAGCGATCGCCGACGATGGCGAGCGGAGCCGCGCCATTGCGGATATAGACGATATGATCCGGCTGCTCGACGATGCGCTTCTCTCGAGCCGCGCCGGCGCCGGAGAGCTCGCGCGCGAGATGATCGACGTCGCGGCGCTGCTTCGCGCCGAGGTCGAGGATCGTGCGCAGAGCGCTGCTGTCGATATAGATTTGGACGGCGTCGCCGATGCGATCATTCTCGGAGATCGATTGGCGCTGCGTCGCGTCTTCGCCAATCTTATCGACAATGCGCTGAAATATGGCCATGCCGCGCATGTTTCTCTCACATCGCGCGGCGCCTGCGTCGAGATCGCGGTGGAGGACGAAGGGCCGGGAATTCCGGAGGCGCAGCGCGCGCTGATGCTGGAGCCGTTCAGCCGGCTGGAGACATCGCGCAGTCGCGGCGCGGGCGGCGCCGGCCTCGGCCTCGCCATTGTGCGCGCGCTCGTCGAGGCGCATGGCGGCGAGGTGACGATCGGCCGCGCTGTGAAAGGCGGCGCGCGCGTCGCCGTTACGCTACCTTTGTTTTAAAAGGTCGGTTCACTTTCCGAGCCAGGTTGCGAGGCGGTCGAGGCCGAGGCGCACCTCGCTCTCGGCGCCGGCGTAGGAGAAGCGCAGCATTCGCTTGCCGCGCGCGCGATCGAAATCGATTCCCGGCGTGACGGCGACGCCGGCCTCCTCGAGCATTCGCTTGCAGAAGGCCGCCGAATCCGCGGAAAAACGCGAGATATCGGTGTAGATGTAAAAGGCGCCGTCCGGCGGAGCGAAATCGGCGAAGCCCAAGCGCGGCAGCCGTTCCAGCAAGAGCGCGCGGCTGCGCGCATAACTCGCCTTCACCGCCTCGAGCTCCGCCTTCGCCTCGAAAGCCTCGAGCGCGGCGATCTGCGCCAGCGTCGGCGCCGAAATGGCGAGCGATTGCTGCAGCCGCTCCATCGGCCGCATCAAAGATTCGGGCGCGACCAGCCAGCCGAGCCGCCAGCCGGTCATCGCATAATATTTCGAAAAGCTGTTCACGACGATGGCGTTGCGCGAATGCGCCAGCGCCGTCTCGCAAGGCCGCTCATAGGAGAGGCCGTGATAGATCTCGTCGGAGACGAAGAGAATTCCGGCGTCTTCGCAGAAGGCGCAGATTTTTTGAAATTCCGCGCTCGGAATCATCGCGCCGGTGGGATTGGCCGGGCTCGCCAGCAGCGCGCCGTCGAGGCGTTTTGCGCGATGCGCCGCCTCGAGCAGAGCGGCGGTCGGCGAATAGCGCGTGTCGGCGCCGACATCGATCAGCACGGGCTCGAGACCGAGCGAGGCGAGAATATTGGCGTAGGCCGGATAGCCGGGCGCCGTCATGGCGATGCGCGCGCCCGGATCGAAACCGGCGAGAAAGGCCAATAGGAACGCCCCCGACGACCCGGTGGCGACGATGACGCGCTCCGGCGAGACATCGACGCCATAGGCCTCGCCATAATGGCGCGCGATGCGCTGGCGCAGGGCCGGGCGGCCGAGCGCTTCGGCATAGCCAATGACGCCTTCGGCAAGCGCGCGCGTTGCGGCCTCACGCACGGCGAGCGGCGCCGGCGCGCCGGGCTCGCCCAGCTCCATATGGACGAGGCGGCGGCCCTGCCGCTCGAGCTCGCGCGTTTCGCTCAGCACATCCATCGCGATGAAAGGCGCGATCGCGCTGCGTCTGGAAGGGGAGGGAGGCGTCGTCATTCGATCAGAATAGCGGAGACGAATATGACATTCATGGGGCGCGCCGTCGCGCTCGCGCTCCTATCGCGCGAAGCCGCGCTGACGCAGCAGCGCGTCGACATTCGGCATTCTGCCGCGAAAGGCGACATAGGCCTCGGCCGGATCCTGCGTTCCACCGGCGGCGTAGATGTGACGGCGCAAGCGTTCCGCAATGTCGGGCGCAAAAGGATCGCCGGCCTCGAGGAAAGCCTCATAGGCGTCGGCGTCCAGCGTTTCCGCCCAGAGATAGGAGTAATAGCCGGCAGAATAGCCGTCGCCGGCGAAGACATGGGTGAAATGAGGCGTTCTGTGCCGCATGACGATCTCTTCCGGCATCGAAATGCGCGCGAGGCTCTCACGCTCGAAGCGAAGCGCATCGAAGCTCTCGTCGATGGCGCTTTCGTGCAGATCGAGATCGACATAGGCGGAGGCGCAGAATTCGACGCTGGCGAAGCCCTGGTTGAAGTGCCGCGACTTCTGGATGCGCTCGAGCAATTCCTCCGGCATGGGCGCGCCAGTCTCGGCGTGGCGCGCGAAGCCGCGGAGAATTTCCGGCTCCAGCAGCCAATGCTCATAGAGCTGCGAGGGCAGCTCGACGAAATCGCGCGCGACATTTGTGCCGGCGACGAGCGGATAGGTGACGTCCGACAACATTCCGTGCAGCGCATGGCCGAACTCGTGGAATAGAGTGCGGGCGTCGTCGAGGCTGAGCAGAGTCGGCGCGCCATCGGGCGCGCGCGAGAAATTCAGCACATTGACGACGATCGGACGAATGCGTTCGTCGAGATTCTCCTGGCCGCGAAACTCCGACATCCAGGCGCCGCCGCGCTTGGAGGGCCGCGCGAAATAATCGCCGAGGAAGAGCGCGACATGCTCGCCTTTCGCATCGCGGACGTCGAAGGCGCGCACGCTCGGGTGATAGAGATCGAGCCCTTCCACCTCGATGAAGGAGAGGCCGAACAGACGTGTCGCGACATGGAAGGCGGCGGCGATCATCTGATCCAGCTGGAAATAGGGACGCAGCTCCGCTTGATCGAGATCGTAGCGCTCCTTGCGCACGCGCTCGGCGTAATGGCGCCAGTCGGCGGCGCCGATCGCGACATTGGCGCCGTCGCGCTCCGCGAGCGCTTGCAGATCGTCGCGCTCGGTCTTCGCCGCGGCGAGAGCGGGCGCCCAGACGCGATCGAGCAGCTCGCGCACGGCCGTGGGCGTCTTCGCCATCGTGTCGTCGAGCTTATAGGCGGCGAAATTCGCAAAGCCGTTGAGCCGCGCGCGCTCCTCGCGCAGGCGCAAAATCTCGGCGATCAAAGCCCGATTGTCGGTCGCGCCGCCATTCTCGCCGCGGCTGGCCCAGGCGCGAAAGGCGGTCTCGCGCAGATCGCGGCGCGTCGAGCTCTGCAGGAAAATCTCGACGCTCGAGCGCGCGAGGGTGACGCCATATTTGCCGGGCGCGCCGCGCTCTTGCGCGACCTGCGCCGCCGAGGCGCGGAAATCTTCCGACAGTCCGTCGAGATCGCTCTCCTCGAGCAGCAGGAGATAATCGGCCTCGTCGGTGAGGACATTCTGCGCGAAAGAAGTGGTGAGAGTGGCGAGGCGCTCGGAAATCTCCGTCATGCGGCGCTTCGCCGTCTCGTCGAGCTTCGCGCCGGCGCGCAAAAAGCGCTTATGCGTGAGCTCCAGCACGCGCGCCTGCTCCGCCGTCAGCGCCAGCGCGTCGCGGCGCGCATGGAGCGCGTCGACGCGGGCGAACAGCGCGGCGTTCAGCAATATCTCATTCTCGTGCCGCGCCAGCGCGCCGGACATTTCGCGCTCGATCTCCTGAAGCTCAGGCGTGGAGTCGGTCGCGGAGAGATTCCAGAAGACGCCGCCGACGCGGGCCAGAAGGCGGCCGGAGCGCTCGAGAGCGGCGATCGTGTTCTCGAAATCGGGCGGCGAGGGATTTTCGGCGATGCGCGCGATCTCGGCCAGATTTTCGGCCATGGCGGCCTCGAAGGCGGGACGGTAGTGCTCGGCCTTCAGCGCGCCGAAGGCCGGCAGGCCGAAAGCGGGGGACGAGGCGGAGGGCGGCGGCGAGAGCAGCGGATTTTCGATCGTCATCTTTTTCCTCGGTCTTCGCCGCGAGATTAGGCGCTCGCGCGCCCTCGCGCCAGTTGTCCTCCATCCCACATTAGTGTAGTAGATTTATAGACTGAGTTTGAGGGGCGGCGCGGGTGACGCAGCAAGCAAAGCATGGGCCGCAGGCGGAGCCCATTCCCACCAGAGCCGAATTCGGCGGCTTTCCGCGGCTCGGCGGCATTGTCGCGGAGCTCGGCGAATTGCGCCGCGCCTCACAGAAGCGGCGCTATCGTGACGGGCGCCTGCCCGAACTGCCCTCGCGCGAGGCGACGATCGAGATTATCGAGGACCTCGCGGCGAGCCTCTACCCTCGCCATTTCGGTCCGCCGGAGCTGACGACAGACGGCGCCGACGGCTTCGTGCTCTACACGCTGGACAAGAGCCTGCGCGCCTTGCGCGAGCAGGTGCGCCGCGAGCTGCTATTGCTGGCCAATGGCTCCGATGACGGAACCATCGACCATCGGCCGCGCGCGCATGAGATCGTCGACGCTTTCGCGCAGGCGCTGCCGCAGATACGCGCGCTGCTCGACACCGACATTCGCGCAGCCTTCGAGGGCGATCCTGCGGCGAAGAGCCTCGACGAGGTGGTGTTCTCCTATCCCGGCCTTTCGGCGATCATTCGTCACAGGCTCGCGCATCGTCTCTATCTGCTCGGCGCGCCCATGCTCGCGCGGCTCGTTTCGGAAATCGCCCATTCGGCGACGGGAATCGACATTCATCCGGGCGCGGAGATCGGCGAAGGCTTCTTCATCGATCACGGCACCGGCGTCGTCATCGGCGAGACCGCGATCATCGGCAAGAATGTGCGGCTCTATCAGGCGGTGACGCTGGGCGCGAAGCGCTTCGAGGTCGATGCGAGCGGCGCGCTGGTGAAGGGCGGCGCACGTCATCCGATCATAGAGGACGATGTGGTGATCTACGCCGGCGCCACTGTGCTCGGACGAATCACGATCGGCCGCGGCTCCGTCATCGGTGGCAATGTCTGGCTGACGCATGGCGTGCCGGCGGGCAGCAATGTCACTCAGGCGAAGCCGCTGAGCGAATCCTTCACCTTCGGCGCCGGCATCTGAGCGTCACGGGGTCGGCGCGGCGGCGCTCGCCGGCGTCTCTTCCTTCGCGTCTCCCTCGCCCATAGGGACGTTCCGCTCGGAGAGCGCCGAGCAGAGCGCCGCCGCATTGTCCCATGTGCAGGTCGTCGCGCCGACGCCGCGCGTGCATGTGCATCTGTAGAGCACGCCGGAGATGCATCGCGTGGCTCCCGAATCGCTCGTCGATCGGCAATCCTGGGCGGAGGCCGCGGTCGCGGCGATCAGCATGGCGGCCGACAGGCGCGTCAACGGATAGATCATGGCGGAAGCTCCGAAGATGTCTGCGGATCGACGAGGGGCTATTTATCGCGCCATCGAAGCGGATCAATGTGCGTCGTCTCGTCGCCCTGCATATGATCCGCCGGCATCCGCCCGGAGCCGCGAGAGGAGACGCCATGATACGTGACTATGTCAGCCATGCCGCCAATGAGCGGACGTTTCTCGCATGGGTTCGCACCGGCGTAGCGATCATGGCGCTCGGCTTCGTGATCGAAAAATTCGATCTGTTCGTGCGCACGATCAGCCTCACGCTTCCCGAGGCGGAGCGCGGCGCGATATTGCGGCGTTTCGAAAAATTGTCGGGACCTTTGACGAGCGGGGGAGGCGGGGGCCTGCTGGCGCTCGGCGGCGTTGTGCTTATCATAGTCGCAACCGTGCGTTTCATTCACACGCGGCGTCTCATCGCCGACGAGGCGCAGCATGGATTCGACGCGGGCGTCGTCGAGCTCGTCATTCTCTCCGCGCTGCTGCTGCTCGGCTCGGGATTCGTCGTCTATCTCGCGATCGGCTGAGGCCGCTCAGCGGCCATGCGTTCCGGTCGCGGGAATGTCCTCCTCTTCCATTTGGACAGAAGGCGATCGCTCGGCGGGCGTCTCGAGATATCGCGGCGCGCGCTGCGGCCGGCCTTCCTGCTCGGCGCGGCGGAATTCCTCGTATCCTTCATAGATCGGCGCGAGGACGCCATTGCATTCCGAGCGCGAGAGTTTCGTCTTGTGCATCAGCGTCTCGACGATGCGCTCGAGCTCCTTGTGCAAATGTCGCAGGCGCATGGCCGTGACCGATTGCAGCTCCTCGAAGATCGCGAGGCTCAGCCGCTCCTTCTCCTCCTCGGAGAGCGAGGCCGTGTAGTGAGTCTTGTGCATGAAAGATTGGGCCAGCCGAAAGGCGGTGTTCATATTGCGATCGTCGACGCCGTCCTGCGGCGGGGCGCCGATGAAAATATGCTCGGCGATGCGCGGCGCCAGCGCGCGCATCGCATGGAGCGCGTCCTTGTCGGCCGGCGTGGCGAGATCATTGATGAAATGCGCGACGCCTCTCTCTTGCTCGAATTGCACATCGGCGAGCCAGAGATCTGAGCCGGCGCGTCCCGAGCCGCGAAACAGAGTGACGCTCTGCGTGCGCACGCCGCCGGTCGCCGAGATCAGCATGATTCCAGCCGCGCGCGCCGCCGTGCGGCGACGTCCCGATGTGTCGGGATCGCAGGCGTTCATGCGCTTGCCGACCGCGCGCCGCAATGCGCGCGCGGCTTTCTCGGCGCGGGCGCGTTCGGCCTCTATGCGCTGCTGCTCGCGCAACGCGGCGAGCGCCTGCTCGCGCGCGGCGATCGCCGCAGCGTCGATCGCCGATATCTCCGGCTTGTGCGGTTTCGTTTTGCGTCGAGTATGCGCGATATAGACGCCCATCCGCTCCTCCGCAGATCGCCTTCACCGATCGATCGCGATTTCGTGCGACGTCGCGATCGTCTCAGGCGCAGGGGGAACGCTAGCGCCGGAGGCGACGCCTCGGCGATTGTGGAGAATCCGCTTGTGGCGATCCCGCGATTCGTCGCCGGGCGGGTGGCGGCGCAGGCGCGCATCGCGCTGCAATAGCGCGGAAAACTGGATATATTCCTATTTACCTAGTCGTATTTGTCATTTATGTTTCGTGACGATTTTTCGGGATTTCGCCGCGGGCGGATCGACGCCGGCGGCCATTCAGCGCGAGGCGGAGCGTCACGAATGTCGATCTTGCTTTTCCTTCATCGATGGGTGGGCGTCGTATTGGCGCTGTTCATGCTCGTCTGGTTCTCGACTGGACTTTCCATTGCGTTCATCGGCTCGCCGACGATCGATCGCGCGCAGCGGCTCGCTCATGCGCCGGCGCTGCTCCCGCAGGACGGCTGGCTTTCGCTCGGCGAGGCGCTGACCGCGAGCGCTCCGGCGCGCGCGCAGGCCGTGAAAGCGGGCGGCGGCGGAATGGTCGGGGGTGGAATGGGGGGCGGCGCGGGGCGCGCGCGCGCCGACCATGGCGGCGCCAAGAGCGAGCGCGGCGTCGCCGATGCGCGGCTGCTGCGAATCGGCGAGGAGCCGGTCTGGCTCGTCGAGGACGACGCCGGCCGCCGTTTCGCTCTCTCCGCGACCACTGGCGCGCTGCTCGAATTCGATCGCGAGGCGGCCGAGCGCATCGCGCGCGACTGGCTCGGCGCGCCCTCGCTGCTCTATCTCGACACGGTGGAGGCGGCTGTCGGCCTGCGCAATGCGGAGGCGCTGAAGCCTTTCCATCGCTTTGCGGTCGGCGATGCGGCGGGAACGCAGATCATCGTCTCCGCGCGCAGCGGCGAGGTCGCGCAAGTGGCGACGCGGGTCGAGCGCGCTTTCGTCTATGCCGGCAATTGGCTGCATCTTTTCCGCTGGCTGGACGCGCTCGGCGCCGGCGATTATCGGCGCGACGCTCTGACCTATGCCGGATTTTTCGCGGCCGTCGGCGCTTTCACCGGAATCGTCCTCGGCTGGATCAAGTGGAAGCCGGGATTTTTCGGCCGTCCGACCTATGCGCGCGGCCGCACGCAGCCCTATCGAGAGAGCTGGCTGAAATATCACTTTTGGGCCGGCCTCATCGGCGGGACTTTCGCTTTCGGCTGGGCGGCGAGCGGTTTTCTCTCCACCAATCCGGGGCAGATATTCTCGCAGGCGACGGCGAGCCGCGAGGAGCTCGGGCGCTATCGCGGCGGCGGGTTGCCGCAGACCCTGCGCGAGTGGCGGCCTTCCGCAGCGCTCGGCCTTTCGGCCGAAGTCGTGGAGCTCTCCTGGAGCCGATTGGGCGAGGAGGCGCTGCTGATCGCCCGATCGCGTGACGGCGCGCGCCGCGCCGTCTCTGCGCCGGGCGCCGTCGCGAGCCTCGGCGAGCCGGCGCTGCGCGCCGCCGCGGAGCGGCTGAAGGAGGGCGTCGCCATCGCCGGCGCCGAGACGCTCGCCGATTATGATTCCTATTATTTCGCCAATCATCGACAGACGGCGCTGGACAAGCCCTTGCCCGTGCTGCGCGTCGATTTCGCGGATGCGGAGCGCACATCGCTCTATATCGATCTGGCCGACGGCCGCCTGCTCGCCAAATTCGACACGAGCCGGCGCGCCTATCGTTGGCTCTATTCGGCTGTGCATCATTGGGATTTCGGCTGGTTCCGCAATCATTGGCTCTGGTGGGGCTGGATGGGCGTGTGGATATCCTTCGGCGTCGCGCTGAGCGCCAGCGCCGTGGTGTTGGCCTGGCGGCGTCTGCGGCGCTCGCTTCCGGCTCCGCAGGCGGCGAGCGGCGAAAAGCGCGAAAGTCGCGCCGCGCAGACCGCCTGACCGGCGCGCAGCCGATCTCAATCTCTATTGATACCATAGGATAGACTAGAAGAGCCCCGCCTCCCTCGAGGAGGCGGGGCTCTTCGTTCGCGCATATCGTCCTGTGGCGTCGGCGCCACAGGCGGCTCCAGAAAGTCGAAGCGCTGCGAAGAGGTCGAGCGCAGCTGTTGACGCGCTCTTATAAATCTACGTAATCTATAGATATTATACGTAAGCGCGCCATGGTGGAGCGAGCGTAACCCGCGCCGCGTCTCACGAGAGCCGCGCGCGGCGGGACATGGGGAAGAATTCAGTGATGTCGAAAGCGAGGGGAATAGGCGGCGCGTCGCGTGCGAGTTTGTTGCGCAGCGTCGGTTTTGCGTCATTGGCGGCGGCCGGCGTTCTAGCCGTTGGAATGGCTTGTGGCGGCTCGGCTGCGGCGCAGACGGCTCCGGCGCCGATCCCCGATCCGGTGGTCGGCCAGACGGGCGCCGCCGCGGTGAGCGCGCAGGTCGACGACGTCACCGTCACGGCGCGCAATCGCGAGGAGAAGGCGCAGGACGTTCCTCTGCCCGTCAGCGTCGTCGGCCCCAAGGCGGCCGGGCGCGAGCGACTCGAGCGTTTGTCGGATTTCGCCGAGAAGGTCCCCAATTATCGTCCGAACATCTCCAACCCGCGCACCTCCGGCACGGCGATCCGCGGCGTCGCCGGCGGCACGGGCGCGTCATCGGGCGGCGCCGACGGCTCGGAGGCTTCGGTCGGCTATATCGTCGACGATGTTTTCTACACCCATGTCGGCTTTCAATGGCAGGACTTCGTCGATCTGCAATCCTTCGAGGTGGCGCGCGGCCCGCAGGGCACGCTGCTCGGCAAGAACACGACGGTCGGCGCGGTCGTCATCCGCACGCAATTGCCGGCCTTCACGCGCTCGGCGACGATCGAATCGTCTTTCGCCAATTACAATCGCTTCATCGAGAAGCTCAACGTCACCGGCCCGATCATCGACGACAAGCTCGCCTATCGCGTCACTTTCTATCTCGACAAGGGCGACGGCTGGATACGCGACGCCGTCACCGGCGCGAGCTATCTCAACAATGATCGCTGGGGCGTGCGCGGGCAGCTCTATTATGTCGGCGACGAAATCACCAACCGGCTCATCTTCGACCGCTCCGCCTCGCATGAATACAATAATTCCGGCAGCGGCGTGATCGGCGACTCCGTGCCGCTCTTCGCCAATGGAACGCTCGGCGCCTCTTACGCGACGACGCTCGCCAAACGTCTCGGCAAGCCGATCCTCACCTATGATCCCTACACGCGCTTTCAGACGCGCGTCGGCACGCTCGATCAGCGCACGATCGGCGTCTCCGACACATTCACCTGGAGCCTCGGGGAGAACACGCTCACATCGATCTCCGCCTGGCGCGAGTTCCGCCTGCATCCGCGCAATTCGCTCGGCGAGCAGCTCACGGAGATCACCTCCAACGCCTATGACGTCTCCGTCGATCAATTCTCGCAGGAGATACGTTTCACCTCGCCCAAGGAGCAGACGTTCGAATGGCAGACCGGCCTCTATTCGCTCTATGAGCGCGTCTGGTCGCTCAATCATTTCGACTTCGGCTCCGATGCGGGCCGCTGGTTCAACTCGGGCAGCTCGGCGACGGCGGTCGCGCAGCGCAATTCGCTGCTCAACGGCTTCAAGAATCATCGCGACGGCAAGGCGACGACCTTCAGCGTCGCGGCCTTCGGGCAGGGAACCTATCACATAGACGAGCAATGGGCGCTGACCTTCGGCCTGCGCGACACTTATGAGATTCGCGAAGGCTCGGTGTTCGCCTGGGAGGAGGCTTGGGGGGAGGGACTCAATCCCTTCGTCGTCGATGCGGCGATCCGCGGCGGCGGCGGCGTCGGCTTCTACGACACGGGCGCGGTGAAGAAATATTTCAACTCGCTCTCCGGCCTCTTCAATCCCTCCTATCGCTACAATGAGAACGTCCTCGTCTATGGCTCGGTGGCGCGCGGCGAGAAATCCGGCGCGATCAATACGGATGCGCAACCGATCCTCGACGACAAGGGCAACTTCAAGCAGTTTCAGCCCGTCATCACCAAGCCGGAGGTGTCTTGGGATTACGAGCTCGGCGTCAAGACCAATTGGCTCGACAACAGGCTCATCGTCAACGCCAACGTCTATTGGAACGATATTTTCAATTATCAGGCGCAGCTCGTGAATACCGACTATCGCGACAGCACTGGCCAGGTCCTGCGTCGCAACTATCTCGGCAACATCGGTCATGTGCGTCTGCGCGGCATAGAGCTCGACGCGCGCTGGAGCCCGGTCGAGCGCCTGTGGCTCACGCTCAACGGCGCCTATGCGGAAGCGCGCTACATCAATTTCGACAAATCGCCGCCGCCGGCCGATTGGCTCTGGCCGACGGTGGCGGGCCAGCCGGCCGCGCCGGCGTCGCTCAATCGCGACAACTCACGATTCGAGAATTTCCCGCTGTGGTCGTTCAACGCCGGCGCCAATTACGAGCTTCCGCTCGGCAATCTCTTCGCCGATGTCGGCGGCTGGGCCAACCGTCCCGTCACCGGAATCCTCTATGCGAATCTGTCCTGGCGCGACAAGCAGCGGCTCACCAATCCTTATTCCGTCTTCCAATATTGGCAGCCAGCCTATGCGCTGGTGAATGCGGGAGCGGGACTGCGCGCCGACGACGAGAGCTGGCAGCTGATGTTCTGGACGAAGAATCTCTTCGATCAGCGCTACGTCACCGCCTGGAGTCCGGGATCGGTCACCACGGCGGCGACCGTGACTCTGCAGGCGCAGCCGCGCACTTTCGGCGGCACGCTGACCGTCAAGCTCTATTGAAGTTTTGGCTGCTTTCGGCGCGCTCGCGTGGAGCGGCGCGCGGCGACGAGCGTTCGAGGAGTGCAAACATGCGATATATGAATGACAGGCTTCGGCTGATCGGCGCCCTTGTCGGCGCGCTCGCGGCGGGCTCCGCCATCGCCTCCGATCTTCCTTCCGCCAAGGCGCCGCCCGCTCCGCTGGCGGCCCCGGCTCCCGCGTTCAGCTGGCAGGGGTTCTATGTCGGCGCCTATGCCGGCGCGCTGCTCGGCGAGGGGACCTTCACCTATTTGCGCGACACGCCCATTCGCGGCGCGGGCTTCCTCGGCGGCGGAACGCTCGGCTATAATTGGCAATGGACGCCGACGATCGTCCTCGGCCTCGAAGCCGATTTCGGCTATCGCGGGTCGCAGAATGCGGAGACGGTCGGCTGGAACACGCCGAGCGCGACGGAGACTGGCGTGTTCGGCACATTCCGCGGCCGCGTCGGCTACGCCTTCACGCGCAACTGGCTCATATACGGAACGGCGGGCCTCGCCTATGGAAGCGATTTCGTGCCGACGGCTTTCACCTCCCAGCTTCCGCTGACCCTCGGCCAGCTCTCCACCGGAACGACGGTGCGCGCCGGCTGGACCGCGGGCGCCGGCGTCGAATACGCATGGTCCGACAAAATCTCTGTGAAGGGCGAATATCTCTATACGGAGCTCGCGGATTCTGGCGTCGCCTATTCCACCAATTTCGGCGCCGTCCCGCTCAATGTCAAGAGCGCCGGCCATATCGTGCGTGGCGGCGTCAATTATCATTTCGCGACGCCCGCCGCTCCGCCGGCGCCGATCCTGACCAAATGAGGCCGGCGCGCGGCGGTCAGCGCGCGGCCGTGACGCCGCTCCATTCGGCGCCCAGCATCGCCAGCACCGACGCGAGCAGCAGAACGCCGGCGAGCCGTGAGAAATCGCGACTCGCCGACGGTTCCGGCGTCCACCGCCGCGCGCCATAGCTCGCCGCATAGCCGAGCGCGGAATAGAGCGTGAGGCACAGAAAGCTCGTCGTCCAGCCATAGACGAGCGCATGGCGCCAGAACGGCCCGTCGGCGGGCGCGAAGAATTGCGGCAATATGGCGAAATAGAAGAGAAGTCCCTTGGGATTGAGCAGGCTGGTCGCGACGCCGGCCGAGAAGGAGGCCCATTCGCTGCGCCTGGGGCCGCGGCTCGGCGCGTGGAGCCCGCCCTCCGAGCGGACGAGCCGAAAAGCGAGCCAGGAGAGATAGGCGACGCCTATATATTTGAGGGCGAGGAACAGCGCCGGAAACGCCTCGAAGACGAGCTGAAACCCCGCCGCCACCAGCAGGGTGAGCAGCGCATAGCCAGACGCTATGCCGGCCGCGGAAAAGCAGCCCGCCCGCCCGCCGGCGGCCAGCGAGCGGCCGAGCACATAGAGCATATCCGGTCCTGGAACCGCGATCAGGCTGACAACCGTCGCCACGAAAACCAGATAACGGCCGCTCACTTCGCCTGCGCTCCACTTCGACAGCCCGCATGAGGGCCGTCGGCGCCGCTCGCGTCAAGAGGCGTCCGTGGCGTCAGGCCCGGCGCGGGTCCCGGCGGTTGACAAATTTTCCCGCGGGCCGTTTGTGGACAACAGCGGGCTGCTGCGCCACTGATCCCGAGGCGGCGGCAAGCGCGCTATTTGTCGCAGCGACGCGAAGGCCGCTTGCGGTCTCACGCCAAACTGCTCAAAACAGGCGCGCCCTCGCGAATAGATTTGTTTCTATTCGTGTTCCGAGCCGAGAGGCAAGGGGGCCAAGGTCGAACTCGCGAGAGAGGTTCCAGAAAGTGAGCAATGCGACAAAGGCGGAGCCGAGCCGCCGGGATATTTTGTTCCTCGCCACGGGAGCGGCGGCGACGGTCGCAGCGGGCGCCGCCGTATGGCCGTTGATCGCGCAGATGAATCCGGATGCTTCGACGCTGGCGTTGGCCTCGACGGAGCTCGACATTTCGGCCATTCCCGAGGGGCAGATCGTCACCGTCAAATGGCGCGGCAAGCCCGTTTTCGTGCGGCACCGCACCAAACAAGAGATCGAGGCCGCGCAGAACGTCCCGCTCGCCGAGCTTCCCGATCCGCAGGCCGATTCGGCGCGCGTGAAAAAGCCGGAATGGCTGGTCGTCGTCGGCGTCTGCACGCATCTGGGCTGCATTCCCACCGGCCATGAGGGCGAGTTCCACGGCTGGTTCTGCCCCTGCCACGGCTCCACCTACGACACCTCCGGCCGCATTCGCAGCGGTCCGGCTCCGAGCAATCTCGAAGTGCCCGATTACGCTTTCCTGAGCGACACCAAGATCAAGATCGGCTGATCACGGCCCCGTCGCCATCCCAACCTCCGAGACGACATTCATGACCGGACATTCGACTTACACGCCGAAGAGCGGCTTTGCGCGCTGGCTCGAGCGGCGCCTGCCGATCCTCGGCTTCATCCACGAATCCTTCGTCGCCTATCCCGTTCCGAAGAATCTCAACTATCTTTGGACCTTCGGCGCGATCCTCTCCTTCATGCTGGTCGCGCAGATCGTGACCGGCATCGTTCTGGCGATGCATTACACGCCGGAGACGACGCTCGCCTTCGATTCGATCGAGCACATCATGCGCGATGTGAATTGGGGCTGGGCGCTGCGCTATGCGCACGCCAATGGCGCCTCCATGTTCTTCCTCGCCGTCTATATCCACATCTTTCGCGGCATGTATTACGGCTCCTACAAGGAGCCGCGCGAGGTGCTGTGGATCCTCGGCGTCGTGATCTTCATGCTGATGATGGCGACCGGCTTCCTGGGCTATGTGCTCCCCTGGGGGCAAATGTCCTTCTGGGCCGCGACGGTGATCACCAATCTCTTCACCGCCATTCCCTATGTGGGCAATTCCATCACCACTTGGCTGCTCGGCGGCTATTCGGTCGACAACGCTACGCTCAACCGCTTCTTCGCGCTGCATTATCTCTTGCCCTTCGTCATCGTGGCCATCGTCGGCCTGCATGTCTGGGCGCTGCATGTGACGGGGCAGAACAATCCGACCGGCGTCGAGGTCAAGGATATCAAGAAGGAGACCGTGCCCTTCACGCCCTATGCGACGCTGAAGGACGCCGTCGGCCTCGTGGTCTTCGTCGGGCTCTTCGCATGGCTCACCTTCTTCGTGCCGAATTACACGGGCCATCCCGACAATTACATCGAGGCCAATCCGCTGGTGACGCCGCCGCATATCGTGCCGGAATGGTATTTCCTGCCCTTCTACGCGATCCTGCGCGCCATTCCCAACAAGCTGATCGGCGTCATCGCGCTGTTCGCCTCGATCCTCATCGTGGCGGCGCTGCCCTGGCTCGACACGTCGAAGGTGCGCTCGGGCGTCTATCGTCCGGCCTTCAAGAAGTTCTACTGGGTCTTCGTCTTCGTCGCGGTCGGCCTCGGCTATCTCGGCGCGCAGCCGGCGGAGGGCGTCTATCTCATCGCCGCCCGCATATTGATGGCCTATTACTTCCTGCACTTCCTCGTCGTGCTGCCGCTGCTCGGCAAATATGAGCAGACGCTGCCGGAGCCGCGCTCCATCGCCGCCTCCCTCGGCGAGGCCGCCACCCCGGAGGAGAAGCCCCATGCGTGACGCGCGTCGAGGAGCATCGATCATGAAGTCGGTTGTCGACTCTTGGAAGTCCATCGTCATGGCGGCGGCCCTCGCCGGCGCGGCGGGCGCCGCTCTGGCCGAGGAGGGCGGCGCGCATTCGCAGCCCAAGCCGCCGCGACAGGAATGGAGCTTCGCCGGCGCCTTCGGCCATTACGACAATGCGCAGCTTCGCCGCGGCTACAAGGTCTATAGGGAGGTCTGCTCGAGCTGCCACTCGATCTCGCGCCTCGCCTTCCGCAATTTCGCCGAGAAGGGCGGGCCGGAGATCTCCGAGGCGGAGGCCAAGGCGCTGGCCGAGAGCTATAAGATCAAGGACGGCCCCAACGACGCCGGCGATTATTTCGAGCGCCCCGGCCGGCTCAGCGACCGCGTCCCGCCGCCCTTCCCCAATGAGCAGGCGGCGCGGGCGGCGCTCAACGGCGCCTATCCGCCGGACATGTCGGTTCTCGCCAAGGCGCGCGGCTATTCGCGCGGCTTCCCGCTGTTCCTCGCCGACGCTTTGCCCGGCTTCTCCTATCAGGAGCATGGCGTCGATTATATCGTCGCTCTGCTCACCGGCTATGTGGATGCGCCGCAGGGCGTCGAGCTGGCGCCCGGCCAATATTACAATCTCTACATGCCCGGCCGCCGCACCGGCATGCCGCCGCCACTCTCGGACGGCGCCGTGACCTATGACGATGGAACGCCGCAGACGGCGGCCCAATATGCGAAGGATGTCAGCGCTTTCCTGATGTGGGCCGCCGAGCCGCATCTCGAGGAGCGCAAGTCGATCGGCCTGAAGGTGGTCGGCTTCCTGATCGTCCTGTCCTTCCTGGTGTATTTCACCAAGCGCAAGATCTGGGCGGACGTCCACCACTGACGCGAGACGGCGACGCGATCCCGAGAGATCGCGTCGCCGTTCACACCTGCAGAAACGCCCGCACGCCATCGGCCACGAATTGCACGGCGAGGGCGGCGAGCAGGACGCCCAGCAATCGCGTCAGCACGACATTGGCCGCCGTGCCGAAGAATTGCGCCACCTCTCCCGCGATCAGGCAGAAGATCAGACAAATCGCCATTATCGCGGCGATCACCGCGATCAGGCTCGCAATCAGCGTCACGCTGCCATGGGCGTCGCTGGCCAGCAGCACGGTCGCGGTGATCGCGCCGGGGCCGGCCATTAGCGGAATCGCCAGCGGATAGGCGGCGATATTGTGCACATGCTCGGCGAGGGCCTTTTCCGCCGCTTTGGAATCGCGCTGAATGCGCACGCCGAACACCATTTCCGAAGCGATCGAAAATAAGAGAAATCCGCCCGCAATACGGAAGGCGGGAATGGAAATGCCCATCGCGCCGAGCAGCCGCTGGCCGATCAGCGCCGAGCCCGCGAGAATAGCCAGCGCATAGACGGCGGCGCGAAAGGCGATCGCGCGCTTCGTCCGCGCCTCGAGCCCCGATGTCGCGGCGACGAAGACCGGCGCGAGGCCGAGCGGCTCGACGACGACGAGCAGCGTCACAAAGGCCGAGACGAGATAGTCGAGATCCATCCCGGCCTCCGCTGGGCGAGCGTCGCGGAGGCAGATAGAGCGCGGGGGGCGATGCGCCAGCCGACGCCGACGCCGAGCTTACGCTGGCGCCGCCGATTGTTCGCGCCCCGCCACTCTGCTAAGACGCAGACCTTCACGAGGGAAAGGGCCGCGGACGAGAGGATGCTCTTTTATGAACCGCTGTTTCTGTTTCTCTTCGCTCCCGCGGTCTATGGCCTCTATCTGCTCGTCGGCGGCGATCGCGGCGCGCGTCTCGCCATTCTGCTCGCGGCGAGTCTTTTCTTCTACGCCTGGAGCGAGCCGCTCTTCGTCTTTGTCGTGCTCGGCTCCGCTTTCGCCGATGTCTTCATCGCGCGTCGGATAGCGGCGCTTCCGCCCGAGCAGAAATCGCGCAAGCTCTGGCTCGCGCTCGGCGTCTCCGCCAATCTCGGCCTGCTCGTCTATTTCAAATATGCGGGCTTTCTCGTCGCCAATCTCGACGTCGTCCTGCGCGCGCTCACCATGCCGGGGCTCGCCTTCGCTTCGGTCGCGCTGCCGATCGGCGTCTCCTTCATCGTCTTCGAGAAGATCACCTTTCTCGTCGATGTGCATCGCGGCGCCACCGCGCCGGCGCAGAGCCTCTCGCTCTACGCTTTCTATGTGTTCTTCTTTCCGAAGCTGCTCGCCGGGCCGATCGTGAAATATCACGATATCGCCGAGCAATTGGCGCGGTTCCGCCATGCGACCAGCGAGGATTTCACGGAGGGTTTCGCGCGCTTCATGCTCGGCGTCGGCAAGAAGCTGCTCATCGCCGACACGCTCGCCGGCGGCGCCGATCTCGTCTTCTCGCAAGACGCGTCGCGCATCGGCTTTCTCGACGCATGGGCGGGCGTGCTGTTCTTCACCTTCCAGATCTATTTCGATTTCTCCGGCTATTCCGACATGGCGATCGGCCTCGCGCGCATGTTCGGCTTTCGGCTGCAGGAGAATTTCGACATGCCTTATGTGGCGGCGAGCGTCAGCGAATTCTGGCGCCGCTGGCACATGTCGCTCACCTCCTGGATTCGCGACTATCTCTACATTCCGCTCGGCGGCAATCGGCGCGGCGAAACGCGCACGCAGGTCAATCTCTGGCTCTGCTTCCTCGCCTCGGGCCTGTGGCACGGCGCGGCTTGGACCTATGTCGCCTGGGGCGCCTATAATGGCCTCTTCCTGGTGCTCGATCGGCTGTTCCTGCTCGATTGGCTGAAGCGCCGCCCGGTCTTCCTCGCCAATCTTCTGACTTTCGTCGTGGTGACGATCGGCTGGACCGTGTTTCGCGCTTCGTCGCTCGAGCAGGCGGGCGCCTTCTACCTCGCAATGGCGCGGCCTCTCGCGGGCGGCGCCGAGCCTGTCGTCATCCCCGCCTATCACTTCGTCGCGCTCGCCATTGCAGCGGCGATCTGTGTCGCGCAGCGGCTCTATCTCTCCTTCGGCGACAGGCTCTCCTCGAGCCTGCTGGCGCAGCGTCACGCTTTCGCGCTCAACGCTTTTCTCGCGCTGCTCTTCGTCTGCGCGGTCGGCAAGGGCCTCGCCGATCCGTTCAAGCCCTTCATCTATTTCCGGTTCTGAACGATGCGCCGCACGCTTCTGCATCGCTCGCCCATCTACGCCGCCGCCGGCGCGGTCCTGTTCTTCTTTCTCGCGAGCCTTTGGAATTACGCGGTCGAGCGCGACTATCCGAAATTGCGGCTGCGTAGCGCAAATCCGCTCGCCGGCGTCGCCAAGCCGGCGCCGACGGAGGTTTCGCTCGGCAAAATCCTCTCCGGCGAGACCCAGAAGAGCTTCTCCGACAATCTCGCGCAATCGCTGCCGGTGTTTCCCTTCGCGGTGCGCGCGCGCAATCAGCTGCTCTATTCGCTGTTCGGCGCCTCGGGAGCGAGCGGCCTCGTCATCGGGCGCGACGCGCAATTGTTCGAGCGTTTCTATATCGATGAATTCTGCCGCCGCGATGCGCCGCCGAGCGAGCCGACGCTGGCGCGCTGGGCGCAGCGCGTCGCCGAGAACGAGGCCGCCGTCCATGCGCGCGGAAAAGGCTTCGCCTATGTGATTTCGCCGTCCAAGGCCTCGCAATATCCGCAATATTTTCCCGCCGGGATGAAATGCCCGGCGCAGGCGCGCGGAACCATCGACAAGCTCGCGCCCTATCGCGCGGCGCTAGAGGCGCGCGGGCTGCGCTTCGTCGATTCGCCGGCGCTGCTCGAGGCGCGCAAAAAGGATTTCGACATAGACTTCTTTCCGCGCGGCGGCACGCATTGGAATCTGCTCGGCGCGGCGCTCGCGACGCGCGAGGCGACGCGCCTCATCGGCGATGAGGCGGGCCTCGGCTTCTTCGATTTCGACTGGCGCCGCGACAATGTCGCCGTGGGAGCGGATCGCGATCTGCTCGATCTGCTCAATCTTCTCTGGCCCGATCCGCATTATCCCGTCGCGACGATTCTGCGCGCGCCCGATGCGAAGGCGCAATGCGCGCGCGCGCCCAGGCTGCTCGCGCTCGGCGGCAGCTTCGTGCGCGAGATCATCGTCTCGCTCGCGCAGGCGCCTTGTCCGCCGCAGATCGATTATTGGTTCTCCATGCGGCTCGCCAATGAAGACTTCGATCTCGTCCGCTATCACACCGCGCCCGGCGAGACCGGCAATGGCGAGCGGCGGCCGGCCGATCTCACCGAGCTGCGCGCCAGCGCGGAAGAGGCCGACGCCATTCTGCTCGAGGAGAACGAGGCCAATATCGGCACGCTGAGCCAGGTGGAAAATCTCTGGCGCGCGCTGCATCCGGCGGAAGTGGCGAAGTAGCGAATAGCGAATAGCGAGTAGCGAATAGTAAGAAGCTCTACTCGCTACTCGCTACTCGCCGATCAAGCGGCCGCCGCGCGCCCTGCCAAGCGCGCATATTCGCCAAAGACGATCTCGCGGCCATAGGCGCGCTCCAATCGCCGCACGGTGAAATGGCCGCGCGCCAGCGACTGGAAATGCCGCGTGAAGGCGATATTGACCGCCGCCCCGCCCAGAGCGCCGAGCACGGGCGCCGCCTGCGCCGCGGCCTTTTGCGAGACGACGACGCCGAAGCGCGTCGAAATCTGCGCGATGAGCCGCGCCAGCACCGGCGCCGTCTCGTCGGCGACCGCGGTCGCGGCGACATAATGCGCGGCGTCGCTCACCGTTTTGGCGAGCAGGCCGCGAATGGCGAGATAGCCGCCCTCGAGGATGTTGCCTTCCTCCGCATGGCCGCCGAGCGCGAAGACCTGCAGACAGGCGATCGTCGCCTCTGGATCGGCGAGGTCCTCGCCCTCGCTGCGGGCGATGTCGGCGATCGAGCGCAGCATGATGACGGTGGAGACCGGCAGCTCGATCGGTAGGCTGGCGAGGCCGATGGCGCCGCCGATCGCGCCGCTCGCCGCGGCGAGGCGCAGATGCAGCCGCGAGGCGTCGCGCGCCGGGGTGGCGGGATCGAGGCTCGAGATCGCGACGCGCAGGGCCGATTTGATGCCGCGGCGGGTCGCGCTCGCGGCCACTTCCTGCAAGGCTGTGGGAATGATGCGGCCGGCGAAGCCGATCTGCCGTCCGGCGAGAGCGGTGAGCCGCTGGGCGAAGCTCTCGCGCTCCAGAATTTCGACCGCCGCTCGCAGAGCGGCGCGGTCGGCCTCCGTCATCGGCCGCTCGATCACGACGGGAAGTGCCTGCGACACGCTTGCTTTTCCTCTCCGATCGCTCCCGCCCCGGCCGCTAAGATCGGATGAAAAAGCCTGCGCCGCAAGGGCGAGCGCGGCCTTGTGCGAAGGCGCATTCTCCCACGGCGGCCGAGCACGAGATGCGCTCGGATGGGCGTTCAGTCGAAATCGATGAGGCTGTCGGTTGGAAAGTCGTAGAGCTTGCCGGTCTCGCTCCAATCCGGGCGGCACAGAGCGACGAGCTTGGGCGCCAATTCCTCGGGCGTGCGCAGCGTCATCGGATCTTCGCCCGGCATTGCGGCGGCGCGCATCTGCGTGCGCAGCGGGCCGGGATTGGCCAGCATCACCTTCACTTGTGAGGTGTTCTGCGTCTCGGCGGCGTAAGTGCGGCCGAGCGCGTTCAGCGCCGCCTTGGTGACGGCGTAAGGCCCCCAATAGGGCTTGATGCGATGCGCCGCGCCGGAGGTGACGAACACCGCGCGTCCGGCGTCGGACGAGCGCAAGAGAACGTCCATCGCGCGAATGAGTCGCCAATTGGCGGTGACATTCACGTCGAAGAGACGGCTCCATTGCGGCGGATCGACATGGGCGAGCGGCGTCACCGGGCCGAGCAGGCCGGCGTTGCCGACCAGAATGTCGAGCTTCTTCCAGCGCTCGTGAATGCAGGCGCCGAGCCGGTCGAGATTGTCGAATTCGGCGACGTCGAGCGGGACGATGGTCGCCTGGCCGCCGAAGGCGACGATCTCGTCATAGAGGAATTCGAGCGCGCCTTGCCCGCGCGCCAGCGCGACGACATGCGCGCCCTCGCGCGCGAGAGCGACGGCGAGCGCGCGGCCTATGCCGCGCGAGGCGCCGGTGACGAGGGCGACGCGGCCTTCCAGAGTCATGCGAAAATATCCTTCAGCGCGAGGTCGAGTCCCGGCGGATCGAGCCTTATCGACCCTTCGGTCACGATCTCTTCCCGCATCGCCGCCGCGCCGTCACGGCGGCAATGCGTCACGGTGCGGCGGGCGAGATCGACGATGAGATAATGGGCGAGGCTCGCCGCATGGAAATAGCCCTTCCGCTTCACGCTCTCGTCGTTCGTGTCGGGCGAATGTCCGAGAACAGTGACGACGACGATGGGGGCAGGGGCGAGCATGTCTTCCGTCGCGATGGAAGCGCCGCAATTCACCAGAATGTCGGGCTCATAGACATTATGCGCGTCCACCGCGACGCCCAGGCCGCCGACATAGGCCTCGCAAGGCGCGCCGGCGCTGACCAGAGCCTCGGCGATGGCGCGCCAAATCTTGCCCTTGGCCGCCACATGCGCGGACGGCTCGCGCGGCATGGGGACGATCTCGCCATCGACGAGCTCATAACGGCCTTCCTCATGCCGCTCAGACCAGGCGAGGAAGTCCGCTATCGTCATCGGCTCGCGGGCGGGCGCTGTCATGAGCGCCTATCTAGCACGGAGCAGGCGAAACACGAGGGTCAGATTATTGGCCGGCATCTCCACGATGCGCGGCTCGGAAAACCCGTTTTTCTGCGCGCAGGCGATCACCGTTTCTAGGTCGCGCACGCCCCAGGCGGGATTGCTCGCGCGAAGGCTGGCGTCGAACTCCTCATTGCTCGGCGCGGTATGGGCGCCGCCGCGCTTATAGGGGCCGTAGAGGCACACCGGCGCGCCCTCCGGCAGCATCGCCGCCGCCGTGGCGAAGAGGCTCTCCGTCGACTCCCAGGGCGAGATATGAATCATGTTGATGCAGACGATCGCGTCGGCCTTTGTGAGAGGCCATGGCTGCTGCGTCGCATCCAGCGCGAGCGGCGCGCGGAGATTGCGAAGCCCCATCGCCGCGACCCAGGCCGCGACGCTCTCGCGCGCTCTTTCGTCGCGGTCCGTGGGCTGGAAGACGAGCCCCGGCAGAGCGGCGGCGAAATGCGCGGAATGCTCGCCCGTGCCGCTGGCGATCTCCAGCACGAGCCCTTCCGCCGGCAGCTCCTCGCGCAGCACCTCGAGGATCGGCCCGCGATTGCGCGCGGCGGCGGGGGCGTAGAGGCGTTTGTCGTCTGCTTCCGGCGTCATCGGGGGCCTTTCTGATCGCGACGAAGCAAGAGCGGGGCCGCGCCGTCGCGGCCCCGATGTCATCAGGCATACATGAAGGAGCAATAGGGGCAAACAAACAGCAAAGTTCTAGCTAAGCTCATGAGGAGAGCGACAAAAATGAAGAGACGTCTCTTTGCCTCGGCGGCTTTCGCCGGCGCTTTCGGCATTGCGCCTCATGCCGCCATGGCGCAATCGGCGACCAATATCGCCAACGCCAATCTCCTCTCCGGCTTCAGCCTGCTCGGCAACACGCCGGCCGGCGTCACTGTGCTCGATCAAAATCTCGCCACGGCGATCGGCATCAACAATAATTCTTCCGCCGCAGTGCGGGCGCAGGCGATTTCCGACAATACGATCGCCTCGCTCGTCGGCTCGATGCAGAACGGCATGTCGGTGGCGGACGCGCTCGGCTCCAATCTCTTCGCGACCTTCGCGACGAAGAATTCCGTCGCGCCGAATTACACGGCGACCACCCTCTCGGCGAATTTCTCGAGCCTCTTCACCCAGGTCAACACGCTGATCACGGCGGGCGACTCCGCCTTCACCAAGAATTATTTCGCCAATGGCAGCACGGATGGAAATCCGGCGCATCAGGCGGTCGGCGTCTCGCTGCCGGCCGGCGGCCAGTTCAATGTCTATGACAAGGCCTATAATCCGCTGCCCGCCAACGCCAACACGGTCGGCGACAGCCGCCCGGCGCAGGTGGCGCCGACGCAGATTCAGACCTTCGTCGCCAATGATTATTTCGGCGTCTCGACCAATTCCGCCACGGCGATCCTGCCGACGCTCAAGAGCAACGCCTCCTTCCCGAGCGGCCATTCCACCTATGGCTTCACGTCCAGCCTTCTGCTCGCGATCATGGTTCCCGAGCGCTATCAGCAGCTCATCACGCGCGGCGCCGAATTCGGCAACAGCCGCATCGTGCTCGGCGCGCATTATCCGCTGGATGTGATCGGCGCGCGCATCCAGACCTATTATGATCTGGTGCAGATATTGAACGGCAATCCCGATTACGCCAATCGGACGGTTCCGGGCCTGCTCGGCGGTACCATCACCACGACCAGTGACTTCCCGGCGCTCTTTGCCGCCGCGCAGAGCGATCTTCGCGCGCTGCTGAGCACATGCTCCGGCGGGATCGCCGCTTGCGCCGCGACATCGGCGCCCGACCGCTTCAGCAGCATTTCGACCGACAAGGCCAATTACACCTATTGGCTGACCTATGGCCTCTCGCCGGTCGGCCCCACCAATCTGGCGCCGGTCGTTCCCGTCGGCGCGGAAGTGCTGATCGCCAGCCGCTTTCCCTATCTCACCACGGCGCAGCTGCGCGACGTGCTGGCGACGACGGAGCTCGCCTCCGGCCAGCCGCTCGACGACGGCTCGGGCTATGCGCGGCTCAATCTCTTCGCCGCGGCGGATGGCTATGGCTCCTTCGGCTCGCAGGTCTCGGTGACGATGAATGCGGCGCTCGGCGGCTTCAACGCGAGCGATTCCTGGAACAATGACATTTCCGGCGCGGGCGGCCTCACATTGAACGGAACCGGCCGTCTGAAGCTCACCGGAGCCGACACTTACGCGGGCCCCACCATCGTCAATGGCGGCATGCTGGAAGTCGCCGGCTCCATCGTCTCGGCGAGCATGGTAAATTCGGGCGGAACACTGGCCGGCGCCGGCACGGTCGGCAATGTGACGGTGAATTCGGGCGGAACGCTCGCGCCCGGCGCCGTGGACGCGATCGGGACGCTGACCGTCAAAGGCGCGCTCGCCTTCCAGCCGGGCTCGATCTATTCGGTGCGCGCGACGCCTCTGCTCGCGGATCGGACCAATGTCACGGGGACGGCCGCGCTCAACGGCTCGGTGAATGTGCTCGCCGGCTCCGGCCTCTACCTGCCGAGCACGTCCTACACGATCCTGAACGCTCAGGGCGGCGTGTCGGGGAGCTTCTCCAGCGTCGGAACCAATCTCGCCTTTCTGACGCCGCGGCTCGGCTATGACGCGAATAATGTCTATCTGAGCTTGAACCGCAATGATCTCGCCTTCGGCGCAGTGGCGGCGAGCGCCAATCAGCTCGCTGTGGCCAATGCGCTGACGGCGGCGAGCAAGGGCCCCTATGGCGCGGCCGGCGCGAGCCTCTTCAACACGCTCTATCTGCAGAGCGCGCAGGGCGCGCAATCGGTGTTCGACACGCTGAGCGGCGCCGGCCTCGCGGGTGCGCAATCGACGGCGATCCATGTCGGCGCGCTGGCGAGCTCGGCGATCGCTGATCAGGCCGCCTTCTGGCGCTCCGGCGAGACCAGCGACGTCACCGGAATCACCTCGCGCGAGAGCGTCGCCGGCGCGCTCAACTATGCGAAGCTCCAATCGCGCAAAGGTCCGATCGTCGTGAAGAGCCCGCCGGTCTTCACCCGCACTTGGCGCGCCTGGGGCTCCTTCTTCGGCGGCGCGGTGGACACCTCGTCCGACGCCGGTCTCGGCTCGCCTTCCTCCAAGGCCAATTATTATGGCGGAATCATCGGTCTCGATTATCAGATCGATCCCGATTGGCTCGTCGGTGTCGCGGCCGGCGGCAGCTCGTCGAATTTTTCGGTCGCGTCACAGCAGAGCAGCGGCGAGATCACCGCTTTCCACGGCGGCGTCTATACGAGCCGTCTCTTCGGCCGCTCTTATGTCGAATTGAGCGAGACGTTCAGCGTCTTTCAGAATTCGACGACGCGCACGGCCGGCGGCTTCGGCTTTCTGCCCTATGACAAGCTCAAGGCGGATTTCTCCTCGCGCGAATATCGCACCCGCGGCGAGATCGGCCATGGCTTCGACATCGGCCGCGTGAAGCTGACGCCCTTCGCCGCGGCGGAGGTCGCCTTCTACGAATCCGACGCCTTCACCGAGAAGGGCCTCAATCCGGCGAGCCCGCTGGCGCTGACGAATAGGGGCCAGTCGACGACCTCGCTGCCGACCTTCCTCGGCCTGCGCTTTTCTGACAGCTTCCGCCTCGACAATGGCTGGCGCGTCACGCCCACGGGCAGCGTCGCTTGGGTGCATGAGTTCTTCCCGCAGCGACGCCTCGCCAATACGCTGGTCGCGCTGCCGGGAGCGAGCTTCTCCGTCTTTGGTCCGCGGGAAGCCTATAATCTCGCGCAGATCAAGGCCGGCGCGCAGATCTATCTCGAGGATCGCCTGGCGCTCTTCGTCGATTTCCAGGGCGAGTTCTCGGATATGACACGCAGCTATGGCGGCAAGGGCGGGCTGAAATACAGCTGGTGAACGATCGGCTTCGCCGCTCCTGACAAGTCGGGAGCGGCGACTTGTGCGCACAGGCGCATTCGCTCCGCGGATTCGTCATCTCTGAAAAATCAGATCGGCGAAATCGCGCAGATTGCGCGTGACGAGTCGCGCGTTCTTGGTCAGCGCAATTCCGGCGATCGGCGTGACTCAGCTCGCCTCCGCCAGCAGCGACAGCTGCGTGCGCACGCGCTCTTCGGTGACATCGGTGAGCGTCGTCGGATAGTCGCCCGTGAAGCAATGATCGGTGAATTGCGGCCGCACGGGGTCGCGCTTCTCCTCGCCCATGGCGCGGTAGATGCCGTCGATCGAGAGAAAGGCGAGGCTGTCCGAGCCGATATATTGCCGCATCTCCTCGAGCGTATGCGTCGCGGCGAGCAGCTTCTCCTTCTGCGGCGTGTCGATCCCGTAATAATCGGGATTGGTGATCGGCGGCGAGGAGATGAGGAAATGCACCTCGCGCGCGCCGGCGTCGCGCATCATCTGCACGATCTTCACCGAGGTGGTGCCGCGCACGATCGAATCGTCGATGAGGATCACGCGCTTGCCGGCGACGACGGAGCGATTGGCGCTGTGCTTCAAGCGCACGCCGATCTCGCGCACGGACTGAGTCGGCTGGATGAAGGTGCGGCCGACATAATGATTGCGGATGATGCCGAGCTCGAAGGGAATGCCCGACTCGCGCGCATAGCCGATGGCCGCCGGCACGCCGGAATCGGGCACCGGCACGACGACGTCCGCCTCGATCCTGCGCTCGCGAGCGAGTTCTGCGCCCATCGCCTTGCGCACCTCATAGACCGGCCGGCCATGCACGATGGAGTCGGGGCGCGCGAAATAAATATATTCGAAGATGCAGGGACGCATCTGCTGCGGCGGAAAGGGCTTGACGCTTTCGAGCCCCTCTTCCGAAATGACGACGACCTCGCCATTCTCGACGTCGCGGACGAAGCGCGCGCCGATGATGTCGAGCGCGCAAGTCTCCGAGGCGAGAATATATTTGCCGTCCAGCTCGCCGATGACGAGCGGGCGAATGCCGAGCGGATCGCGCGCGCCGATCAGCTTCTTGTTGGAGAGCACGACGAGCGCATAGGCGCCCTCTATGGAGCGCAGCGCCTCGATGAAGCGCTCCACCAGCCGCGTCTTGCGGCTGCGCGCCACGAGATGGAGAATGACTTCCGTGTCGGAGGTCGATTGGAAGATCGCGCCTTCCTCGATCAGATCGCGGCGAAGCGTGAGCGCATTGGTGAGATTGCCATTGTGGCCGATGGCGAAGCCGCCCGTGTTGAGCTCGGCGAACAGCGGCTGCACATTGCGCAGGATCGTCTCGCCGGTGGTGGCGTAGCGGACATGGCCGATCGCCGAATTGCCGGGCAGGCGCTTGATCGTGCTCTCATGCGAGAAATGATCGCCGACGAGGCCGAGGCGGCGCTCCGAGTTGAAGCGCTTGCCGTCGAAGGCGACGATGCCCGCCGCCTCCTGGCCGCGGTGCTGCAGGGCGTGCAGCCCGAGCGCGGTCAGCACTGTCGCTTCGGGATGGTCGAATATGCCGAAGACGCCGCAATATTCGCGCAGCCGATCGCCGTCGAGATCGTCGTCGCCGGACGTGGCCTCGATGTTCGGCTCTCTCTCTATGTTCGATTCGGCCTCGATGTTCGCCTCGATGTTCGACATGGAAGGACGCCCGCCGCCGTCCAGGTCGGAACCATTCATGTTTCGCCACTCCACCATTTGCGCCGAAGCGTCCCGAGCGCTCAGCGCGCCTTGTGACCCGAGACGAGGGCGTCGAGTTTCTGTTGTTCGTTCGCGCCATATGTGGCGACGGACGGGCGATTTGTAAGATCGCCGCGCTTTTCGGGCGCAGGTTCGGCGTCGCCTTTGCCGGCGTCGCTGTCGGATTCGGCCGGCGGCTCATCCGCGCCGACGCCCGCCTTTTTGGTCTTGATCTTCGCGACGAGGCCCTCGATGTCGTCGGGCAGATATTCGCGCAGCTTGTCGCCGGAGGCTTGCAGCACCGGCTTGGTGCGGGCGTTCTTGATCCACTCCGGCTGGCTCGCGTCCGGCACCAGCCAAGCGTAGAACACAAAGGCCACGACCGCGAGAAGCAGACCGCGCGCCGCGCCGAAGAGGAAGCCCAAAGTGCGGTCCAGCGCGCCGATCTTGGAGTCGAGGATGACGTCCGAGAGCTTCACGGTGAACAGCGACACCACCACCAGAGTCGCGAAGAAGACGATCGCCGCCGCCGCGAGCAGGGCGATATTGTCCTTCGGGACATAGGGCTTGACGTAAGGCACGACGAGCGGATGCAAATAATAGGCCGCTGCTGCGGCCGCCACCCAGGACAAAATGGCCAGCACTTCGCGCGTGAAGCCGCGCAGCAGCGCGAGCAGGCCCGAGACCAGCACCACTATGGTGACGGCGAGATCGAGATAGGACGGCATTGCAAGGCCTCTCGTGTTTCGTCTTCTTCAGAGCCGATCCGATCGGATCGGAAAGGCTCTCGCTTGTCGCTCGGAGCGAATGTCGATCGCTCCGACGTCGAATCCCTCGGGTCGCGCGCGGCGCTCGAGCGGACCTTACACGAGGCGCCGCCGAAGCTCGACGCCGGCGCGTTCGCCGTCGCCGTCGGAATCTCGAGGCGGAGTATAAGGGAGCGGCCGAAATTCGTCACGTCCCGGCGTGGGCGGCGCCGTTTGTCCACAAGCGGCCGCGCGCGCGAAGCCTACAAACCCCGCGATTGCGGCATTTGCGAGAAGCGCGGCGGGCGAAGCGGGGCGACCGCCGCAACGGCGCTCAGGCGGCTCGGCGAATCTCGCCCAGAGTGGAGGCGGCGATCATCAGCGCCATGCCGTGCAGGCGGGCCTCGTCGCGGCCCTGCCAGCGACGCAGAATCACGCGGAAGAGCTCGTCCATCACCGTCTCGTCTATGGCTTCGAGCGAGCGCTCTTCTATGTTTGCGCGGCGGGCGAGCAGCACGAGATCGTTGCGAGCGTCGCGCGCTAGCAGCGGCTCACCCTCGAGCAGGCTGCGCCACATGCGGCAATGCTGCCGTCCGAGCGCATCCCACATCTGTCGACGACCGCGAAACCAGGCCTCGTAGACGCTGAATATTCGGTCCGCCACTAGTGGTTCACTCCAACGGGCGATTTCTCTGCTCGTCTCCGCAAATTCCCGAGATTGCATCGTCTGGCCTCGTGGAAACCTGTAAAACGCGTGATTCGTTGAATGAAATCATTATTGCCCATGGTTAATTTTCTGCAACCATCCGAGCCGGACGCTGCACCGTTTATTCTGCCTCTACGTCGTCATTCCTGTGGTGAATGTTGAGGGCGCCAAGCAAAAATGCGTATTCATCCGGGCTATGACTACGTGTTCTTTGTTCGACGAGAGAGCGCTTCGGCGCGGCGCGAGCGGCCAGAACGCGGCTCGCGGCGAGTCAATCGCGCCGCGGCGCGCGGCCCCGCTCGCGCCCGCCGACCGAATCTTTCGCAATGTCGGCGACCAGCGAGGCGACATGGCCGCAATGCGACAAAGCGACTCCCGACATTTTGTCGTCTTCGTTCGTCTGCTGGGCCTGCGGCAGCACGGCGCGGCGAAAGCCGAGCTTGCCGGCCTCCTTCAGCCGCGCGCCGGCGTGGATCACGGGGCGGACCGAGCCCGAGAGCGCGATCTCGCCGAAAAACAGCAGCTCGGCGGGCAGGGTCGCGCCGGTCAGCGAGGAGACCAGCGCCGCCGCCGCGGCGAGATCGGCGGCCGGCTCGTCCGCACGCAGGCCTCCGGCGACATTGAGATAGACGTCGTGCATTCCGAGCTTGAGCCCGGCATGGGCTTCGAGCACGGCGAGAATCATCGACAGTCGATTCGAATCGAAGCCGACGACGGCGCGTCGCGGCGTGCCGAGCGAGCTGGGCGCGACCAGCGCCTGAATCTCCACCAGCATGGGGCGCTGGCCCTCCATGCCGGCGAGCACGGCGGCGCCCGGCGCGGCGGCGTCGCGGCCGGCGAGAAATAGGGCGGAGGGATTGGCGACCTCGGCGAGGCCGGCGCCGGTCATCTCGAAGACGCCGATCTCGCCGGTCGCGCCGAAACGATTCTTCGAGGCGCGCAACATGCGGAAATGATGCGCGCTGTCGCCCTCGAAGGAGAGCACGGCGTCGACCATATGCTCGACGACGCGCGGGCCGGCGACCTGGCCGTCCTTGGTCACATGGCCGACGAGAATCACCGTCGATCCGCTGAGCTTGGCGTGGCGCAGCAGCGCCTGGGCGCTGGCGCGCACCTGAGTCACCGTGCCGGGCGCCGATTCGGCGGCCTCCGTATGCATCGTCTGTATGGAGTCGATGACGATCAGCGCCGCGCGCTTGCCGCTGGCGCAGGTGGCGAGAATATCCTCCACCTGCGTCGCCCCGGCGAGCTCGACCGGGGCGTCGGAAAGGCCGAGCCGCTCGGCGCGCAGCCGCACCTGGGCCGCAGCCTCCTCGCCCGAAATGTAGATCACCCGCTCGCCACGCCGCGCCAGCGCCGCGCAGGCCTGGATCAGCAGCGTCGATTTGCCGATGCCGGGCTCGCCGCCGAGCAGCGCCACCGAGCCGGGCACGAAGCCGCCGCCGGTCACGCGGTCGAATTCTTCAATTCCGGTGGCGATGCGCGGGGCAGGGCGCGCGTCGCCGGCCAGCGCCTCGAGCGCGAAAGGCCGGCCGCGCCCGACGCGCGCCGTCGGACCGAAGCCGCCGCCGGCGCCGCCATTCTCCTCGACGATCGTGTTCCACTCGTTGCAGGACTCGCAGCGGCCCTGCCAGCGGTTCGTCACCGCCCCGCAGCTCTGGCAGACGAAGCTTTGGCGGGCCTTAGCCATGGCGCGCTTCGCCCTCTCCCGACATGGCCGGCAGAAGCGCCAGCGGCGCCAGCGCCGCGGCGGCGGCGCAGCCATAGGCGAAGCCTTGGCCGCTCGCCTCGGCCAGCGCGCCGAAGGCGACATTGCCGGCGATCACCGCCACCGCGTTGGCGAGGCCGAAAACGCCGAAGCCGGTGGCGCGCAAATGCGCCGGCGCGGCGCGGGCGACCAGAGCCGAGAAGGCCACTTGCGCCAGCGCTATATGCAGGCCCCAGAGCGCGATCCCGACGAAGACGAAAGAAAGCTCCTGCGACGCCGCGAGCGCGGCCTCGGAGATCGCCAGCGTCACGCTCGCGGCGACGAGCAGACGGCGCTCGCTCCAGCGATCGACGAGCTTGCCGGCCGGATAGGCGGCGAGCATTGCGACGAAGGACATCGCCACCAGCGTCAGCGGCGCGAAGGCGATGCGCAAGCCGGCGCCCGTCGCCCGCAGCACCAGAAAGGCTTCGCCCACGCGGGCGGCGGCGAGCAGCGCGCCGAAGGCGAGCAGCAGCCATAAGGCGCACGGCAGCTCGGAAAATCCGGCGAGCAGCGCTTTGCGCCCCGTGGCGGGCGGGCGCGTCTCCTCCGGCTCGTGAACGAAAATCGCGAGAACCAGCACGCAGATCAGCGCCGGCAGGCAGGCGATCCAGAAGACGAAGCGCGTGTCGTCATGCGTCGCCAGCATCAATCCGATCGCCGCCAGCGGGCCGATCACGGCGCCGACCGTGTCGAGCGTCTGGCGCAGGCCATAGGCGGCGCCGCGCTGCTCCGACGTGGTGACGTCGGCGATCAGCGCGTCGCGCGGCGCCCCGCGCAATCCCTTGCCCACACGGTCGAGAACGCGCGCCGCGATCACCTCCGCCGCGCCGCCGGCGAGCGGAAAGATCGGCTTGGTCGCCGCGGCGAGGGCATAGCCGAACAGCGCCAGCCCCTTGCGCCGGCCGATCATGTCGGAGACGCGGCCGGAGACGACTTTCACGGCGAGCGCCGTCGCTTCCGCCGCGCCTTCGATCCAGCCGATCTCGGCGATGGCGACGCCGAGCGTTCCGGCGAGATAGACCGGCAGCAGCGCATGGATCATCTCGGAGGAGAAATCCATGAACAGCGAGGTCACGCCCAGCGCCCAGACGGCGGAGGGCATGGACGCGGCCGCGCGAATCGTCGTCGCGGAGGCGGGGGCTCGCTCGCTCATGCGCGCTTGTATGTCGCCGATCATCGCCTCGGCAAGCGAAAGCGAAAAGCGCTCGGATTTTTCGAACGGACGCCTTCGATCGATCAGGCCGCGCTCCGAGGCGCGCTTTCAGCGCGTCGGGTGGACCAGCGCTCTAATCTTCGATCGCGCGTTGTCCGTTGATGCGCGCGCGCAGCACATTGGACGCCTTGAACATCACGACGCGGCGCGCGGTGATCGGCGCCGAGGCGCCGGTCTTGGGATTGCGGCCGACGCGCTCGCCCTTGGAGCGAATGTGAAAGGAGCCGAAAGAGGAGAGCTTGACGTCGTCGCCGGAAACGATGGCGTTGAAAATTTCCGACAGCACGGCTTCCACGAACTCGCCCGACTCGGCGCGGGAGAGGCCGATGCGGCGATGGACGGCGTCGGCGAGATCGGCGCGCGTCACCGTGTGATGCGCCGGAGCGGTCGACGTCGTGGAGGTCGAATTCGTGGAGGTCGAATTCGTGGAAATGGCGCGCTCGTCGCGGGAAAGGTCTTCGACTGCCGGCGGGGCTTTTTCTGAAACATTTTGTGACATGATCGGCCTTATCGATTCAAAACGAAAACTAACATCGTCGAGTTCGACTTCTTTTTCTGGTCTGTGACAACTCTCGCGGGAGAAGGGTTCGTCGCGAAGCATCGCGACGGGCCATAGCGGGCCCTCATCGCGAGGCGCGAAAAACTCAATTTGATTATTTTTCAGAAACTACGGCGAAAATCAAGCGCAGGTTGCAGTTTCAGGACCGGGATTTCGTGGCGCCTCACCAGCGGATGAGCGCCGACCCCCAGGTGAATCCGCCGCCTACCGCCTCGAGCATCACGAGATCGTCACGTTTGATGCGGCCGTCGTCGCGCGCGACCGACAGAGCGAGGGGGATGGAGGCCGCAGAAGTATTGCCGTGCAAATGCACTGTGGCGACGACTTTTTCCGGCGCTATGCCGAGCTTTGCGGCCGACATGTCGATGATGCGGCGATTGGCCTGATGCGGCACGAACCAGGAGAGATCGGCCGCCGTGAAGCCGGTCGCCGCAAAGGCGTCCGTCACGACATCCGTCACCATGCCGACGGCGAAGCGGAACACTTCCTTGCCTTCCATGCGCAAATGGCCCACCGTGCCGGTGGAGGAGGGGCCGCCGTCGACATGCAATTTGGCGCGATGGCGTCCGTCCGAGCGCAAATGCGTCGTCAATATGCCGCGCTCGGCGAGCGAGCCTTCGCTCTCGCGCGCCTCCAGCACCATGGCGCCGGCGCCGTCGCCGAACAGCACGCAGGTGGTGCGGTCGTTCCAGTCGAGAATGCGCGAGAAAGTCTCCGCGCCGATGACCAGCGCGCGCTTGTGCGAGCCGGAGCGCAGAAATTTCTCCGCCGTCGCCAGAGCGAAGACGAAACCCGAGCACACGGCCTGAAGATCGAAGGCGGCGCCGCGCGTCATGCCGAGCGCGGCCTGAATCTGCGTCGCCGTCGAGGGGAAAGTATAATCCGGCGTGGACGTTCCGACGATGACGAGATCGATGTCCTCCGGCCCGAGGCCGGCGTCGGCGAGGGCGGCGCGCGCGGCCTTCTCCCCCAGCATGGAGGTGGTCTCGCCGGGCGCGGCGATGTGGCGCTCCTTTATGCCGGTGCGCTGGGTGATCCATTCGTCGCTGGTGTCGACAGTGGCGGCGAGCTCCTCATTGGTGAGGATGCGGCTCGGCAGATAGCTGCCGAGACCGACGACGACAGAGCGCAGAGGGCGCGGAGAAAGAGTCACTGAGCGGCTTCCTGGTCGTCGCGGCGGCTCGAGGCCAGCATGTCGCGGATCTTGGAGAGCAGGCCTTGATGCGCCATCTCATAGCCGATCTCGACCGCGCGGGCGAAGGCCAGCGCGTCGGCGCCGCCATGGCTCTTGATGACGATCCCCTCGAGGCCGAGAAACACGCCGCCGTTGATGTTGCGAACGTCGATCTTGTCGCGCAGCTCGCGAAAGGCGCCGCGCGCCAGCAGATAGCCGATCTTGGCGAGCCAGCTGCGGCCGATCGCCTCGCGCAGATAATTGGTGATCTGAGTCGCTGTGCCTTCGGCGGTCTTCAGCGCGATATTGCCGGAGAAGCCTTCCACCACCACCACGTCGACGACGCCCTTGCCGATCTCGTCGCCCTCGACGAAGCCGTGATAGTCGAGATCGGGAAGGTCCGCCTCCCGGAGCAGGCGAGAGGCCGTCTTGACCTCCTCGACGCCCTTTATCTCCTCGACGCCGACATTGAGCAGGCCGACGCTCGGCCGCTCCATGTCGAAGAGCGAGCGCGCCATCGCCGCGCCCATGACGGCGAGATCGACGAGATGGCGGGCGTCCGCGCCGATGGAGGCGCCGACGTCGAGCACGATGGAATAGCCGCGCGCCGTCGGCGCCGGCCACAGGCAGGCCAGCGCCGGCCGCTCGATCTTGGCCATTGTGCGCAGGCAGACCTTGGCCATGGCCATCAGCGCGCCGGTGTTGCCGGCCGAGACGGCGACATCGGCCTCGTTCTTCTTCACCGCCTCGATCGCCTGCCACATGGAGGAGACGCGGCGCCCGGAGCGCAGCGCCTGGCTCGGCTTGTCGTCCATGCGCACGGCGACGTCGCAATGGCGGACGGTCGCGACGCGGGCGAGGCGCGGATGCGCGGCGAGCTCGACGCGAATCGACGCCTCGTCGCCGAACAGCAGGAAGCTGCTGTCGGGGTGACGATCGTGAGCGATAGCGGCGCCGGCGATGGTGATCTTCGGACCATGATCGCCGCCCATGGCGTCCAACGCTATGCGAATGGGCTGCGCCATTCTGCCTCGTCTCCCGACATTGTTTACGAATGACGTACGAATGACGATCCGCGCGGCCCGTATTGTTCCGCCCCACGGGGCCGCCGGTCGCGCGAAAGATGCGGCGAAGCGGAGCGGCCAGGCGCCCGCTCGTTTCTCGGTTCCGCGCGATCGCTCGTCGCGGACCGAACTCGCCGCCGGCCCAAGGCGCCAGCCGCTGACGAATTGCCATTTGCGCCGCTCCAGCGCAAGAGCAATTCCTGCCGGAGCTTTCGCTTCCCTACTTTCGGCGTCGCTTGCCGGAGTCTTCGCCGAGCGCGTCGCGCAGGCGAGCGAAAGGCGAGACTTTCGCCGGCGCCTCCTCTGGCGGCTCGGTCTCGTCGGGCAGGGCGAAGCGCGCGCCCGGCTTGCGCGGATAGGGGTCGAGCGCCAGCGCCAGAAATTCCGCGACAATGGCGCCGAGATCGATTCGGCCGTCGACCAGCGGGTCTGGCGCATCCGCGTCGAGATCGGCGATATGGCGGCTCGCTCGCGGCTCCTCCTTCTGCTCGACGGGCTCCGCCTCGCGCCGGCGCCGCGACATGCGCTCCGCCGGGGGCGGGGCGGTCGGCGTCGGCTCGGGCGCGAAGGAGACGTCGATCGGCTCGACGATGCGGGCGTCGAATTCTTCCAGCGTCACCACGCAGGTCTGGCGCACATCGGCGGTGAGCTCGCCCTCGACGCGCAATCCGCCGCGGCCCGCCCGCGTCACTTTCAGCTTCGCCTCGAGGCGATTCAGCGCGGCGAGATCATCCATCTCGGCGAGCGCCGCGCGTTCGGCGGCGTCGGCGGCGATGGTCAGCTCGAGCCCGTCCTCGGGGACGTCGACGGCGGCGAGCGGACGCGCGAAAGGGTTTTCGGGCAATTGCAGATCGTCGCTCATTCGCCGCTCCTCGACTCTTTTCGACGTCGCCGCTTCGGCCGGCCACGGTGAAATATAGATGGGCGCCGCGCCCATTGGGGGAAGCTTCGCCATTTTCCGGCCATTGATACGGTCGAAGACGCGCCGACGCCAGCCTCCGGGTCGCGCCGGAGGCGTCGCCGCTTGCTTTCGCGCCAGCCGAGAGTTAGGCAAACGCTTCGAACATTGTCGCGATAGAGGTCGGCCTCATGGAGGCCCAGCGCGGAGAGAAACATGGGGTTTTCGCTCGTCGTCGTTTCGCGGCAGGCCCGCTGCCTCGCCGCTCTCGCTCTGCTCGCGGCGCCGCTCGCCGGGTGCCTCGGCTATGACGGCGTCATCAACCGCGGCGCCATCATCGAGGAGCGCAAGGTCGCGCAGGTGAAGGTGGGAATGCCGGCCCCGCAGGTTCTCGCTCTTCTCGGCACGCCCTCGACGACATCGACGATCGGCGGCGACGCTTGGTACTATGTGAGCCAGCGCATCCAGCGCGAGCTCGCCTTCCTGCCGCCCGAGGTCGCCGACCAGCACATTCTCGCGGTCTATTTCGACAAGACGAAAAAGGTCCAGCGCATCGCCGACTATGGGCTGAAGGACGGCAAGGTCGTCGACTTCCTCAGCCGCACCACGCCCACGGCCGGGGCCGAGTTCAATTTCATCCGCAATATGCTGGCGAAGCTGACCAGCTTCTGAGGATTCGAGAAAAATCCGAGCTTTTTCAATCGGAAGCATGGCTGTGTCGATTTGGCGCAATTGTGGCGGCCGAATCGGCCGACCAGCTTCGTACGTAGCCGATCGCTTCATTTTTAAAGGCTTGTGGGAAATACGGAGCGCCGGCCGAATGTGACGCGCGCGTGACGCGCGCAGTCGATTTTTCGCCCCTCGCGGTTGCTAGCCTCTGTCTCGTCCAAACAACAGCGAGGAATGAAACAGAGTGTCTTTCGAAGCGATAGCTCCTGCCGTTCGCGGCGAAGCGTCGGCGCCGAAATGGTCGCGCTTTCTGCCCGTGTTCGACCGCGCAGACGCGGACCGCCCCCTCGCGGGGGCCGACGGATCCGTTCACATGCTCCTTCGCGCTTTCGCCATAGCGACGGCTCTCGCCTTCGCCCTGGTGGCCGCGTTGCTCTCTATGCCGGATGGCTGGGGCCGGTTCAGATCGTCGGAGGCGTCGCGAGCCGGCGCGCGGAGCCGCCCGGCGCCGCCGCCCTTGTTTTTTCTGACCAATCGCGGCCTCACCGATCAGCCGCTCGACGCCGACGCCGCCGAGGCGATAGGCGAGGCGGTGAAGGCTTGGTCCGGCTCCGCCGACGCCGAAGCCGACAAAAACGTGGCCGGCGCCGCTCCGATGGTGCTGCAGTTCGGCCCTGTGCGCGTCGCCCGCGCCATTGTCGAGCACGTCGTGCAGGCCGCCCGCACCACGGGATCCGATCCTGCCCTGCTGATGGCGATCGCCGACAAGGAGTCGAGCTTCGCGCCGAAGGCCAAGGCCAGCACCTCCTCGGCGAGCGGATTGTTCCAGTTCATCGATTCGACGTGGCTGAAGGCTGTGCGCATGTTCGGCCGCAGCCATGGCCAGGAGGCGGCGGCGCAGGCGATCGGCGGCGACTATCGCGTCGCGCCGCAGAAGCGCTCCGAAATCCTCGCCATGCGCAATGATCCGTATCTTTCCGCCGTGTTCGCGGCCGAGATGCTGAAGCATGACGGCGAGCGCATCGCCGAGCGCATCGGCCGTCCGCTGACGGCGGGCGAGACCTATCTGATCCACTTCCTGGGGCCGGACGACGCCGCCCGCTTCATGGCGAAGGTGGAGGAGGCGCCGAACACGCCGGCCGCCAAGCTGCTTCCGCGGCCCGCCCGCGCCAATAAGCCCATCTTCTTCGCCCGCGAAGGCAAGAAGATGAAGCCGAAGTCTGTCGGCGAGGTGCACGAGGCCTTCGAGACGATGATGGGCAAGCGCTCCGATCGCTACAAAGGCGTGGAGCGGCAGCTCCCAGCCGCGGCGCTCGCCTATACGGAGTGAGCTTCGTTCGAAGAAAATGAGAAAGGCGGCCTCGCGGGCCGCCTTTTTCGTCTCTGGTCTATCGCTCCGCGGCTCGCGCCAATTCCCGCCAGCGGCTGGGCGCGAGGCCGCTCCATTGCTCGAAGGCGCGGGTGAAATGCGCCGGATCGCTATAGCCGAGCTGCGCGGCGATCTCGGTGATCGAGAGCTCCGGCCGGCGCAGCAGGCCAATCGCGCGGCGCTGGAGCGTGTCGCGCAGGAGATCGGCGTAGCTCAGTCCGAGATCGCCGAGCCGACGCTGGAGCGTGCGCTTCGACAATCCGGCGCGCCGCACGATCGTCTCGAGCGTGGGGCGGCCGCCGAGCAGCTCCAGCTCGATCAGCACGGCGATCCTGCCGGGAAGATCGTCCGGCGCCGGAATGTCGAAGATGCGGGCGATTTCCTCGGCGCCCAGTCCATCGCCTTCGCCCAGTCGCGGATTGACGGCCATCAACAGCCGCTGATCGAAGACGATCGAGCCCGGGCCGTCGCAGAGCACGATGTCGGCGCCCATCTGCTCGCCGATCGATCGTCGCGCGCTCGCCGGCAGGCCGCCGAACATCACGCGGCGCGGCAGCCAGCGCGCGCCGGCGAAATGCCGCACGAGGGCGATCATATACCAGACGGCCAGCATCTCATTCTGCGGCCGGCCCTCGGTCGCAGGATCGTCCAGCTCATAGGACCAGACGGCCTCCTCGCCCTGTCGTCGCAGGACCAGCCGCGTCGCGCTCTGCAGCATATGCGGCAGGCTGGCTCCGGCGCGATGGATGGCCTCGAGCAGCGTCGGCGCCCGTGTCACCCATTTGCCATAGACGCCGAGGCCGGCGATCGACGTCCGGCGGCCGAGGCGGGCGGCGAAGGCTTCGTCGGCCAGCTCGCGGGAGGCGGCGGCGAGCAGGCGAAAATGATCGCGCAGCGGCAGCAGCGTGTCCGGCGATTCGAGCAGGCCGAGCGGCAGCTCCGCGCGGCGAAACGCGCGCTCGATCGAGCCGCCGGCGCCGCCGACGACCTCGGCGATCGGCCCCAGCGTGCTCGCGCGTGTGTAGCCCGTTTGTCGCATCTGCCCTCGCGCGCCATCGTCCGGCGTTTTCGGCATGTCCTGGCAAGCGCCGCCAGCGGCCGGACGATAGCATTCCCTATCGGCTCACAAAGGCCGATCCATCGGGGGATTTGCCCGAGTTCGGGGAGGATTTTGGACATGTGCTTCTATTGTCTCGCGCGCGCCTCGGCCGCATTGTCTCGACGCGACATGTTGCGGATGGGCGCGCTCGGCGCCGCGGCTCTGCCTTTCGTCGCCTCGCCCGCGACGGCCGAGAGCGCCGATCTCGTGCGCGACGATTTCAAACGCGATATGGAGGCGCTGATCGCGCGCGCCCGTTCGGGCGCGCTCGTCTCCTATCGCCTGTTCGAGATCGATGGCGACGATCTGCCGTGGATCGATCTCGGCCTCGCGGCGGCGAAGGGCCAGCAGGTCAGCTTTCTCGTCGCCGGGCGCATGTGGATCGCTCGGCCCTATGACCTCTGGTTCAAGCCGGGCCTCGTCTTCCATGCGCGCACGCGCGGCAAAAGGCCGATGTACAGCCCGGGCGTCGACACCGGCACGATGATCGCCGCCCATGACGGCCCGCTGGAGATCGCGCGCTCTGCGGCGCAATTCGCCGATGCGGATGGCAGGCTGTGGACGCCCGAGGCGGAGTATCGCAAACAAGAGGTGAAGATCGTCGGCGTCGCGCTGGTCTGGAAGGGCGAGGCGCTCTCCGGCCTCGAGAGCCTCGCCGCGGCGGGGGACGTGAATGGTCTCGTCGCGGCGGAGATCGCGCGGCTGAAACGCGGGCGCAAATTGCCGGAAGGCTGGAACGATCACTTCAGTCTCGGCGGCGGCGCCGACGCGTTCGGCCGCGAAGCGGATGGCGAGATCGTCTGCGAGAGCGCCGGCTCCGCCTCCATCATCGAGCGCCCGCTGCCGCTCGCCTTCGCGTCGCGGCCCAAGCTCGGCTGGCGCTGGAAGATCGACCAGCTTCCTTCGGCGAAGCCGGAGGATGTCGCGCCTTTCCACGATTATCTCTCGATCGGCGTGAAATTCGAGGACGGTCAGGACCTCACTTATTTCTGGAGCGCCGGCCTGCCGACCGGAAAAGTCTTCCGCTGTCCGCTCGCCGGCTGGAGCGCGGTCGAGACTCATATGGTCGTCGATTCGGGCGCCGCGGGGCTCGGCGAGTGGCGGGCGCTGGAGCGCGACGTCGCCGCCGATTACGCCGCCCATATCGGCGGGCCGGCCAAGGCGATCAGCCATATTTGGCTGCTGGCGATCACGCCCTTCCAGCGTCGTCGCGGCGCCTGCCGCTACGCCGACATTCGCGTCGCGACGGCGGATGGGGCGGTGACGAGGCTCTAGCTATTTGTTCCAGCGTTCGGCGGCGGCGTCGTCCTTGGCCTTGGCCTCGACCCAGTCGCCGACGCTGCCGTCGGCGCGATGCTCCTTCTTCCAGAAGGGGGCGCGCGTCTTCAGATAATCCATCAGAAATTCCGCCGCGGCGAAGGCCTCGCCGCGATGGCGCGCGGCCGTGACGACGAGCACGATTCTCTCGCCCGGCAGAATGCGCCCGTGGCGATGGATGACAGTGAGCGCCGATAGCGGCCAGCGGGCGAGCGCCTCCTCGGCGACGCGGGCGATCTCCGCCTCGGCCATGCCGGGATAATGCTCGAGCTCCAGCGCCGAGAGCGCGCCGTCCTCGTCGCGGCAGAGGCCGGTGAAGGAGACGATCGCACCAATGTCGCGGCGGCCCTCCTCGATCAGCGCGGCCTCATGGGCCGGATCGAAGGGGGCGGATTGGATGCGGATGGTGGGGGTCATGGAAGTGTGGGGTTCGATGCGAGCATGAAGGCTCGCTCTTGTCCGTCGCGCCTCACCCTCCGGTCATCGGCGGGAAAAAGGCGATCTCCCGCGCTCCGGCGATGGGCGTCTCATGGCGCACATGGGCCTTGTCGATCGCCGTGCGAATGACGGCGGCGTTCTCGAAAGCCAGAGCATAGGCTTCGTCGCGCGACTTCAGCCAGGCGATCAGCTCGCCGACCGTCGCCACCTCCGGGGGAGGGGAGAGCTCCTCCTCCGCGCGGCCGATGCGCTCGCGCACCCAGGCGAAATAGAGGGCCTTCATCGCGCCTCATCCGTTCCGAAATGCGCCCAGCCGGCTCTCATATAGTCATAGCCGGTATAGAGCGTCAGCAGCGCGGCGATCCACAGCAGCACGCTGCCGATATTGACCGTGCCGGGCAGCACCAGCTCGCCGGCGCGGCCGGCGATGAAGAAGCCGAGCGCGAAGAGCTGTAGCGTCGTCTTCCATTTGGCGATGGCGCTGACCGGCAGCGGCACTTTCAGCTCGGCGAGATATTCGCGCAGGCCGGAGACCAGAATCTCGCGGCACAGGATGATGAGCGCCGCCCATATTGTGACGCCGGCGATGGTCTGATCGGCGACCACCATCAGCAGAGTGGCGGCGACGAGCAGCTTGTCGGCGATGGGGTCGAGCATGGCGCCGAGCGTCGATTGCTGCGCCCAGGCGCGGGCGAGATAGCCATCGAAGAAATCGGTGATGCCGGCGGCGGTGAAGACGCCGAGCGCCGTCCAGCGCATCCAATGCTCGTCCGGCCATTGCAGGAGGCCCGCGACGACCGGCACGGCGACGAGCCGGCCATAGGTCAGAATATTGGGCAGGGAGAGCGCGCGCCCGCGGCGCGGCGGAATGGCCGTCGATGTCATGCCGCGAAGGAACATGCCCAGCGCCTCTCTTGTCAATAGAAGAGACGGGCGCCTCGACGGCGCCGCGCTCCTCCGCCGCCGGTCCGATCTCCCGCGCAACAGCGGGAAGCTTCGGCAAAACCGGCATTTTGCCGCTCGAGGCGCGCCGGCGGGAACGTCGCCGAGCCGCGCACAAATTTTAGCCGCTGGCCGCCGATCAGCCGCCGCGCTGGAAATGGTCGAAGACGAGCCGCGCCGTCGCCTTGTTCACGCCCGGCACATTCTCGAGGTCGCAGAGCGCGGCGCCCGCCACCGCCTTGGCGGTGCCGAAGGCGAGCAGCAGCGCCCTTTTGCGGGCCGGGCCTATTCCCGCGATCTCGTCCAGCGGGTTCTTGGCGAATTCCTTCTTGCGACGCGCGCGATGCGTGCCGATGGCGAAGCGATGCGCCTCGTCGCGCAGGCGCTGGACGAAATAGAGCGCCGGATCATGCGGCGGCAGGCGGAAGGGCTCGCGGCCCTCGACGAAAAACATCTCGCGGCCGGCGTTGCGGTCGGCGCCCTTGGCGATGGAGGCGATGGTCACACCCTCGAGGCCGATCTCCGCCGCCACGGCGCGCGCGGCGTCGAATTGCCCGCGGCCGCCGTCGATAATCACGAGATCGGGCTTCGACGGAAACGCGTCCGGCGCTTCCTCCTCGGGCTTTTCCGCGTCTTTCGCAATGCGGGCGAAGCGGCGCGCCAGCACCTCGCGCATCATGGCGTAATCGTCGCCGGGCGTGATCTCGGCGCGCTTTATGTTGAAGGTGCGGTAATGCGTCTTCATGAAGCCCGTCGGCCCGGCGACGATCATCGCGCCGATCGCCTGTTGGCCGCCCGTATGGGAATTGTCATAGACCTCGACGCGGCGCGGGGGCTTCTCCATGCCGAACATCTCGCCGAGCGCGATGAGCAGCTTCTCCTGGCTGGCGTCCTCGGTGAGCTTGCGCGTCAGCGTCTGCTTGGCGTTGGTCTGCGCATGCTCGACCAGCTCGCGCTTCTCGCCGCGCTGCGGCGTCGCGATCTCCACCTTGCGGCCGAGCTTGTCCGACAGCGCTTCCGTCAATAGCTCGCGATCCTCGATCACATGTGAGAGCAGCACCAGAGGCGCCGGCGGATGCTCGCCATAAAATTGCGCGAGGAAGGAGCCGAGCACTTCTTCTTCCGAAAGGCTCTGATCGGCGCGCGGGAAATAGGCGCGGTCGCCCCAATTCTGAAAAGCGCGAAAGAAAAACGCCTCGATGCAGAAGCGCCCCGCCTCTTTGGCGATGGCGAAGACGTCCGCCTCCTCGACGCTGTGCGGATTGACGCCTTGCGTGCCTTGGATCAGCGACAGCGCGGAGATGCGGTCGCGCAGCCGCGCGGCGCGCTCGAATTCCAGGCGCTCAGCCGCCGCGGTCATCTCCATGGCGAGCTGCTCGCGCACGGAGCGGCTCTTACCGGTGAGGAAGTCATGCGCCTCCTGCACCAGCACGGAATAATCCGCGATCGAGATTTCGCCCGTGCAGGGGCCGGCGCAGCGCTTGATCTGATAGAGCAGGCAGGGCCGGGTGCGGTTCTCGTAAAACGAATCGGTGCAGGAGCGCAGCAGAAACGCCCGTTGCAGCGCATTGAGCGCACGCCCCACCGCGCCGGCGTTGGCGAAGGGGCCGAAATAATCGCCCTTGCGCGAGCGAGCGCCGCGATGCTTGGCGATTTGCGGCGCATCATGATCGCGCGCGATGAGAATATAGGGAAAGCTCTTGTCGTCGCGCATCAGCACGTTGAAGCGCGGCTTCATCTGCTTGATGAGATTGGTCTCGAGCAGCAGAGCCTCGGTCTCGGTCTCGACCGAGATGAACATCATCGAGGCGGTCGCCGAGATCATGCGCGCGATGCGATTCACATGGCCGGCGAGGCGCGTGTAGCTCGCTATGCGCTTGCGGACGTTCTTGGCCTTGCCGACATAGAGAACCTCGCCATTCTCGGCGATCATGCGATAGACGCCCGGCCCGTTGGGCGCGTTCTTCCAATAGGATTTGATGACCGACACGCCGCGCTTGACGCTCTCCGGCGTATCGGCCGCGAGCTCGGGCGGAGCGGCGCCGTCGGCCTCTTCCGTGAGGTCTTCTTCCTCATCGAGGGTTTCGGGAAGGTCGGGCGTATCGCTCATGCGGCGAGATTTATGCCCGGCGCGCGCGAATGGGAAGAGCGCGTGATCCGGCTTCCGGCTGATCGGTTCGCGCGGCGTTTGCCGCCTTCCTTCTCCCCGCATTGCGGGGAGAAGGTGGGGATGAGGGGCTCGGGGCGTTTTCCGTCTGCGGCTCACGCCCCGAGAGAGGGGGAACGCGCCGAACCATCCAGCGGGAAGGCGGTATGACAAGGCCGTGGGCTCTGGCGCGCGGCGGCCTATTTCTCCGCGCATAGGGAGGAGGCCCCATGCCCAAAGGCCATGCGCCGCGTCTCGTCTTCTGGGTCGCGGTTCTGCTGTTCGCGCTCGCGGCGGCGCTGTCGCTCTTTTATTACCTGTCGCCGCGGGCGACCTTGCGCATCACCACAGGCCCGGCGATGTCGCCGGCTCAGCGCACCATCTCCACGTTCATTCATGTCGTGTCGGGGTTGCACCCCTTCATCCGCATAGAGGAGGTCCCGGTCGCCGATCTTTCGGCCAGCGCCAAGGCGCTCGAGGACCGCAAGGTCAATCTCGCCATCGTGCGTACCGATGTCGCGCCGCCCTCCAATGGCCAGACCATCGCCATTCTGCGCCGCGACGTGGTGGCGATCGTGCTGCCGCATGGCTCGCCGATCAAGGACGCCGCCGGCCTCGCCCGCAAGACCATCGCCGTGCCGGAGGGCGCGCTGCAGACGGAAAATCAGCATGCGCTCGATGATATTCTCGCCTATTTCGACGTCCCCGCGGCGAGCGTGAAGCGCCTCGTCCTGCCGCTCGGCGAGATCGGCCCGGCCATGCGCGCGGGCCGCGTGGCGGCGGCGTTGGCGGTCGGGCCGATCGGGCCGGGGCAGGCGGTCGATGTCGTCGCCTCCATCGCCAAGGCGATGAAGAGCCCGCCCCAGCTCCTGCCGATGGATCAGGCCGACGCGCTGGTGAAGCGCTTTCCGGGCTTCGAATCTGTGGATATCCCCGAAGGCGCCTTCAAGGCGCATCCGCCCGTGCCCGACGATACGGTGAAGGGCCTCGCCGTCACCTATCGGCTGGTCGCGCCTTTTTCGATGCTCAATGTGGTGGCCGGAGCGATCGGCCGCTCCATTTTCAAGACCAAGGCCAAGCTCGCCGCCCTCTCGCCGGGCGGGACCCAGATCGAGGCGCCCGATCTCGACGCGCAGAACCCGCTGCTGCCGGTCCACCCTGGCGTCGCCGCCTATCTCGCGAGCGGCGATCAGAGCTTTTTCGATTCGTTCCAGCAATATTTCTACATTATCGGCATTCCGCTGAGCCTTTTGGGCTCGCTCGTCGCCGTGCTGCTCGGCCTATGGAACAATCGGCGCCTCGTGCAGGACCAAAATCGCGTCTTCCGCCTGCTGACCCTCGCAGACGAGGCGCTGACGGCCGACAGCGCGGGCCTCGAGCGGATCGAGACGGAGTTTCGCGGGCTCGTCGCCGATTGCGTCAACAAGCTCGCGGATGGCGAGACCGCGGCCGATCAATATCCCGTGTCCTCGCTCGCCATCGACCATGCGCGGCGTTCGATCGAGCGCAGGAAGGATGGCCTGCGCGCCGCATGACGCTCGCGCCGGGCTCGCTATAATGTCGTCGGTTTCGAGCAGAGGATTTCCGACATGGCTTCCCTCATCCGAGATTTTACCTGCGCCTGCGGGCGTGTGCGCTGCGAGGTGGTCGGCGAGCCGATCGTCAGCGCCGTCTGCTATTGCTCCGATTGCCAGGAGGGCGGCCGCAGGATCGAGGCTCTGCCCCATGCGCATCTCCTGCGCGATCCCGACGGCGGCACGCCTTATCTCACTTTTCGTGACGACCGTTTTCGCTGCGTCGCGGGCGCGGAGCTGCTCGAGGATCACAGGCTGAAGCCCGATTCGTCGACCCGCAGGGTGGCCGCCTCCTGCTGCAACACGGGCATGTTCCTGAAATTCGATCCCGGCTTCTGGGTTTCGACCTATCGGCTGCGCTACGCTGGCGATCTGCCGCCGATCGAGATGCGGACAAAGGTCGCGCGCCGGCGCTCGGCGCTGCCGCTGCCGCAGGATGCGCCGGCTTTCCGTGGCTTTCCGCTGCGGCTCTTCGGACGGCTGATCGGGGCGCGGCTCGCCATGGCCTTCGGGCGATAGGCGGGAAACGGGGCCGCGGGCGTGAAACCTTTTGTGATCCGCGCTATGTTGTCGCGGGGGAGGCGCGTCGGCGGCCGAGGCGCGACAAAAGATCGGGGAAAACTCGGGTGATCGAGGACCAGCGCGAAGCGTCCGGCCGCAGGCGGCTGAACGCGACACTCATAGATTTGATCATCCGGCTCGGCGCGCTCGGCGCTCTGGCCTATTGGTCCTTCCTGCTGGTGAGGCCCTTCGTCACCATCGTGACCTGGAGCGCGATTCTCGCCGTGGCGCTCTATCCCGTGTTCGAGTGGACGGCGGTCCGGCTCGGCGGGCGGCGACGGCTGGCGGCCGTCGTCATCACGCTCCTCGGCCTGCTCTTCGTCATCGGGCCGGCGACCTGGCTCGGCCTCGGGGTCGTCGACGGCTTGCGCGTCCTCTCCGAGCGCATAGACGCCGGCGGCGTCTGGGTGCCGCCGCCGCCCGAGGCGCTGCGCAGCTGGCCCTTCGTCGGCGAATCGGCCTACGAATTCTGGGAGCTCGCCTCCACCAATCTGCGCAGCGCGCTCGCCCAGGCGCTGCCGCAGCTCAAGCCCTATGGCGAGATCGCGCTCGACGCCACCAAAAACGCCGGCGCAGGCGTGTTCAAATTTCTGATTTCGGTGATCATCGCCGGCTTTCTGTTCGCGCCCGGGCCGGCGCTGGTGCGCGCCATAAAGACGGCGGTGACGCGAATCGATTCGAAGCGCGCCGAGCATTTCGTGGAGCTCGCGGGCTCGACGATCCGCACGGTCTCGCGCGGCGTCATCGGCGTGTCGTTGCTGCAGGCGGCGATCGGCGGGCTCGGCTTGCAGCTCGCCGGCGCGCCCGGCGCCAGCCTGCTGACCTTGTGCATTCTGGTGCTGGCGATCGTCCAGATCGGGCCGCTGCTCGTCGTGGTGCCCTCGATTCTCTGGGCCTGGACCGAGATGCGCACGCTGCCGGCGCTGCTCTTCACCTGCTGCATGTTGACGGTGACGCTGGTCGACAATGTGCTGAAGCCCATCGTCATCGCGCGCGGGCTCACGACGCCCTTGCTCGTCATCATCGTCGGCGTCATCGGCGGCGTGTTGGTGCATGGAATCATCGGCCTCTTCGTCGGTCCGGTGGTGCTGGCCGTCGCCTGGGAGCTGCTGAGCGCCTGGGCGGGGGAGGGCAAGAGCGGCGTCCTCGTCGCGACGCCGGAGCCGGCCGCTCCCGAGCCGACCGCACCCGAGCCGCGCGCGCTCGAGCCTCCCGCGGCGACCGCCTCCGCGCCCGAGCGCTGAACGGCGCGACAGGGCGAAAGGCGAGGTTCACAAATCGGCCGTACTCGATTAGGGTCCGGCGCGGATTTGCACGTCCCGGCTTCGATCCCATATTGATGAGCGCCCGCTTCGCAAGCGGGCCTTTCGCTATCCGAGGTCCGCTACGGCCTCTGAAGAAGGAACCACATGGCCAAGGAAGAACTGTTGGAGTTTCCCGGAGTCGTCACCGAGCTGCTGCCCAGCGCGATGTTTCGGGTCAAGCTCGAGAACGAGCACGAGATCATCGCCCATACGGCCGGAAAGATGCGCAAGAACCGCATCCGCGTGCTCACCGGGGACAAGGTTCTCGTGGAGATGACGCCCTATGACCTCACCAAAGGGCGGATTACCTATCGTTTCAAATAATTTCGATTTATGGCGGAGCCGATCGTCTTGACGTCCCACCCGACCGATGCGCGGCCCAAGCTGGCGCTGGCCTCCGCCTCGCCGCGCAGGCTCGAGCTGCTCCAGCAGATCGGCCTCGACGTCGATGCGCTGCTGCCGACCGACATAGACGAGACTCCGCAGCGCAACGAGCTGCCGCGCAGCCTCGCCCAGCGTCTTTCCAGCGAGAAGGCCGCGGCGGCCGTGAAGATCATGGCCTATCAGCCTCGGCTCGAGGGGAGCTATGTGCTCGCTGCCGACACTGTGGTGGCGGTCGGCCGGAGAATTCTGCCCAAATGCGAGGACATAGAGCAGGCCGAGGATTGCCTGCGCCTGCTCTCGGGCCGCCAGCATAGGGTTTTTACCGGCGTCACGCTGATCACCCCGCGAGGGGCCGAGCGCCGCCGTCTGGTCGAATCGCGGCTGCGCTTCAAGCGCCTCGGCGCGAACGAGATCGACGCCTATCTCGCCTCCGGCGAATGGCGCGGCAAGGCGGGCGGCTATGCGATTCAGGGGCTCGCGGGCGCTTTCGCGGTGCGGCTCATCGGCTCTTATTCGGGCGTCGTCGGCCTGCCGCTCTATGAAACCGCGGCGCTGCTGGCCGGCGAGGGCTATCCGGTGCTGACGCCCTGGTTCGAGGGGGCGTGAGCGTTCACTCGCCGATATAGACCCGCTCATAGCGTCGCCCGAGCCGGGTCAAAATCTCATAGCCGATCGTTCCGCAGCGCTCCGCCAGCTCGTCGACGCCGATCGTCTCCCCCAGCAGCTCTGCCGTCTGGCCGCGATAGACGGCGCCTTCGGGGACGTCGGTCACATCCAGCATGACGAAATCCATCGACACGCGGCCGACGATCGGGCAGCGCCGTCCGGCGACGATCGCCTCGGGAGCTGGGCGGCCTGGGCCGGCGACGGCGGCCGGAAAACCGTCGCCATAGCCGAGGCCGAGCGTCGCCAGTCTTGTCGGCCGCGCCGCCGTCCACACGCCGTCATAGCCGACGCTCTCGCCGGCCTCGATCCAGCGCGTCGCCAGAATCGGCGCCTCGAGCCGGGCGACGCTCAGCATCGGATTGGGCGCGGAGGGCGTCGGATTGCCGCCATAGAGGGCGTAGCCCGGGCGCAGCACATCATAATGCGGTTGCTGCGCCAGAAAAATCCCGGATGAGTTGCAGAGCGAGGCCGGCGCGCCGGGGAAGGCGCGCCGCGCCTCCTCGAAAGCAGCGATCTGCCGCGCGTTGCGCGGGTCGTCTGTCCATTGGGCGCAGACGAAATGGCTCATCGTCAGCGTGAGGTCCACATCCTGCGCCGCTATGGCTGCGGCCTCGGCGTCGCGCAGCGCGAGTCCCAGCCGATTCATGCCGGTGTCGAATTGCAGCGCCGCGGGCAGACGGCGGCCGATGGAGCGGCCGAAAGCCCCCCATTCGCGGATTTCCTCGAGCGAGGCCAGAACCGGGCGCAGCCGCGCGGCGGCCAGAGCGCGGGCGCCTCCGCGCGGCAGGCCCTCGAGCACATAGACGACGGCGCGCGGCGCGACGGCGCGAATGCGTTCGCCTTCCCCGGCGGCGGCGACGAAAAATGTACGGCAGCCGGCGGCGGCCAGCGCCCGCACGGAAGCCTCGGCGCCGAGGCCATAGGCGTCGGCCTTGACCACGGCGGCGCATTCGCTCGCGCTGGCGCGCGCGGCGAGCCGTCGCCAATTGGCGACGAGGGCGGTGAGATCAATGGTGAGAATCGCCCCCGCGCGCGCCTCGGCGGGGGCGGTCTCGTTCAGGGGCGCTCGGGCCGATCGGTCGAATCTCATGACGGAGTATTCTAGCGCCGGAGCATGGCGTTCGCATGGCTATTCGAATGCGCAATGCTCCGGCGTCATTAATTTCACCGGCGGGTCGCGGCCGCTCCCGGCTCCGTCAGCGCCCGCGGGGCCGGCGCTCCCATACGGGCGGCCGGATCGACAGGCGGTCGCGGCGCCCCGAGGCGAACGGCCGGATCGGGCCGCGGCGCGCCGAGCGAGATACGTACGAGATCGGCGACGCTCTTCACGCGCATCTTGGTCATGATGTGGGAGCGATGCGTCTCGACCGTGCGGGCGCTGATGCCGAGCTCATGGGCGATGACCTTGTTGAGCTTGCCCTCGACGAGGCCGGCGAGCACGTCGTTCTCACGATTGGTGAGCGTCGCGAGCCGGCCGGGCGTGGTCCGCGTGCGGCCGCGATAGGCGCGATGATCCACGCGGCGGGTCAGCGCCTGCTGCACGGAGGCGAGGAGCTTGGCCTCGTTGACGGGCAATTCGAGCAGATCGAACGCCCCTTCCTTCATCACTTGGATCGCGCCCCGCACATTGGCCTGGGCGGTGATGACGATGATCGGCAACTCGATCCGCCGCGCCTTGGCGTCTCTCAATAATTCGATCCCGATCATCTCGGGCATGTCGACATAGATGATGACGCAGCCGCGGCTGTCGGTTTCGACGGCTTCGAAGAAGCGTCCCGCGTCCTCATGCAGGCGAAGGTGATAATCCGCCCTGTCCAGCGCGCTCGTCAAAGACGAACGAATGATCGGGTCGATGTTCAAGATATGGATGGTTTCACTGTAATTCATAGATCGCTCGCGAGATGAGTTGACGAAAAAGTCATTCGACGAGACCAGCATATTCCCGCCGCCGACAAAATGATCGGCGGTCCGACGTTACGACGAAATCGACGCTTACTACGAGAACTGACACGACAAGGACGCAAAAGACACAGACGAACTTCGACGCTCACGCTACTCGACGCGTTCGTCGCCGGTCGAGAAAAAGCCGGCTGCGAACGACGATGCGCCGGCTGGTCCCGGGCAACGTCGGCGAGCGCATGTTAACAGATCGTATCGCTCGCGCCACGATTTTCGACTCGAAACCTACGCATCGACGCTTCGATTGCGCAGGGCGTCTCTGCGCGTTACTTAAGTCTCGCGTCCTTTCGCCGCGCCGCCGCCGCCCCGCGCAGCGCTGTCTACTGAGGTTCGGGACGCTGGTTGCGGTCGCGACGCGATTGAATTATCAGTCGAGCCGAGCCTCGAGCGGAGAAAAAATATCATGGCCGACGCCGATCCCATGAGCGAGAGCCTCGCCGCCGCGCGGCCGCTCTCCCCGCATCTATCGGTCTATAAGCCGATCTTCACCATGGTGATGTCGATCGCGCATCGCATCACCGGGGCGGCGCTCTATGCGGGCGCGCTGCTGCTCGCCGTCTATCTTTTGGGGCTCGCGCTCGGGCCGTCCGCCTTCGGCGCCGTATCCTGGATCGTCGATTCTTTCGTCGGGCGGCTGTTCATGCTGCTGTTCAGCTGGGCGCTGTTTCATCATCTTCTCGGCGGCGTGCGCCATGCGATATGGGACCGTGGGCTCTATCTCGATCGCGACGGGCGCGAGCTGCTCGCCAAAGCGACATTGGGCGGCGGATTGGTTTTGACCGCGCTTTTGTGGATCGCATCCTCGCTCTTGGGCTGAGGGCGCTCGGGCCGTCTCGTATAGGGTCAATGGAGAAGCAATATGTCGCGCTCGACGTTCCAGAGCGGCCGCAGCGGCAAGGGAGACACCTTCGTCTCCGATCGCGCAGGCTCGCTTCATGCGCTGGCCATGCGTCACAGCGCCAGAGCGCTGGCGCCGCTGGCGCTGCTCTCGATCTGGCATCTCGTCGGATTGGTCGGCAAATCCTATGAGGCCGCGCGCGCCGAGATCGGACGGCCGCTGCCGGCCATCGCGCTGATCGGCTTCATCGTCGTCGTCGCCTATCATGCGCGGCTCGGCATGGAGAACATCATCGAGGACTATGTCCACGACAAATCGCTCAAGACGACGGCGCTCATCGTCAACAAATGGACGGCGATCGCGATCGCCGCGGTCTGGACGCTCGCCATCATGATCATCGCCGCGCCGCGCTAGAGTCTTTCCGTGTTTCTTTGAGACATGGAAAGACTCTAAAAGCGGCAAGGGCGCTCTTTCGACGAGGATTTGGAATGGCTGGGAACGGCAAGACGACGGTGAATATCGGGGGCAGGGCCTATCCGATCGTCGATCATACATTCGACGTCGTCGTCGTCGGCGCCGGCGGCGCGGGACTGCGCGCCGTCGTCGGCTGCGCCAAGGCGGGGCTGAAGGCCGCTTGCATCACAAAAGTATTTCCCACTCGTTCGCATACGGTGGCGGCGCAGGGCGGCGTCGCCGCGGCGCTGGCCAATATGGGGCCGGACGATTGGAAATGGCACATGTACGACACCGTCAAGGGCTCCGACTGGCTCGGAGACCAGGACGCGATCGAATATCTCTGCCGCAACGCTCCGCAAGCCGTCTATGAGCTCGAGCATTGGGGCGTGCCCTTCTCGCGCACAGAGGACGGACGCATCTATCAGCGGCCCTTTGGCGGCATGACGACGGATTACGGAAGAGGCCCGCCGGCGCAACGCACTTGCGCGGCCGCCGACCGCACCGGCCATGCGATGCTGCATACGCTCTACGGCCAGGCGCTGCGTCACGACACGGAGTTCTTCGTCGAATATTTCGCCATCGACCTCATCGTCGATGCGGAGGGCGCCGTGCGCGGCGTCGTCTGCCTCAAGCTCGACGACGGCACGATCCATCGTTTCCGCGCCGCGCTCACCGTGCTGGCGACAGGCGGCTATGGCCGCGCCTATCTCTCCGCGACGTCTGCGCATACATGCACGGGCGACGGCGGCGGCATGGCGCTGCGCGCCGGACTGCCGCTGCAGGATATGGAATTCGTGCAATTCCATCCGACCGGCATTTATGGCGCGGGCTGCCTCATCACCGAGGGCGCGCGCGGCGAGGGCGGATATCTCACCAATAGCGAGGGCGAGCGCTTCATGGAGCGCTATGCGCCGTCGGTGAAAGATCTCGCGCCGCGCGACATGGTCTCGCGCGCGATGACAGTGGAGATTCGCGAGGGCCGCGGCGTCGGCAAATTGAACGATCACATCCATCTGCATCTCGAGCATTTGGATCCTGCGATCCTGCATGAGCGCCTGCCGGGCATTTCCGAGAGCGCGAAAATTTTCGCCGGCGTCGATGTGACCCGCGAGCCCATTCCGGTGCTGCCGACCGTGCATTACAACATGGGCGGCATACCGACGAATTTTCACGGCGAGGCGCTGCGCCGCGTCGGCGCCGATCCCGATGTGGTGGTGCCGGGCCTTATGGCGATCGGCGAGGCGGCTTGCGTCTCCGTGCATGGCGCCAATCGTCTCGGCTCCAATTCGCTGGTCGATCTCGTGGTCTTCGGCCGCGCCGCCGGCCAGCGCGCCGCCGAGCTGGTGAAGCCCGGCCAGACGCAGCCGGAGCTGTCCGCCGATTCCGCCGAGCTCGCTCTTTCGCGTCTCGACGCGCGGCGCTTCGCCTCCGGCTCGATCGCGACCGCCGATCTGCGGCTCGAGATGCAGCGCGTGATGCAATCGCATTGCGCCGTCTATCGCGCCGGCGAGGTGCTGGAAGAGGGATCGCAGGCGATCCATGCGGTGTGGAAGAAAAGCAACGACGTCAAGGTTTCGGATCGCTCGCTGATCTGGAACTCCGATCTCGTCGAGACGCTGGAATATGACAATCTCATCGTGCAGGCGGTGGTGACGATGGATTCGGCGAAGAACCGCACCGAATCCCGCGGCGCTCACGCCCGCGAGGATTATCCGAACCGCGACGACGCCGATTGGATGAAGCACACGCTCTCGACGATCGACGAGGCGGGCAAGAGCGTCGCGATCGATTATCGCCCAGTGCACAGCTACACGCTGTCCAATGAGGTCGCTTATATCGAGCCGAAGGCGCGGGTGTATTGAGGGGCGGCGCGGGCGTCGGCTTCGAAGCGGCATAGAACGCGAGTGGACAAATCATGGTCGAATTCGTCCTTCCCAAATCCTCCCGTCCCGTCGAGGGCAAGGTCTGGCCGCGGCCCGAGGGCGCGAGCCGGCTCAAGGAATTCCGCATCTATCGCTTCGATCCGGACGAGGCGTCGAACCCGCGCATCGATACTTATTACGTCGATCTCGACGATTGCGGGCCGATGGTTCTCGACGCGATCATCTGGATCAAGAACAAGATCGATCCGACGCTGACCTTCCGCCGCTCCTGCCGCGAGGGCATTTGCGGCTCCTGCGCGATGAATATCGACGGGCTCAACACGCTCGCCTGCACCAAGGGCATGGACGAGATCGAGGGGGCGATAAAGCTCTATCCGCTGCCGCATATGCCGGTGGTGAAGGATCTCGTGCCCGATCTCGCCGATTTCTACGCCCAGCACGCGGCCATCGAGCCCTGGTTGCAGACGGTGACGCCGGAGCCTCAGAAGGAATGGCTGCAGGCGCCGGATGATCGCCGCAAGCTCGACGGGCTCTATGAGTGCATTCTCTGCGCCTGCTGCTCCACATCCTGCCCGAGCTATTGGTGGAATCGGGATCGCTTCCTGGGCCCGGCGGCGCTGCTGCAGGCCTATCGCTGGGTGGTGGACAGTCGCGACGAGTCGACAGCCGAGCGCGTCGCCTATATCGACGACACCTTCCGCCTCTATCGCTGCCACACGATTCTGAACTGCTCCAACGCCTGCCCCAAGAGCCTGCTGCCCGGCACGGCCATCGCCGAGCTCAAAAATCTGGCGATCGCGCAGACGACGGGCGAGTGAAGCGGGGCCGGCGCCGCAATGGCGCCCCGATCGCCGCGCAATCTCGCCCGTGGAATCGCCGGAACTTGTCTTTTTTCCGGCGTGGGAGCATTTTGGAGCTGATGCTCGAGGAGTAGCCGCCATGCGATCGCGCCCGCTTCTTCTGGTCGCCGCTATTTTCGCCTTTTCGTCCGCGCTGCCGCTGTCCGCGGGGGCGGAGGACGCGCTCGACCCCAGCCGGCTAGACACTTCCGCCGCTGGAGCCGTCAAGGCGAATCCGAAGAAAAACAAACAGCAGCAGACGGCCGGTCAGCCGGCTGCGCCCGGCAAGCCGCCGGCCAAGGTCGAGAACCGCCAATTCGGCGAGCTCGAGGGCTGGTCGCCGGGCAAATCTCCGCCCAAGAAGAAAGACAAAGAGGACGATACGCCGCGTTTCGGCGGCCGTGCGCCGGTGAGCATGGGCAATAACGGCAATATGTCGGTCGGCATGCCTTTCTGAGCCCGTCGGCCTCGGCGCGTTCGCCGTGGCCATGCTGTGAGATCGATGCGAAGCCGCTCCGTGGCCCAGTCGGCCTGCGGGGTCGCTTCGCTATTCTCGTCCATACCCTCGACAAAAGGCGCGCCCGTCGTCATAAGCGGGCAAAAGGAGTTCCATCCCATGGGTTACAAGGTCGCCGTCGCGGGCGCCACGGGCAATGTGGGCCGCGAGATGCTCGACATTCTGGCGGAGCGCCGCTTTCCGGTCTCGGAAGTGGTCGCGCTGGCTTCGTCCCGGTCCATCGGGACGGAAGTGTCGTTCGGCGACAAGATTCTCAAATGCCGCCATCTCGACACTTATGATTTCTCCGACACCGACATTTGCCTCATGTCGGCGGGCGGCGACGTCGCGCGCGAATGGGCGCCGCGCATCGGCGCCAAGGGCTGCGTCGTCATCGACAATAGCTCCGCCTGGCGCATGGACCCGGATGTGCCGCTGGTGGTGCCGGAGGTCAACGCCGACGCCGCGGCTGGCTTCACGAAAAAGCACATCATCGCCAATCCCAATTGCTCCACCGCGCAGCTGGTCGTGGCGCTGAAGCCGCTGCATGACGCCGCCAAGATCAAGCGCGTCGTCGTCTCGACCTATCAATCCGTGTCGGGCGCCGGCAAGGAGGGCATGGACGAGCTGTTCTCGCAGACGCGCTCCGTCTTCGTCTCCGATCCGCTCGAGTCGAAGAAGTTCCCCAAGCGCATCGCCTTCAACCTCATTCCGCAGATCGACGTCTTCATGGAGGACGGCTTCACCAAGGAAGAGTGGAAGATGGTGGTGGAGACGAAGAAGATTCTGGACCCGAAGATCAAGCTCGTCGCCACCTGCGTGCGCGTGCCGGTGTTCATCGGCCATAGCGAGGCGATCAACATCGAGTTCGAGAACCCGCTTTCGCCGGACGAGGCGCGCGACATTCTGCGCGAGGCGCCGGGCGTGCTCGTCATCGACAAGCACGAGGCCGGCGGTTACATCACGCCGCATGAGGCGGCGGGCGAGGATGCGACCTTTGTCTCGCGCATCCGCGACGATCCGACCGTCGAGAACGGCCTGGTTCTGTGGTGCGTCTCCGACAATCTGCGCAAGGGCGCGGCGCTGAACGCGGTGCAGATCGCCGAAGTGCTGGCCAATCGCAAGCTCATCACGCCGAAGAAGAAGGCGGCGTGAACGCGCGGCTCTTGCGCGGGACGAGCGGGGCGGCGTCCAGCTTCAGCGCGACGGCGTCGGGGGCGAGCGCCCGCGTCGCCTCGTCGACGCTGCGAAAGAGCCGCCCTTCGCCGAGCGTCTTGGTCACGCCATAGCGCGCCAGCGCTTGGTGCGCGCGCACGGATTCGAGCCGCGCGATCGCGAAATCCGCGCCTGCCGCGCGGCAATCCTGGATCGCATCGTTCAATATGCGCGCCGCCGTGTAGTCGATCTCGACGATATTGCTCGCTTCGAGCACGACGAGCGTCGGCTTCTCGTCGCCCGTCTCGATCGCCTCGCGCAGATCGCGCTGAAAGCCATAGGCGTTGAGGAAAGACAGCGGCGCCTGAAAGGCCGCGACCAGCACGCCCGCCAGCTTCTCGCCGCAAGGCTCGTCCCGGACGCTCGAGCAGGGCCACCAGACCGAGCTTCCCGGTAGGCGCGCGAAAGTGATGAGGCGCGAGCGCGTCGTCGTCCACACGCCATGCAGCAGCGACGCCAATATGGAGAGCGACACGCCGGTCTGCACCGGCAGCGCGACGACGGCGGCCATGGTCAGCGCGACCAGCGCGAATTCGCCGCGTGTTTTCGAGTAAATATCGCGCATCACATGCAGGCGGAAAATGCGCGCGGCGATGAACATCAGCACGCCGGCGAGCGCGGCGTTGGGCACATGCTCGAGCAGCGCGGCGCCGAACAGCAGGAGCGCCGCAATGACCAGCGCCGCGACGATCGACGAGAGCTGCGAGCGCCCGCCCGTCGCCGAGACGATCGCCGTGCGCGGCGGCGAGGCGTCGACGGCGAAGGCGCCGACCAGCCCCGCCAGCAGACAGCCCGCGCCGACGCCGAGATAATCGCGATCGACATCCGGCGCGCGGCCCTCCTCATTGGGAAAGGAGCGCGAGGTCGCCGCCGTCTGCACCATGATCACCATGGCGATGATGATGGCGAGGCCGACGATATGCGGAATGTCGGCGGCCGCGATCTCGGGAAAGCGCGGATGCGGAAGCTCCGCCGAGACCGCGCCGAGCACCGCGACGCCACGCTCCTCGAGACGAAAATGCTGTACGGCGAAAGCGGCGCCGGCGAGCGCGATCAGCGCGGCTGGAAGCTTGGGGCTGATCTTCTCGCCGATGACGATGGTCGCGAGCGAGCCGAGGCCGAGGGCGATGGCCGCGGGATTGGCCTCGCGCCAATGCTTCGCCATTTCGGCGACGCGATAGAATTCGCTGCCTTCGACGCTCGGCAGGCCGACGAGCGCCGGCAGTTGCGAGATGAAGATGTGAATCGAGATGCCGGCGAGAAAGCCGGTCGTCACCGGAACGGAGAGGAGATCGGCGATCCAGCCGGCGCGCAGCAGAAAGCCGAGGATCAAAATGCCGCCGACCAAGAGAGCGAGAAAAGAGGCGAGCGCCATGAATTGCGGCGTGCCGCGCGTCGCCAGCAGCGCCAGAGCGCCGGCGAAGATCGGCGCGATCGTCGAATCCGCGCCGGAGGAGAGGAAGCGGTTGGAGCCGAAAGCCGCAAAGGAGAACGAGCCGGCGAGAAAAGCGAAAAAGCCGATCTGCGGCGGAAAGCCCGCGAGCCGGGCCGTCGCCATTTGCTCCGGTATGGCGATGGCCGCGAGCGTCAGCCCGGCCGCGACGTCATAGCGCAGCATGGCTTGCGACAGGGAGGGGAAGAATGGCCAGGAGCGTTGCTGCGGCATGGGGCGTGATCCGAGGCGAGCCTGTCGCAAATCTAGGGCGTGACGCTCGGTCTGTCATGGCGCGGCCGTGTCCGGAATGCTGACATGGCTTCGTCGTGGTGCTAGCGTTTCGAACGTATGCCGAGAGGGTTTCCGAAAATGGGCGAACCTGCACGAAACGCGGCGACGCTTCGTCTGGCGGCAAAATATGTGTGGGGCACGCCGCCGGAGATCGTCGTCTCGAGCGGCTTGCGAGGCCTCGTCGTGAATGTGATGGAGCTCGGCGTCTGGGAGGACGCCAATGAGCTGCTCGAGCTGATCGGGCCGGAGCTATTCGTCGATGTGCTCGAATCGCCGCCTCCGGGCGCGATCTCCAGCCGATCGCTGGCGTTCTGGCATTATCGCTTGGGCCGGCCGGGCGCGCCGCCGAAAGCGCGCAAGAGATTCGCGTGATGGAGCGCCAATGCTGACGCCTTTGCTCGACGCGCTGCCCGCGCCGCAACGTGGTCTCTGGCCACTGCTCGCGCGGATACCACGCCATTATGCGCTCTACGGCGGCGCGGCGATCGCGCTTCGTCTCGGGCACCGCACGTCGGTCGATTTCGATTTTTTCTCGGATGTTCCGCTGGACGACGGCGCCAAGAGCGCGCTCCTCGACGTTTTGCATGGTCTCGGTCGCGTTTCCGTGCTGCAAAACGACAAGAATACATTGACCGTGAGCGTTTCACGGGACGACGAGCCCGTAAAGCTGTCTTTCTTCGGAGGGATGTCGAACGGCCGTGTGGGCGAGCCCGAAAAGACCGCCGACGATGTTCTATGCGTCGCGTCTCTCGACGATCTGCTCGCCCATAAGCTGAAAGTGATTCACGACCGCGCCGAGGGAAAGGACTATCAAGACATTGCCGCTATGCTGGCCGCCGGCCAGAGCCTCGCGCATGGCCTCGCCGCCGTCAGAGAGACGCGCGAAGCGATCCAGCTGGATCGCTTCGCGGCAATGACGTTCAAAACGCCCATTTCATTCCGGCGTAGACCGCGCGGCCATAGCCCGGATAAAAGGCCGCCGGATTCGACGCGCGCGCGTCGATGATCGTCGTCACATCGCTGATGTAATGGCGATCGGCGAGATTGCGCGCATCGACATAGAAGGTGAGCCCATAGGGCAGCTTCATGCCCGCCTGAACGCCGAGCAGCACATAGCCGGGCGTCTGCAGCGTGTGCATGTAATCGACGTAAGAACCTTCCGGAACCCAATCGATCGAGGGCGCGACATAGAGCCCGTCGGGCCGGCTGTAGGCGAGCGTCGTGCGCAGCACATGGCGCGGAACGCCAGCGAGCGGATTGTTTCCGTAATTGGCGTCGCCGACGAAGCGGAAGTCGCTCCATGTCCAGACTTGGCTCAGCTTCAGCACATCATCGGGCGCGGTGATGTTGCGCCACAGATCGACGCTGGCGGCGAGCTCGACGCCCTGATGCATGGTGCGCTTGGCGTTGAAGGTCGTCGCCGGCACGCCCGCGCCGGGATTGGCGCTGAACTTCAGCAATTCGTCCTGCAGCTCGGTGTGATAGAAAGTCACGTCCCAGGAGAAGCGATCCCATTTGCCGCGCGAGCCGATCTCGCCGGTCCAGGCCTTTTGCGATGCGAGCGGCGTGAAGGAGGCGCCGGGCGTCGGCGGGAAAAAACCCTGCGTCAGATCGATGAAATCGGGAACGTCGCGGCTGCCGGTCATATCGGCGAAGAATTGAATCTCCGGCGTCGGCTGGAACATCAGTCCGACCTTGGGCACGACGCCGCGATAATTCTTCTCCGTGTGATTGGCGAGCGGCTCATAGGAAATGCCGCCGAGCACGGAATAGCGGCGATCGTCGCTGAAGATTTTCGCGCCGAACATCAGAGCGAGCTGCGGGGCGATATAGAAGCGATCCTCGAAATAGGCCTCGAGATTGAGCGCCGCCATGCGATTGTTGCGGATCTGAGCGCTCAGCCCCGGATTGATGAAGGTTCCGCAAAAGCCGAAGCAGGAGCCCGCGGCGCCGAATTGCGCGAGGCCGTTGAAGGAATAGGGCGGGAAGGAAAAAGCCGCATTGGCGAAATTGGCCGGTATCGCGCCATAGGGATTGAGCTTCGCGGCATTGTAATTGGAATACCAATTATCGGTGGAGCCGCCGCCCCACACGCGCCCGCCCACTGTCAGCTCGTTCCTATGGCCGGCGATCTCGAATTTCGTCGTCAGCTTCGGCGCGAAGCCCCAGCTCTCGCCTTCCTGCTCTATGACGACGAAGATCGGATGATAGAGGTAATTGTGGATGAACCAGCTGTCGACGTCGATGCGGCCTATGTCCGTTTCGAATGTCGTCTTGTTGGAGATGCGCTGGTTGCGGACATTGCGCGCCTGATCGGCGCCGAAGCCATCCGAGCCGAAGCCGGCGATATAGGGCAGCGTCGCGAGCGTCGGATTGCTGCGCGCATTATTGAGCGTCAGCGTGCCGGGCAATTGCTGATTTGTGTCATAGACGCCGAAGTAGAAGCGCGTCTCGATATTGTCGGAGAAGCGATAGCCGATATTGCCGTTGATCTGCACATAGTCGGATTGCGAATGGGTGCGGAACCCGTCCGAATGCGAGAAGGTTCCGTTGACGAGGAAATCGAAGTCGCCGATGACGCGCGACACCTGCGCTTGTCCGCGAATGGAGCCGAAGCTGCCGCCGTCGATCGCGAGCATGTTGGGCGCGAGCGCGGTGCGCGCCGTGGGCGAGACGAAATTGATCGCGCCGCCCAATGTCGAGGAGCCGAAAGAGAGCGCGTTGCCGCCCTTATAGACCTCGATCGAGCGGAAATATTTGGGGTCGATCTCGTAGAAATCGCCGCCGCCGTCGGCATAGTTCATCGGAATGCCGTCCTGCAGCAGCTCGAAGCCGCGCAGATGATAATCGCGCGTGAGATTGGAGCCGCGCATGGAGAGGCGCAGCTCTTGCCCGTAGCGCGTATCGACGAAGACGCCGGGGACGTCCTTCAGCGCGTCGCGCAGATCGGCGATATGGCGCGTCTGCATTTCCGGCGCGGCGGCGTCGACGAAAGCGACAGAGCCGACAGTCTGCTCGATGCGGCGCCTTTGCTCCGCGACCGAGGGAACAGTGAGCGAGCCCGTCTGCGGCGCCGCATCGGCGGAGCGCGCGTCCGAGCCGATGTCGATCGGCGGCAGCGCCGATTGCGCAAAGGCTGCGGGAGTCGCGAGGAGAAGCGCGCCGGCGGCGACGCCGCGCGAAAGAAGGCTGCGATACATGGAATGTCTCCTGAGACGGCGTCGCGCCGTTCGAAGCGAAGTCGGAACGCGGCTTTCGCCGCATGGCGTTGCTGTCAGGAGAAAAGTGGCGGCGCGCGTGACGACCAGGATGTCGTCCAGCCGATCGGCGCAGGTCGTGGGCGATCTGCGGTCGCGCGGATCGGCGTCGCATGCGCGTCGGCGGCGAGAGCCGTGACGATGAAGGAGCCGATGACGGCGACGCCGTCGCGCAGGCTCCATTCGCAGAGCAGGCAGCAATGCGAATGGGCGCCTTCGCCGGCGGGCGTCTGGCGATGGTCCCGCGTCGCGCAATCGGGCGCGGCGAGCGCGATTTCGGCTCGCGCATTCGTCGCGAGGGCGAAAGGCGCCGCGGCGAACAGCAATTGCAGCAGCAGCGGAAGAACGGCGAGGATCGTGGCGAGCGCGTGCGAGCGGCGCGCCGCTCCTCGGCCTGCTTCGATCATCCGCTTCGCCTCGTTCATTCGGCTCTCGCGCCGCGCGAACCGTCGCTCGGTTCCGCTTTCGTTTTCTTGGTAACTGACCAATAGTCGCGAGGCAAGCCGAAGCGACCGCCTGCAGCTGCTCGCTACGGAGATTTCCGAGGGTTGTGACCTCGAGGACACAGTCACGCGCGTCCGAGGCGCAGGCCGGCGGCAAAGGATTCGATCGCCGCGGCGACGACGTCCGGCCGATCGACGGCGACGAAATGGCGGGCCTCGCGCAAGAGCAGGACGGAGGCTTTCGGCGCCTTGGCGAGAAGATTGGCGTAAAAGGCCGATATCTCGTCTTCGCTGCGGCCGGCGAGGTAGGAATCGGTCGCCGCCAGAGCGAGCAGAGGCGCGTCGAGCCGCGCGAGCTCCGGCCGCAAATCGGCGGAAAGCATCTCGACGACATAAGCGGCGGTCGCGGCGGGATCGCTGTGTGCGGCGCGCTCGGCGAAACGCTCGGCCTGCCGCGAATCGTTCATGCGCGCGGCGAGAAAGCCGCGCAATCTCTCTCGAAAGCGGACAGGATCGCCGGCGCCGACGGAAAATTGCGCGGCGAGGCGCTGCGCTGTGGCGGCGCGCTCCTCGGCCGTCGCGCCGGCGAGGGCGGGGAAGACCGGGTAGCCGTCCAGAGTGATGATTCCGCCGAACAGCTCGGGACGCGCCGCTGCGGTCTTCAGCGCGATGAAGGCGCCGAGGCTATGGCCGACGAGGAGCGGCCGCTTCAGAGCGGCCACATAGGCCGCGATATCGGCGCAAATGCGCGGGATCATCGGCGTCTCGATCGGCGTACGGCCGTCGAAGCCGGGCAGCGTCAAAGCGTGAATCGAAAAGCGCGGGGAAAGCCGGCGGGCGATCTCCTCCAGCGCCCAAGCGCCGCAGGCGAGGCCCGGGATCAGCACAAGAGGCTCGCCGGCGCCGCTCAGCTCTAAAGAGAGAACGCCGAATTGCGTCGCGACGCCGGCGAGAGCGGGCGCTGCTGCGAGAAGGCTCGTTCCAGCGAGCAGCGCGCGTCGGCTGAGCGTGGTCATGGAATCGGGCGATGATGCGGGTCGAGCGGCGTATGGCCGCCGGCGGCGTCCACGGCGACCACGCCGTCGAATCGCGACATGCGCTCGAGCAGGGCGGGGGAGAGCCGGCGCTCGGCCGTCGCCAGCGAGGCGGCGAGCGCCTCGGCGCGGGGCCGCGCGAGGCCGAGCTTTTCGAGCGAGGCGCTCTGCTTCAACGCGTCGCCGGCGCAGAGCGAAATCTCCCATTTGCCGTCTTTGCGGCGCAGCAGCGCGCGGCCGCCTTGCTCGCCCTGCGCCCAATCCGCGATGGCGATGTCGCCGTCGACGACGATCGGCTCCACGGCGAGCGGCGAGTCGGGACGGTCGAAGGTCTGCATGAGGAGATGTTTCACGGCGGCTTCGTCATCGCCGGCAGCCGCGACGGCGACGTTCGCGCCGAGGAGGAGAGAAAAAAGCGCCGCGCCGCATCTGGCTCTTCGAAAAAAACGCATCTCGCCCCCCATTTCGATCGTCGGAAATTATTGGTAAGTTACCAACTCGGGTTTGGCAAGCGTCCCATGAAGAAAGCTCGTCCCCATGCGAAAGGAATGGCGAGGGCGCGCCGCCGCATTGCCCAGACGAGCAGGTTTTTGGTAGGGAGCCGGCATCGAGCTCGGAAAGATCGGCAGTGACGGCGGAAATCAGCGTCAGACAGCGGATATTGAACGCCGCGCTCGATATCGTCGAAAAAGACGGCGTCGAGGCGCTGACCCAGCCGCGCGTCGCCAAGGCCGCGGGCGTGCGGCAGTCGCATCTCACTTATTATTTCCCGCGCAAGGCCGATCTCTTCGTCGCTCTGCTGCAGGCCTCGCATGATCGCGCCGAGCGCGCGGGCGCCGCCACGGAGGCCGACGAGCTTTTCGACACGCTGCGCAATCTCATGCTCGGACGCGGGCGGATGCGCTTCTTTCTCGCCATCGTTCTGGGCGCGAGCGAGGAGGATGAGCTGCGGCCGATCCTCGCCGCCCATGCGCAGGGGTTGACGCGCCGCGTCGCCGCCTATTTCGGGCGAGAGGCGGACGATCCTGCGGCGGCCGGCTTCGTCGATCGGCTGCGTGGCTTCGGCCTGCGGGCGCTGCTCGAGCCCGGCCTCGCGGAGATCGAGACGGGTGAATTGGAGCGGCTCGCCGCCGAATTCGGCCTCCGCCGCCCGAAGAATTGACGCGCCGCGTCAACGATGCGCGCGTCCGGCGCTTGACGAGCCGCGACTCAAAATGCTCAACGTGCGCGAGCGGCGTCCGCCGGCGCCGGCCCGACCAATCAGGAGAACGATATGACGACGGAGATCGTGATCGTTTCCGCGGCGCGCACTGCTGTGGGATCGTTCAACGGAGCTTTCGGTTCAACGCCCGCCCATGAATTGGGCGCGGTCGCTGTCAAGGCCGCTATCGAGCGCGCCAAATTGGAGGCCGCCGACGTCGACGAGGTCATCCTGGGTCAGGTCCTCGGCGCGGCGCAGGGACAGAACCCCGCGCGTCAGGCCGCCATCAAGGCGGGCGTGCCGCAGGACAAGACCGCTTTCGGCATCAATCAGGTGTGCGGCTCCGGCCTGCGCGCGGTGGCGCTCGCCGCTCAGCAGATTCAGTCTGGCGACGCGAGCATCGTCGTCGCCGGCGGCCAGGAGTCCATGTCGCTGTCGCAGCACTCGGCGCACATGCGCGCCGGCACCAAAATGGGCGATGTGAAGTTCGTCGACACGATGATCGTCGACGGCCTCACCGACGCCTTCAACAATTACCACATGGGCATCACGGCGGAGAATGTCGCGGCCAAGTGGCAGATCAGCCGCGCCGAGCAGGACGCTTTCGCCGTCGCCTCGCAGAACAAGGCCGAGGCGGCGCAGAAGGCCGGCAAGTTCAAGGACGAGATCGTTCCCTTCACCGTCTCCTCCCGCAAGGGCGATGTGATCGTCGATCAGGACGAATACATCAAGCATGGCGTGACGCTCGAGGGCGTCGCCAAGCTGAAGCCGGCTTTCACTAAGGACGGCACGGTGACGGCGGCCAACGCCTCCGGCCTCAATGACGGCGCGGCGGCGCTCGTCATCATGACGGCGGCGGAAGCGGCCAAGCGCGGCCTCACGCCGCTCGCCCGCATCGCCTCCTGGGCGACCGCCGGCGTCGATCCGTCGATCATGGGCTCCGGCCCGATCCCGGCCTCGCGCAAGGCGCTGGAGAAGGCCGGCTGGAAGATCTCCGACCTCGATCTCGTCGAGGCCAATGAGGCTTTCGCCGCGCAGGCTCTGGCCGTGAACAAGGACCTCGGCTGGGATCCGGCGATCGTCAACGTCAATGGCGGCGCCATCGCCATCGGCCATCCGATCGGCGCCTCGGGCGCGCGCATTCTGACGACGCTGCTCTATGAGCTCGGACGCCGCGGCGGCAAGCGCGGCCTCGCCACGCTCTGCATCGGCGGCGGCATGGGCGTCGCCCTGACGATCGAGCGCTAAATATAAAAGGACCGCGCGCCTCTGAAGGCTCGCGGTCCGATTCTTTGAAAATTCGATGAAGGAGGACGAGGTGGGCAGAACAGCGGTTGTGACGGGCGGCACGCGCGGCATCGGCGAGGCGATTTCCAAGGCGTTGAAGGCCGCCGGCTATAATGTCGCCGCGACCTACGCCGGCAATGACGAGGCGGCGAACAAGTTCAAGGCGGAGACCGGCATTCCGCTCTACAAGTTCGACGTGTCGGACTATGACGCCAGCGCCGCCGCCATTGCGCAGATCGAGAAGGATCTGGGCGCGGTCGATGTGCTCGTGAACAACGCCGGCATCACCAAGGATCGTCTGTTCCACAAGATGGAGCTGGCGCAATGGCGCGCGGTGATCGACACCAACCTCAACTCGCTGTTCAACGTCACGCGCCCGGTCATCAACGGCATGCGTGACCGCGGCTTCGGCCGCATCATCGTCATCTCGTCGATCAATGGCCAGAAGGGCCAGGCCGGCCAGACGAACTATTCCGCCTCCAAGGCCGGCGACATCGGCTTCGTCAAGGCGCTGGCGCAGGAGAGCGCTTCCAAGGGCGTCACCGTCAACGCCATCGCGCCCGGCTATATCGCCACGGAGATGGTGAAGGCCGTGCCGCAGGACGTGCTCGATAAGCACATCATTCCTTACATCGCCGTCGGCCGCCTCGGCGAGCCGGAGGAGATCGCCCGCGCGGTCGTGTTCCTCGCCTCGGACGACGCCGGCTTCATCACCGGCTCGACGCTGACCATCAATGGCGGCCAGTATCTGGCCTGACGCTCTTCGCGCTCGAGCGGTCCCGCTCGAGCGCGCTTCCTCTGTGAGCGCCGTCTCGCCCCGCCTGCGGGCGAAAGAATCATGCTACTTAGGCCGGCTCCTCCGACCTCTCGTCGGCGAGCGGCAGGGTGAAGCTCAGCCGCGCGCCGCCGCCGGGATTCTGCTCCGCCCACAACTTCCCGTAATGCGCTTCGACGATCGCGCGTGAGACGGGCAGGCCGACGCCGAGCCCGTGCATCTTGGTCGTGGTGAAGGGCTCGAACAGCTCATTCAGCAAATCGTCGGCGAGGCCGGCGCCCGTGTCGATGATGTCCGTGCGGATCATCCCGCCCTCGATGAGACGCGTCGAGATCACGAGCTCGCGCTTGTCGGCGCCCTGCATCGCTTCGAGCGCATTGCGCTTCAGATTGATCAGCGCCTGCCGAATCTGAGCGCGATCGACGATGACGGCGTCGTCCGCCGCGTCGAGATCGAGCGTCGTCGTCACCTTGACATTGCTGCGCGCCATGTCGGTGGAGGCGCAGGCGTCGCGGATGATGTCGTGCAGCCGCTGCTGCGTCTTGTCCGGCTCGGCGCGGGTGACGTAGCCGCGCAATTGGCTGATGATCTGCGCCGCGCGGGTCACTTGCGCGACGGCGCTGTCGAGAATGGGGTCGAGATCGCTCGCCGCTTCCGCGTTGCGGCGAAGCACGCGCCGGGCGGCGCTCAGATAGGTCGCGATGGCCGATAGCGGCTGATTGATTTCATGCGCGACATTCGCCGCCATCTGCGCCATCAGGTCGAGGCGATCGGAACGCAGCTTGCGCATTTGCGCCTCGGCGCGACGCCGGTCGGTGAGATCGCGCAGGAATAGCGCCAGCAGCCGCTCGCCGTCATGCGCCGCCTCGCTGACGGAGAGCTCCAGCGGAAACAGCGAGCCGTCCTTGCGGCGGCCGATACGCTCTGGCTCGGCCTCGGCGGGCGCCGCCCCATCGGCGCCCAGCGTCGCGAAACGCGGGTCGTGGAGCGGCTCCGGGAACAGCATGTCGACCGATCGCCCGATCGCCTCCGCCGCCGCATAACCGAAGAGCCGCGTCGCCGCGGAGTTGACGGCGTGAATGACGCCGTCGCCGTCGATGATGACGATTGCGTCGCCCGCGCCTTCGACGATCGCGCGCAGGCGCGCCTCGCTCGCCCGTCGCTCCCGCTCGGCGCGCGATTTCTCGCTGAGATCGCTGATCATCACCGCATAGCCGTAGAGATTGTCGGAATCGTCGCGCAGCGGGGCGATCAGCTCCTCGGCCGGGAAGATCGAGCCGTCCCGGCGCCGGCGCGGTTCTATTCGCTTGACGACGCCGCGCTCCGCGAGAGCGCTCAGTTCCTCTTGCGTGTCGGCCGAATGCAGGATCGATAGGCGGCGGCCCAGAATTTCGTCGCGGCTCCAGCCGGTGATGCGCTCGGCCGCCTCGCTCCAGGCGACGATGAGGCCTTGCCGGTCCAGCGAGAAGATCGCCGAGGACGGCGCGCCCTCAGCGAGCAGGCGAAAATGCTCCTCGCTCTGCCGCAGCGCCTTGCGCGCGCGCTCATAGTCGAGGCTCTTGATCGTCTCCCAGCGGCCGCCGCGGCGGATCAGCGCGAATTCGTGCCGGGCGATCACCTCGACGATTTCGGGAGCGCCGATCAGCCGCAGCGAATAGGCGCAGAGCGTTATCATGCGGAACGAGCCGTGCAAGTCTCCGAGCCCGCTCTCATAAGCCATGAAGAGCGGCCAGTGGGAGGGATCGAATTCGAAAGAGTTGCCGCAGGCGCGCAGCCCGTCGAAACCGTCGCGAAGCGCCGCATCATGGGCTTCTCGCCAATCGTTCAGCACACGATCGCAGTCTATTTTGCCGGTACGAAGATACCATTCCTCGCTCGATACTATGTCGATGCGGCCGCGAGCGATATCGGCCTCGAGATCGGGAACGAGCGTCGCCAGGCGCGCCTTTGCGGCGGCGACCGTCAATGGCGGCGCGGCGATCCACAAGCAGCGCTCATTGGCGGCGATGCCGGCCGCGAAATAGGGAGCGACGATGTCGAGAAGATCGTCGACGTCCTCGTAGAACTGGCAGAAATGCGTGCCCCACGGCAAATCTCCCGCGCCCTCTATGCCGGATGGGCGCGACAGCCGCTCGCTCCGCGACCGAAGAGTCACGAATTCCGTAGCGGTCTCAGCCTGCATGTATATTCATTCCAGTAGAGATCGCCGCCGTCTCCGGTTTGCAGGGCGCTAGCCCGCTCGCCTTCGATCCGCCAATCGGATGGGACCAAATGCGAGCATTGTCAAAATGGGACAATGCTTCATCGTCGCCTGTGCCGATCAAGAACCGCGCCACAAGGCGCCTGTCCCGGAGTGAAGCGGAGGAGCGCCTTTCAATGGCTCGCCGCGCTGCGGGCGGCGACCACCTCATGCGCCTGCCGCCCGACCATTTCGGTCAGATGATCGAAGCGGGCCTCGAAAAATCCGGCGCCCGAGGTGGCCGAGCGCAGCTCGACGATGAGATCGCCGATCTCCGCCTCCGGAATGAGCGCGTCGAGCGCGTCCCAGCCGTCCCATTCCGGGCGCGGCCCGAAGCCCAATATCTGCCCGCGCCGGGCCGAAACAATGCCGGTGGCGCGGGAGACCGCCTCGCTCGGCGCGAATATCGCCACGGCGAGCATGGGCTCGAGCAGCACCGGCTCCGCTCTGCCCAGCGCCTCGATCATGCCGAGGCGCGCCGCCGTGCGGAAGGCCATGTCGGAGGAATCGACGCTATGATAGGAGCCGTCGACCAGCACCGCCTCCACATCGACCACAGGGAAGCCGAGCGGCCCGCGCGCCAGCGCGTCCCGGCAGCCGGCTTCGACCGAGGAGAAGTATTGTTTTGGCACAGTGCCGCCATGGACCCGCTCGGCGAAGCTGAAGCCTTCGCCGCGCCCGCGGGGCGACACCTCCAGCACCACATCGCCGAACTGGCCATGGCCGCCCGACTGCTTCTTGTGGCGCCCGCGCACGCTCACCGCATGGCGGATCGTCTCCTTGTAGCCGACAGCGGGCGCGTGCGTGGCGACGGTCACGCCATAGCGCGTGGCGAGCCGTTCCAGCGCGACGCGAATATGCATCTCGCCCTGGCCGAGCAGCTTCATCTCGCCGAGCGCCTGATCCTGAACGAAGACCAGCGACGGGTCCTCGTCGATGAGCTTGGCCAGCGCCGCGGCGAGACGCATCTCGTCCTTGCGGTCCCCGACCGAGAGCGCCAGCCCATAGACCGGACGCGGCGGCGCGAGCGGCGCCGGCGCCTGCGGGGCGCCGGCGCGGGCGTCCTGCACGGCTTCGCCGGCGGCGATCCCATCGAGCCGGCCGAAAGCCACGGTCTCGCCCGCTTCCGCTTTCGGCTGACGCATCGTCATCGCGCCGAGCAGCGAGGAGACGCCGCTGATCTTCTCCTCCGCGCCGGAGGAGCCGATCACCTGCTGTCCGTCCGAGAAGGCGCCGCGCAGCACGCGCGCCAGCGACAGCTTGCCGCCATGCGGCGTATGGATGGAGCGGAACACATGGGCGAGCGCGGGGCCGGCGTCCGCAATTCCGAGCCGCGCCCGCGTCGCGGCGACGCCGGGCGCCTCATGGCGCAGCGCTTTCAGCAGCCGCGTCACGCCGGCGCCGCGCTCCGCCGCGCCGATGAACACGGGCGCGACATGGCCGAAGCGAAGCTCTTTGGCGAGATCGTCGAAAATCTGGTCGCGCGGCGGCTCTATGTCGCTGAGCAATTCCTCCATCAGCGCATCGTCGTAATCGGCGAGACGCTCCAGCATGGAATAGCGCGCTTCCTTCTCCAGCACGGTTTCGCCATCGGGCATGGCGACGACCTGCGAGGGCGCGTGCTCGCGATAGACATAGGCCCGCTCCAGCGCGAGATCGATGAAGCCGACGGCGATGCCATTGTTCCACAGCGGGATCTGCCGCAGCAGCAGCGGCGTGCGCGAGGCCGTCTGCAGCAGAGCGAGAGACTCTCGCAGATTGCCGGCGGCGGCGTCGATCTTGTTGAGGAACAGAAAATGCGGAACGCGCGCCTCCTCCACCGCGCGCAGCACGAGCTGCAAGGCCGGCAGCTTGCGCGGATCGGATTCGGCGACGACGATGGCGGCGTCGGCGACGGCGAGCGCGCGGCGCTGCTCATCGGCGAATTCCACCGAGCCGGGACAATCGACGAAAGTGTAGCCGTCGCCGAGATAATCGGCGCGGCCGATATTGCATTCGACGCTCATCGCATGGGCGCGCGCTTCCGGCGACGCGTCGCCGACCGTCGCGCCGTCGCGCACGAAGCCCTGTCGTTGCACGGCGCCGCAACGCGCGAGCAGACATTCGAAGAGGCTGGTCTTGCCGCTCTGAAAAGGGCCGACCAGCGCGATCATGCGCGCGCCTTCGGCTCGCGCCGCGCCGGACGTTCTCGTTTCACTCATGTCCCGCTCCCGTTCCCGGCGCCGGCGAGTGGAAACCTTGTCGGCTCCGTCGAGGTCGATGCTCCCACCAGTTTGGCGCGCGCGCAAGTATGGAAAAGCGATGCGCCGCCGCATGGATGCGCGGGAGCCGCGAGCTATGCGAGCCGATGCGGAACGACGCCGCTCCACTCGGCCCAGCGCCCGTGAAAATCCGCGCGGCCGAGCGCAAGGCTCTCGCCGCCCGGCCAGAGCGTCAACGTGAGCGCGGCGGAGCGCGTGTCGCCGTCCGCCTCCATTTGCAGCCGTGCGAGCGGCGTCTCGCGGCTCGTTGCGGCGCCCGCCGCCTCGAGCGCGGCAGTGGCGCGGCGTTTGGTCTCGAGCGGCAAATATTGCCAGACGACCGTGTGATAGACGAAGCGTGCGACATTGCGCGTGGGCGGAGCCGCAAGCCGCGCCGCGAGCCAATCGCCGGCGTCGGCGCGCTCGACGCGCTCGGGCCGTGCGGCGGCGCAAGCGAGCGCGGTCTCCATGCGTGCGAGGCGCTCGCTCTGATCCGGCCAGACATAGGCGAGCAGTCGCGCGCGATGCTCGGCCTCGCCCGGATCGAGCGGATCGACGTCGCAGCCGGCGTGCGAGACGATCTGCAAAGGCGCGTCGAGCGACGGCGCTTCGCCGCGCCAATCGCAGGCGAGGCGAAGCGGCGCAGAAGGATCGCCGAAAGCGCCGACCCCAAGATCATAGGCATAACGATCGAAATGCAGATTGAGGCCGGCGCTGGCGCCGATCTCGAATGTCTCCAGCGGAAGGCCCGTCGCCGCGGCGACGATCAGCGCGCCCCCCAGAATGACGCTGGAGCGTCCCGTTTCATTGGTCTGCGGCGGACGATCGAGAAAGCCCGCCAAAAAATCGTCATGCGCCTCTATCGCGCGGGCGATCTCGCGCGCGAGCCGCGCTTCGTCGAGCGCATCGGGTGTGTAAACGGCGGCGAGCTTCGGCGCCTTTCCCGATCGCGCCAGAAAATGCAGCGCGCCGCAAGCGCGTAGCGCCAGCGCATCGGCCTTGGCGCGCGGACCCCAGGAAGAAATTCTGCGGCCGAAGGCGCTGCGCTCGTCGAGCCCGGCGGCGAGCGTCTCGCAGAGCGCGGCGGTGAAGGGCGAGGCGAGATCGCGGCACGCCTTCGCTTGAAAATCAAAGGCGTCGGCGATCTCGTCGGGCAGGCGGGAGTGGCGTTTTGTCATCGCTCGAAGCTTTTTCTCGCAATTTCGGGACGGAGGCCGCCCGGCTTCCACTCGCGGCCGAACCGCGTTAGTAAGGCCGCTTCTCTAGCAAGGAGCCTTCATGCGGCCGAGCAAACGCGCGCCAGACGAAATGCGTCCCGTCAGCTTCGAACGGGGCGTCGCCCGCTACGCCGAGGGCTCGTGCCTCGTCAAATTCGGCAACACGCATGTCCTATGCGCCGCGACGCTCGAGGACAAGCCGCCGCCGTGGCTGCGCGGGCAGGGGCGCGGCTGGGTGACGGCCGAATACGCCATGCTGCCGCGCGCCACCCATACGCGCACGCGCCGCGAGTCGAGCTCCGGCAAGCCGTCGGGCCGCACACAGGAGATTCAGCGCCTCATCGGCCGCTCGCTGCGCGCCGTCACCAATCTGCCGGCGCTGGGCGAGCGTCAGATCGTCGTCGATTGCGACGTCATCCAGGCCGATGGCGGCACGCGCACGGCCTCCATCACCGGCGCCTGGCTGGCGCTGCATGACTGCTTCCAATGGATGCGCTCGCGTTCCATCATCAAGGACAATCCGCTGCGCGACCATGTCGCCGCCGTCTCCTGCGGCGTCTGCAATGGCGAAGCGGTCATCGATCTCGATTATGCGGAGGATTCGACCGCCGAGACCGACGCCAATTTCGTCATCACCGGCGCGGGCGGGCTCGTCGAGGTGCAGGCGACGGCGGAAGTCGCCGTTTTCTCCGAGGACAATCTCGGCTCCATGCTGACGCTGGCGCGCGGCGGCATCGACAAGCTGGTGCAATTGCAGAAGGCGGCGCTGGCGTGACGCGCAGAATCGAAGGTCGTCTCGTCATCGCGACGCATAATCCCGGCAAGCTCTGGGAGCTGCGCCAGCTGCTCGAGCCGCATGGCGTCGACGCCGTCTCCGCCGGCGAGCTCGGCGTCGCCGAGCCGGAGGAGACGGAGACGACCTTCTCCGGCAATGCGCTCTTGAAAGCGCGCGCCTCTTGCGCGGCGACCGGCCTGCCGGCCTTCGCCGACGACTCGGGTCTCTGCGTCGATGCGCTGGATGGCGCGCCGGGCGTCTATTCGGCGCGCTGGGGCGGCGATGATCGCGACTTCGCCGCCGCCATCCGCCGCGTCGAGCGCGAGCTGAAAGAGCGCGACGCGACGGCGCCTTTCGCCGCGCATTTCATCTGCGCGCTCGCCATCGTCTGGCCGGACGGACATTTGGAAGAGTTCGAGGGCCGCGTCGATGGCGTGCTGGTGTTTCCGCCGCGTGGCGAGAAGGGTTTCGGCTATGATCCGATCTTTCTGCCGGACGGATTGGATCGCACCTTCGGCGAGATGATGTCGGCCGAAAAGCACGCGCTGCCGGGCGACGGCTCGCGCGCGCTGTCGCATCGCGCTCGCGCCTTTCAGGCTCTGGCGCGCGCCTGCCTCGCCTGACGCGGAAAGCCCCTGCGCGCTGCAGCGGGTGGGGGCTTCGCGAAGGGCGCGCGCGAGCTTTGCGCGCGTCAGTGCTTCTGATGCGAGCCGCCGCCGCTCTTGCCGCCCTTGTGGCCGGCTTCCGAGGCGAGGCCCTTGTCCTTGGAGAAGCTGCGCTCCTCGGCCGGCACGCTGTGGCCGCCCTTGCGCCCGGCCTCCGCCGCCAGCTCCCTATCCTTGGAGAAGCTGCGCTCCTCGGCCGGCACATTATGGCCGCCCTTGCGTCCCGCCTCGGCCGCCAGCCCCCTGTCTTTGGAGAAGCTGCGCTCCTCGGCCGGCACGCTCTGACCGCCCTTGCGCGCGATCTCATGCTGCTTGGCTTCGTCCATGGACGCGAAGCCGCGTTTGGAGGTCTCGTGTGACTCGGTTCTGGGCATGGAAGCCTCCGTTCGACGTCTGTCCGCCGACAACAATGGCGTCGATCCAAGGTTCCATCGCATTTTGAAGAGATTTGAGCGGAGCGGCGAGGCCGCCGTTCGCGCCGACGCTCCGACAAAAGCGGGCGCATCACCGCAATAAAATCTCCACCCGCCGATTCTCCGCCCGGCTCGCAGGATCGTCGCCCGCGACGATGGGCTGCTCGTCGCCGACGCCGGCGCTGGTCAGCCGCTCGCGCGAGACGCCGATGCGGCGCAGATAGTCGAAGACCGCGCGAGCGCGACGCTGCGACAAGTCGCGCTTGTCCTCGGGCGAGCCGACCGAATCCGAATGGCCGCGCAGCTCGAGCGCCGCCTCCGGGCATTGTTTCAGCGAGCCGGCGAGCCGCGCGAGGAATTTCTCCGCCCCCGCGCCGAGCGCGACGCTCTTGGCCGAGAAGCGGATTTTCTCCGAGGCGACGAGCGCCGCCAGCGCCGCGCGGCAGGGCGATGTCTCGGCGGCGGCCGCGGGCGGCGGCAGGCTCGGCCCTTCCGGCGCCGGCAGCGTCGGATCATTGGGGCTGTTCCAAACCAGCGTCGCGGACGGCGGCGGCGCGGCGGGGGGCGCGTTGCGCTCGGCCGAGCGGCCTTCAGCGATTTTGTCCTTGCGGCCTTTTTTTGGGGGAGACGGCGCCTCGACCAGCCGGGGCCGCGCGGCGAGGGCGGTGGCGAGGCGCTCCTGCTCGTGCTCCGCCCAGACGGCTGCGGCGGCGCGATGGGCGTCCTGCTCGGCGGAGGCGGCGGCGAGCGCCTCCTCGCGCTGGGCGGCGGCCTCCGGCGAGAGGGAGTCGACGCGCCAGACTATCCGCACGCCGGCGGCGCTCGCCAGCCGCTCGGCCAGCGCCCGATGGCCGGAAGCGTCGGCGGGCAGAAAGACGTCGCGGCCGCTGACCTCGAAATTCAGAGGGTCGCCGCCCTCCCGCTGCACCAGCGAGCCGAGGCGATGCCCCAGCGCATCCTCGAGGCTCTTCGCCGCCTCGCTATTGGCGAGAATGGCGATGACGGCGACCACGCCGGCGCCGATGCGCCAGCCCGGATGATCGCGCGCGATCGGCCCCGACCACAGCGCGACCGCGCCGAGCCCGGCCAGAAAGGCGACGTAGAGCGCGAACACCCCTTCGAGATAGAGCGCGAAACGGCCGAGCGCGGCCTTGGCGAGAATAGCGGCCAGGCACAGCGTCAGGGCGAGCAGAAAATCTCCCTCGCGCAGGAGCGAGGGATCGTCGCCCGCGCGGCGCGGGCTGGCGAGGCCGGAGAGGACGCCGACGAGGAAAGCGCTGGCGAGCCAAAGTCCATAGAAGCCGAGGAAATAGGTCATGTGTCGAGAATCGTCGGCTGGAGCGAGCGACCGGAGCCGACGTGGGACGGCGAGCAGAATCGCCGCGGCTCGCCCGGCAATTAACGTCGAATCGGCTCGTTTCAAGCTTTCGGCGAGACCGTCGCCTTTCGCGGCGCGGGGATGGCGAGAGGAAGAGGACGAGACTGAGGCTCGGTGATGGAAATCGAAGCGCGAGAGACATACGACGAAAGCTCGGCAAATTCATGCATATTCTGGCGTAATATCGGTTTTTACTTAGTGAATAACCCTCGCACAATGGGCGTCAAATGCTATATTTTAGAAAATACCCGTAATTTCCAGGAACCTAGATGAACGTCCACGCCGCGCACGCGCTGAAGGCCACCGTCACGCTGACAGGAGCGAATTGTGACCAGCTGAGGCCGTCTGGAATAAAAGGGCTGGGAGATGTCCCCTGGGGGGCGCATCTCTGCCAGTTCTATGACAGCGACGCCGAGCTGCTGGATATATTGGTCCCTTATTTCGCCGCCGGCCTGGCGTCGAATGAATTCTGCATGTGGATCACCTCGGAGACCATCAGCCGGAGCCGGGCGATCGAGGCGCTGCAGCAGGCGGTTCCACATCTGCCGCGCCTCCTCGACGAAGGGCGGGTACAAATTCTCGACTTCCGCGACTGGTACAAGCTCACCGACAATTTCGACTCCGGCCGGGTGTGCCTCGGTTGGAGCGGCAGATATGAGGCGGCCTTGGCGCGCGGCTTCGAAGGGATGCGCGTCTCCGGCGACACGTCCTGGCTGAACGAGGACGAATGGGAGGATTTCGTCCATTACGAGGATCAGGTCGATCCCCTCATCGGCTCCTCGCGCATCATCGCGCTCTGCACTTATTCCGTCACGGCTTGCGACACGACGAAGACCTGCGAGGTCTTGTCCAGTCACGACTGCGCGCTGGTGCGGCGGGGCGGCCATTGGAGAGCGATCGAGAGCTACGGCCGCCGGCGCGCCGAGCAGGCGCTTCGCGAGAGCGAGGTCCGGCTTCGCGCCACGATCGGGAGCGCCAGCGACGGAATCATCACGGTCGACGAGAACGGCGAGGTGACATTGGCCAATCCGGCCGCTGCGGCGATGTTCGGCTATAAGCTGGAGGAGCTGCTCGGCGAGAGCATCGGCCTGCTGCTCGAGCGCGGTCGCGGCTCGCGCCGGCGTCGGCCGGTCGATCTCTTGAAGATCGCCGATCGCGGCTATTTCGAAAGGCGGCGCGAATTCGGCTGGCGCCACAAGGACGGCTCGACGGTGCCGGTCGAATGCGCGGTCAGCGAGATCGGGCTCGAGCGTCTTCGCCGGCATTTCGTGATCTGCGTTCAAGATCTGACGGAGCGCCGCCGAGCCGAAGCGCGAATTCGCCAGCTGCACAGCGACCGGCTGCTCGCCATGGGCGGCATGGCGACGACGCTGGCTCATGAGATCAACCAGCCGCTGACCGCCACGGCCGCCTATCTGAACGCCGCGAGGCGCACCATCGCGCGAATGAGCGACAGCCGCGCGAGAGCGGCGGAGGAGGCGCTGGAGCGGGCTTGTGGCCAGGTCCTGCGCGCCGGCGGCATCATTCGGCATATGCGTGAGTTCATCGCGCGCAGTGAGCCGAACAAGACGCGCGAGCGTCTCCACGCTCTGATCGGGGCCGCATGTGAGCTCACCTCGGCGACCGCGAGCCACGCCGACGTCCGGCTCGTCCTCGACCTACAGGCCGAGCATGACACGATCATCGGAGACGCCGTTCAGCTGAAGCAGGTGATCGTCAATCTCGTCCGCAATGCGATCGAGGCGCTGCGCGCGGTCGAGGTCCGGCGGCTCACCATCTCCACCGCGGCGGTCGATGCGGGCATGATCCGCATCGACGTCGCCGACACCGGGCCCGGCATGTCCGAAGCGTCGAGAGCGCGGCTGTTCGAGCCATTCAAGACGACCAAGGCGCATGGGCTCGGAGTCGGCCTCGCTCTGTCGCGCTCGATCATCGAGGCCCATTACGGGACAATATGGGCGGAGCCGAACCACGGCGGCGGGACCGTGCTCCGCTTCACCCTGCCCCTGGCGGAGTAGGCGGCTCACTTCATCATCGGGACAGCGTGACCTTCTGAGCCTGGCGTGGCATAAAGCCCCCATGGCTGCGACGATTCGAAACGCGTTCGACCCGGGCTTCGGCGTCTATGTGCACTGGCCGTTCTGCCTGTCGAAGTGCCCCTATTGCGACTTCAACAGCCACGTCCGCAAGGGCGAGGTCGATGAAGATCGCTTTGTGGACGCCTTTCGCACGGAGATCGCCCATCGCGCCGCTCTGGCGCCGGGACGCGAGGTGCGCTCGGTGTTCTTCGGCGGCGGCACGCCCTCGCTGATGCTCCCATCCACGCTGGAGGCGATCCTCCGGGCGATCGCCGACCATTGGCCCATGGCCGCCGATGTCGAGGTCACGCTCGAGGCGAACCCCACCAGCGTCGAGGCCTCGCGCTTCCGCAGCTTCAAGGCGGCCGGCGTCAATCGCGCCTCGCTCGGCGTGCAGGCGCTCAACGACATAGAATTGCGCGCGCTCGGCCGCCAGCATTCGGTGGCCGAGGCGCTCGCCGCGCTCGATGTCGCCAATAAGATTTTCGAGCGCACCTCCTTCGATCTCATCTACGCCCGTCCGCAGCAGACGCCGGCGGCCTGGCGCAAGGAGCTGGAGCTGGCGCTGGGGCGCGTGACGGAGCATGTCTCGCTCTATCAGCTCACCATAGAGCCGGAGACGATGTTCGAGCGCATGGTGGACGCCGGCAAGCTCGATCTGCCGGACGTCGACACGCAGCGCGCGCTATGGGACGTCACGCAAGAGGTCACCGTCCGCGCCGGCCTGCCGGCCTATGAGGTCTCCAACCACGCGCGGCCCGGCTCGGAATGCCGGCACAATCTCGTCTATTGGCGCTATGGCGAATATGCCGGCGTCGGCCCCGGCGCGCATGGGCGGCTCATCACGCCGCGCGGCCGCCGCGCCCAGGCGACCGAGAAGCACCCGGAAATGTGGCTCACCTGCGTCGAGACGGAGGGCCATGGCCTCGTCGAGGACGATCTGCTCTCCGCGGAGCAGGAGGGCGACGAGTTTCTGCTGATGGGCCTGCGCCTGCGCGAGGGGATAGATCCCGCGCGCTTCTTCGCCCTCACCGGCAAGAAGCTGTCGCAATCGCGCGTCGCCGAGCTGATCGGCGACGGGCTCGTCGAGCTGACCCGCGACAATCGCATTCGCGTGAGCTCGGAAGGGTTTCCCGTGCTCGACGCCGTGGTGGCCGATCTCGCGGCGTGAGCCCGCCGGTCAGGCCAGCGCGCGGGCGATGCGCTCGCCGATGCGCGGATCGGTGAGATAATCGACGATCGCATGGGGATCGTCCTGGCGATTGGCGATATCGGTCAAATTCTCGACGCCGTCGCAAAAGCTGTCTTTGTCGAGCGCGGGATAGAGAGCGACATAGTCGCGCACATCGGCGCCGTTGAGCCAGGCGCGCACGCCCGGCGGCCGATTCAATCGCGGCGGCTTGAGATATTCGCGCACGAGATCGATGCCGAGCGGCGAGCCGAGCGTGACCAGAAGCTCGACCGCGCTCGCGACGCCGAAATCAGTGAGCAGGCGGTAGCCGACGATCGTGCCGAGCGAATGGGCGACGATGACGCGGTCGGCGCCGCGCAGGTCCGGTCCGACGATGTCGTCGACGGCTTTGCGCGCGTGCTGATTGGTGAGATAGGCGTCGACCTGCTCGACGAAGGGAAGGGCGGCGTGGCCGAGCCAGGGCGCCTTTCGCCCGAGCGCTCGCGCGATTCCTTGCGCCCATTGCTGATTGGCGATTCCTCTGTCGATGACCGTCTGTCCCGATTCCGCGGCGATGTCCGCGGGATCGAGTCCGGCGCGGTCGCCGATCTGCTGCAGCAGATCGGCGGCGAGGCTCGGCAGAGGCGCGTCGCCGCGCGCGACGACGGTCTTGCCGTCGGCCCCGACCCCGCGTGTGAGGCGGTCGAGCGTGTCGCCGTAATAGGGCATACGCAATTCGAAGTCGGGGCGCGCGATCCCCTGCCGCCGCCAATTGGCCTCGAGCGCGTCGAGCCATTCTTGTCGCAGATCGTCGGGAGAGCGATTCTCCTGACGCATTCCATGCACGAAGACCAAGGTTTTCAAGCGAGCCTCCCCTCGTCGAGCTCCGCGGCGAGCATCGCTCCGGCCGCAGCGTCGAATGTCGTCCACAGCGAGGGCTTCAATCCCCGGCGCGCCTCCAAGACGATGCGAGAGACGCGGGCGTCATCGGGCTCGAGATAGGCCCAGCCTTTCGTCAGCAGCGGAAAGGCGCCGACGGCGGCGGCTTCGCTATCGGCGAGATAGGCGACGTCGAACGGCGTTCCGATAGGGCCGCGTCCATATTCGTCCGGCGTCGCGGCGAAGAATTGCGCCAGCTCCCGAATTTCCGCGATGCGTCCCGCTTGCTCGAGCGCGTGAGCGGCGAGCACGCCGGCGCCCGGATCGACGACGCCGGCGGCGCGCAGCGCGTCGAGCAGAGCGATCACCGCATTTGCGTCGGGCGTGCGTTTCGCTTCCATTTCGGCGGTCAGGCGATGAACCGCGGGCGTGATCGTCTCGCGATAGAGATCGCAGGCGCGCGCAAAGCCGCCATTGGCCGACGGCGCGTAGGAGAGGCTCGCCGCCGCGCCCTTTTCGACGACGAGCGTCGCGACGAAGCCCGGAACCACGAGCACGGCGACGAAATCGCCTTCCGCCGTCTCGAGGAGAAGCGTGGCCGGGACTTCGGTCCGCACCGCGATCTGATCGGCGCCGCCGTCCGAGAAGCGCCAATATTCGGGCCGGGTGGCGACGCGCGCGATCGACGATCCGATCACAGTGACGCCGACATGCGTCTCGAAGGAGGCGCGCCCCTCCGCCGCCGCGAATTTGGCGCGGCGGCGACGCAGGCGGCCATTGGAGCGCTCGCGCAGCCGGCGAATGCGATCGGAGGCGACGCTCTTGCGGGATTTGGGGCGGGGCGGCGTCCAGCTCTCGAGGGGCTCCAGCTCCGATAGGGCGTCGACGCTGAAACGATGAATCTCGAAGCCGCGCTCCTTGCGGTCCAGCGCCGACGTCGACAGTATGATATGGCCCTTCGGAAAGGAGACATAGACGTCGTTCGGCTCCCGCCAGCCGGAGTTCGCATCCACGCGCTGCGGCCGGGCGCCCGCGAGCAGATCGGTTTCATAGGCGACGGCTTTCTCCAGAAAGGTCGCGAGACTGGCGGAGGTGACGCAGGGGCCTTCGCCTCGCGGCCGGGCGAAAGCGGCCGAGACATTTCCCTTCAGCGCCTGCATCAGGCAGCTGGTGAAGACTCCGTAATGTTCGGCCGGCTCGGTCTCGGTCGCCGGCTTGGCCACTTCCTGCGCCGCCCCGTCTATGTCTGCCGCCTCGAAATGGTCCCATTGCGCGGGCGTCGCGATGCGCTGCTGTCTTTGAAACAGCGAGCGCGGCGTGAAGAAGGGCTGGCCGGGAACGGAATTGCGGCAGGCGTCCGAGATGAACGACACTTGATCGATCCCGCAGCGGCGCGCATGTTTCTCGGAGGCTTCGACGCCGACGACCTCGTCGCTGCGTCGATCATATTTCGACAGCAGCCACATGGTTTCCGCCGCCGAGGCGCAACCATGTCCCGCGAAGAACAGAATCAATCGTCCGACGTCGAGCGCGTCGACGAATTCCTCCACCTTGGAGCGAATGGCGTCGAAAGTGACCTCCTTGCCGCCCTCGTCGGTGAAGAGCGCGGCCTCATAGGCGTTTTCCATCGCCCATGCGGCGAAATCCTTCGCGCCGCGCGTGGCGCCGGGGAGACGCGGGAGCTTGCCCGACCGTTCGATGCCGATCGCGATCACGACGCTTCGTTTCGCCATGGAACTCGCCCCTTCGCCGGGCGGATTACACCACTGCGCGACGCCGCTCGCAAGTCGGCCGAATAGTGTGTCGTCGCAGCGCTTCGCGCGCGTTCAGAACAGCTCGCCCTCGCCGCGATTGAGCGCCTCTGCGCGCGGCGTGAAGGCGCCGTCGGCTTCATGCAGGACGAGCGGCGGAAGCAGCGACAAAGGCGCTTTCGAGCCTTTGAGTCCGCGCAGCAGAATGCGCGTCGCGGCCTCGCCCTCGCGCGGGAGGACGGGCAGCAGGGCGAGCGCGCCGAGCCGCGTTCCGACGCTCGCGAGACAATCCGCGAGCGCGTCGGCGCGGTGGATCATGACGAAGAGCCCGCCCGGCCGCAGCAGCGCGAGGCAGGCGCGCAGCCAGGGCTCGAGGCCGTCCGCGCTCACATGGGCGAGCGCGCGGCGCGGATCGGGCGAGACGCGCGCGCGGCCCGGCGTGAGATAGGGCGGATTGGTGAGAAGCACCTCGGCGCTCTCATTCTCGAGCCCGCCGGCCCGACGCGCCGCGATCGAGAGGAGATCGACCTCGTGGACGCGGATGCGCGCCGCGAGCGCGTTCGTCGCGATATTCTCGCGGGCCAGCGCGCAAGACTCCGGATCGATCTCGACGAGGCCGAGCGTAGCGGCGGGCGCGCGCAGCGCCGCGGCGAGTCCGACGGCTCCGGTTCCCGCGCCGATGTCGAGAATGAGCCCGCGCGTCTGCGCCGGCGTCGCCGCCGCGAGAAGCACGGCGTCGGTTCCGGCCCGGTGGCCGCGCGGCATTTGGCGCAGACGCAAGCGTCCGCCGAGAAAGGCGGCGGCCTCCGACCGTTTCTCCATTGTGTTCGGGGGAACGTTCATGCGCGGGAAACGTTCATCGCACTGAAAAAATGTCACAGCTTCTCGCATCGAGCAAGCTCTCGTATCGAGAGCGAGTTCTCGCAACGAGCAATCGGCTTCCGCTCTTTTGGAAACGGCCTGAACTGATCGGGTCGCGCGACCGGAGCCCGGTCGCGTGGTCGTCGAGGAGGAAATGCGATGAAATCGATGAACGCCATGATCCGTATTCTCGCCGCAGGGGCGATCTTGTCGGCCTTTGCGGAAATCGGCGCGCCGGCGCCCGCGCTCGCGCAATCGGGCGCTTCCTGCGACCAGCTCTGGCGAGAACGCAACGCCATCTATGCGCGCGCCGGGCATTGTTTCCAGACCACGCGCGGGCGCTCGGTTTTCGGCGGGGGCTGCTTTCCGCCCTATGGCCGGCTGAGCGGCGCCGATGCCCGACGGGTTCGGCAGCTCCAGACCTTGGAGCGCCGGAACGGATGCTGAATTCTCACGCAGAACAGCGTCGGATCGGCCAGGGGAGGGCTCGCCGGGGGGCGCGCTCCCCTGGCTTGCCGCGCGCGCTCCGAAGCCTTAAGTTCGCCCCAGCATTCCAAGACAAGCCAAAGGGGTCTACGTGGGCATCGTCATACCGCTGGAGGACAAGGAAAAAAGGTCCGCCGGCCTCGATAATCTGCTTTCGCTGATCGGCCCCGATCTGCAGCGCGTCAACCAGCTGATCCTGCAGCGCACGGGCTCCGACGTGACGACGATCCCCGAGGTCGCCAATCATCTCATCTCTGCGGGCGGCAAGCGCCTGCGGCCGATGCTCGTGCTCGCCACCGCCGGAATGTGCGGCTATGAGGGCGACGGCCACATCAAATTCGCCGCCGGCATCGAATTCATGCACACCGCCACTCTGCTGCACGACGATGTGGTGGACGAGAGCGACATGCGCCGCGGCAAGATCGCGGCGCGAATGCTGTGGGGCAATGAGACCTGCGTTCTCGTCGGCGATTTTTTGCTCGGCCACGCCTTCAAGATGATGGTGGAGCCCGGCGTGCTCTCCTGCCTCTCCGTCGTCTCGACGGCGGCCGCCGTCATCGCGGAAGGCGAGATTTTGCAGCTCAACGCCGCCAAGGACACGCAGACCACCGAGGACGCCTATATGGCGGTCATCCGCTCCAAGACGGCGGAGCTGTTCGCCGCGGCGGCGGAGGTCGGGCCGATGCTGAGCGGCCGCTCCAAGGCCGATGAGGCGGCTTGCCGCAGCTATGGCATGAATCTCGGAATCGCCTTCCAGCTCATCGACGACGCGCTCGATTACGGCGGACAATCGTCCAAGCTCGGCAAGAATGTCGGCGATGATTTTCGCGAGGGCAAGATCACTCTGCCGGTCGTCCTGGCCTTCCGCCGCGGCAGCGAGACGGAGCGTGAGTTCTGGCGCCGCACGCTGGAGAAGGGCGAAATCAACGACGGCGACGTCGAGGCCGCCTGCGCGCTGATGAAAAAGCACGACGCCATCAAGGACACGGTCGAGCGCGCGAGCCATTATGGAGCGATCGCGCGCGACGCGCTGGAGATTTTCCCGGCCTCGCCGTGGAAGTCGGCCTTGCTCGAGGTCGTCGATTTCTGCGTCGAGCGCGCCTATTGAGGCGAAAACGCCCCGCAGGCGTCGAGCCGGCGGGGCGTCATGGCTAGCGAGCTTTCCGAGGCTGTTTCAGAGCGTCAGTCGTGCTCGGGGCCTTCATGCGGACCGCCCCATTCATGGCCGTGATGCGGGCCCTTGGCGATCGTATGCAGCAGCACGGCGAAGCGGCGCTTCTGGGCGTCGTCCAAGCTGTCGAAGAGCGGCTTGGCCGCTTCGGCGAGCTTTTCCGTCTCGGCGGCTTTCGCCGCGAGCGCCTTGGAGCGCCACTGCAGGCCTTCGATCACGCTGCGATGCTCGCGGACTTCCTTCATTTTGTCCTTGGCCTCGGCGAAGCGGGCGGCGCGCGCCTTGGCGATGTCGCGCAGCGAGGCTTCCACCGCCGGCCAGTTCTTCTCCTGGGCGGGGGTGAGCTTGAGGCCGGCCTTCAGAGCGGCGATCTTGGCGTCGGTGAAGGCGGCGTGATCCTCCGCCGAGAATTGGTGATGATGATGCTCGCCGGGAGCCGGCTCTGCAAAGACTCCGGCCGAGAGCGGGAGCGAGAGAGCGGCCACGGCGGCGGCGATGAGGAGATATTTCTTCATGTGCGTTCACCTGGGGGATTGGGTGGACTTGACGCTCACAGATTTCGTTCGCGAGCGCCAAAAAGCAACTTAATCTTTTGTAATGTCTCGCTTCAGAAACCTTCTGTTTACATAAGTCTCTACGTATTCGACAAGGCTGCGGCGCTGCGCGCCGCGACGGAAAGGGGGCCGCAGTGAGCGCTTTCACCGCCATACGCATCGACGAGGACGAGGCCGGCTATCGCGCCGCCTACCTCGAAATGGACGAGAGCGAGCTGATGGACGGCGATGTCGACGTCGCGGTCACGCATAGCGCCGTAAACTACAAGGATGGGCTCGCCGTGACCGGCAAGGCGCCGGTGGTGCGGCGTTTCCCGATGATTCCGGGCGTCGATTTCGCCGGCGTCGTCACGCGCTCGAGCCATCCGAATTTTGCGCCCGGCGATCTTGTGATCGCCGGCGGCTGCGGGCTCGGCGAGCAGCATTACGGCGGCTTCGCGCAGCGCGCCCGCGTCAGCGGCGATTGGCTGATCCCTTTGCCGGAGGGGCTGACGCCGGCGCAGGCCATGGCGATCGGCAGCGCCGGCTATACGGCCATGCTCTGCGTGATGGCGCTCGAGGGCCGAGGCCTCGAGCCCTCGCGCGGGCCGGTGGTCGTCACGGGCGCGGCGGGCGGCGTCGGCTCGGTGGCGGTGGCGCTGCTGGCGGCGCTCGGCTGGCGCGTCGTCGCCTCCACTGGACGCCCCGAGGAGGAGGCCTATCTCAAGACTCTCGGCGCGGCCGAGATCGTCGACCGCGCCGAGCTCTCCATCCCCGGCAAGCCGCTGCAGAAGCAGCGTTTCGCGGGGGGCGTCGACACTGTCGGCTCGGTCACGCTCGCCAATGTGCTGGCGCAGACGTCGATCGACGGCGTCGTCGCGGCCTGCGGCAATGCGCAGGGAATGGAGCTGCCGACGACGGTCGCGCCCTTCATCCTGCGGGGCGTCTCCCTCATCGGCGTCGAAAGCGTGCGGCCCAATCTGCCGCTGCGGCGCAGGGGCTGGGAGCGGCTGGCGCGCGATCTCGACAAGGGGATTCTCGCGCGGATGACGCAGACGGCGCCTTTCGCGCAGGCGCTCGACCATGCGCGATCGATCGTCGCCGGCAAGATCAGGGGCCGGCTGGTGATCGAGATCGGCGATTCTCGCAGCGTCGGATAGGACGTGACGAAATGAGCAGCGCCTTCACCAAGGAACAGGACGACGACGAGCTCCGCATGGAGCTTCCCGATCGGCCGATCAGCCCGCATCGCAATCTCGTCACGCCCGAGGGCTTCGCGCTGATAGAGGCGGAGCTCGCGCGCCTGCACAAGGAGCTCGAGGCCGCGCAGGCGCAGGACGACAAGGCCGCGGCGGCGCGGGCGGCGCGCGATTTTCGCTATTGGTCGGCGCGGCGGGCGAGCGCGGAGATCGTGCGGCCCATTCCCGATCACGAGCAGGCGCGCTTCGGCCATCGCATCGTCATCGAGGACGAGAGCGGCAAGCGTCAGAGCTTTCGATTGGTCGGGGAAGACGAGGCCGATCCCGCCAAGGGGCTCATCCCCTATGTCGCCCCGCTCGCCAAGGCCTTGCTCGGCAAGAGCGTCGGCGATGGCGTCGAGGTCATTCATCACAGCGCCAGGATCGTCGAAATCGGCTGACGCTCCGGCGAGGAACCGCGCGTGAAAGCCGCGCGGTTCGCCTTGGTTCTCACGCCGCTTTCTTGACTGCGGGCTTGGCCTGCGGCTTGGCGGCTTTTTCCGCCGCAGGGGCCGGCGCCGCGGCGGCGGCCGGCTTGCGAGCCGGCTCTTGCTTGGGCGCGATCTTGCCGGCGACCTTGGCGGCCGGCTTGGTTTCGGCCTTTGCCGCAGGCTTGGTCTCCGCCTTGGTTTCGGGCTTGGCCTCCGCCTTGGCGGCCGGCTTGGTCTCGACCTTGGCCACAGGCTTGGCCTCGACCTTGGCTACAGGCTTGGCCTCGACCTTCGGCTCGGCCTTGGCTGCCGGCGCGGCGACGCCCTTCTTGAGGCGGCGCTTCACCGATTGCCAGAGTTCGCGCATCTCCTGAGAGGCGACGCCCTCGGGATTGAGCTCGCAGACGCCGAGACCGAGGCGGGCCGCCTCCTGATAGTCGACGCGCGCCGAGACCAGCGGCGACAGCAGCGCGCCGATCGCCTGCAGCGCCTGCGCGCCCTGGTCGACGCGGGCGTTCTGCTGGGCGGGCGGGCACTGGTTGAGAAGAAAGGCGTATTCTTTCTTCTTGTCCTTGATGCTGGCGCGGGTCAGCTCGCAGGCCCACAGATCGAAGACATTGGGGCGGGCCGGGATGATGCAGAGATCGGCGGCGCGAATGGCGGCCTCCGAATATTCGCTGTCGGCGCCCGGCGCGTCGATGACGACGAGGGTGACGCCCTTCTTCTCGAGCGCGGCGAGCGCCTTGCCGAGCTTGGCCGGCGGCACATGCTCGACCGGCACGTCGGTCGCCTCGCGCGCCTTCGACCATTTGACCAATGACTGGAGCGGATCCAAATCGATAATGAAAACACGCTCGCCCGCGCAACTGGCGGCGACGGCGATGCTGCTTGCGAGCGTGCTCTTTCCGGCGCCGCCCTTCTGCGTGACGAATGCGATAGTGCGCATGTGATCGACCTGTGTTTGAAAGATGAGGCCCCTACGCCGCCGAGACGCCACCAGAAAGGACGCCACTAGAAAGAACGCCACGAGAGAACAGGGAGGGTCGCGAAAATTTTACAGAATCGTAATACTCCCCGAATGGTTAACCGCCGGTTAAACAGGGCCGGCGAAGGTAAAGGTTCGGAAATTACGAACAAGGGAGCGGGCGCGACCGCGGGCGATCCGCTATAATAGCGGGCTATGAGTGATTTGTTCGCCGCCGCCGGGCTCGATCGCAACGCGCCGCATCCGCTCGCCGACCGCCTGCGCCCGCAAAAGCTGGAGGAGGTGGCCGGCCAGGACCATCTCCTCGGCCCGGACGGGGCGCTGACGCGCGCGATCCGCTCGGGCTCGATCGGCTCGCTGATCTTCTGGGGGCCGCCCGGCACCGGCAAGACGACGGTGGCGCGCCTTCTCGCCCATGAGACCGCTCTCGCCTTCGTGCAGATTTCGGCGATCTTCACCGGCGTCGCCGATTTGAAGAAGACCTTCGAGGCGGCGCGCGCGCGCCGCGCCATGGGGCAGGGGACGCTGCTCTTCGTCGACGAGATTCATCGTTTCAATCGCAGCCAGCAGGATTCCTTCCTGCCGGTGATGGAGGACGGCTCTGTCACGCTGATCGGCGCGACGACGGAAAACCCCTCTTTCGAGCTCAACGCCGCGCTTCTCTCGCGCGCCCGCGTGCTGATCTTCAAATCGCTGGGCGCCGAGGCGATCGAAAAGCTGCTGCGCCGGGCCGAGCAGGCCGAGGGAAAGCCCCTGCCGCTCGACGAGGACGCGCGCGCCGCTCTCGTGGCCATGGCCGATGGCGACGGCCGCGCCTCTCTGACCCTCGCCGAGGACGTCTGGCGCGCGGCGGGGGAGGGCGAGGTTTTCGACCGCGCGCGGCTCGCCGAGATCGTGCAGCGGCGCGCGCCCATCTACGACAAGGCGCAGGAGGGCCATTACAATCTCATCAGCGCGCTGCACAAATGCGTGCGCGGCTCCGACCCGGACGCCGCCCTCTATTATTTCGCGCGAATGCTGGTCGCGGGCGAAGATCCGCTGTTTCTGGCGCGGCGAATCGTCCGCATGGCGGTCGAGGATATCGGCCTCGCCGATCCGCAGGCGCTGGTCGTCGCCAACGCCGCCAAGGACGCCTATGATTTTCTCGGCAGTCCCGAGGGTGAGCTGGCCCTCGCGCAGGCCGTTCTCTATGTGGCGACCGCGCCCAAATCCAACGCGGGCTATGTCGCCTACAAGGCCGCCCGCCGCCTCGCCGAGGAGAGCGGCTCGCCCATGCCGCCCAAGACCATCCTCAACGCGCCGACGAAATTGATGAAGAGCGAAGGCTATGGCGAGGGCTATCGCTATGACCATGACGAGCCCGACGCCTTCTCCGGCCAGGATTACTGGCCCGAATCGCTCGGCCGGCGGAGCTTCTACCGTCCCGTGGAGCGCGGTTTCGAGCGCGAGATCGCCAAGCGGCTCGATTATTGGGAACGGCTGCGGAGGGAGCGGGGCGGCTCCTGAAGTGGCGAGCAAGTCATTGAAAGAAGAGTCGTTCTCAGGCGACGGAAGCGCGCTGCTCGGGATCGAATATTCATCTTCGATGCTATCATCGCGCTACGACTGACCTTCAAACACTTGTTCATATTCAATGTTCCAGCTTCGGCGGGGATCGTCGTCCGCGGCGGCGGCCTCCGCGCCCGCGCCCTGGCGGGCGGCGCTGCCTCGATGATCAACAACTTGAATATTTTGTTCAAAATCCCTCCTGCCGCGATTCGGCGAAGCTGAGGTTCGTGCTTTTGAAGATGTCAAGCATAGATTCTCTCAGAGCGTATTCGATGTGACGGATATGTCACAATCATAATGAAATCGGACGTTGGCGAAGCAAATTGGCGCAGACAGCGTTGACGTGGCTTTGGGCCGAGGCGTAGACCACGCTCGATCGGCAACACCGAGCGGCCGCTCGGTCCCGGCGTCGGGGGGCGCAGTGGACACAAGCGACGGCCGCACTGATCCAGTGAGGGAACCTATGAAAACTCTTTCCGCCGTCGGCGCGCTCGCGCTGGCCATCGCCGCCGCTCCGGCTTTCGCGGCCGACCTTCCGTCGCAGAAGGCCGCGCCCGCTTTCGTCGCTCCGGTCGCGCCCGCCTTCAGCTGGACCGGCTTCTACGCCGGCGTGAACATCGGCTATGGCTGGACCGACAATAACAATGTCAGCGGCCTGTCGTCCTTCGGCCTGCTGCCGGTTTCGGCCTGGTCCTATGGCGCCTCCAACGCCGACGGCGTGCTCGGCGGCGTTCAGATCGGCTATAATCATCAGTTCGCCGGCACGGGCTTCGTGGTCGGCCTCGAGGCCGATTTCCAGGGCGCCGATCTGAAGGGCTCCACCGGCGGCTTCGGCTTCGGCCTGCTGCCGTCCGGCGTGACCGCGAATCAGCGTCTCGACTGGTTCGGCACGGTGCGCGGCCGCGTCGGCTACGCCGTTCTGCCGACCCTGCTCGTCTATGGCACGGGCGGCTTCGCCTATGGCGAGGGCTCGACGACCTTCTCTTATGCGGATGGCGCCGGCTTCGCCGCTTTCGGCTCCGAGAACGGCACGCGCACCGGCTGGACCGCCGGCGGCGGCGTGGAATGGGCGTTCCTGCCGAACTGGTCGGCCAAGGTCGAGTATCTCTATACGGAACTCGAGCGCGGCAATGCGATCGGCGTCCCGACCTTCCCGGCGGCGCTGCTGGTCAGCCAGCGCGGCGTGGAGAACCACTTCCACACCGTTCGCGTCGGCCTGAACTATCACTTCAATCTGTTCGGCGCGCCGGCTCCGGTGATCGCGAAATACTGATCCTATCGAGATTCGGGGGAGAAGAGCCCGGCGCATCGCGCCGGGCTTTTTTCGTTTGCGCCCCGTCTGTTCGAGAAACAGGCGAGGCGCCCGTTTTTCCAGCGCTCTGGCGTGGACGCAGCCGGCCATACGAGTTAAAGAAGTCTCGAGATGCGACTGCGAGACTTGGCCCATTTTTTCCGCCGACTGGCGGTATCGAACGTCGTTCCGACCGACGCGGGGGAGCGGCGGCCGAGCGTTCTTCCTGTTTGGAGCCGTTCTAATTCGCCGCGTTCGCGCGCGGCTATCGGCGCAGCGCTGCTGGCGAGCGCCATGCTCGGCTCGCTGTTTCCGCAAATTTCCGCGCCTTTTCGCGCGCTGTTCGCCGCCGGCGAGAAAGCCGCCGAACCGTCCGACGCCAAGCGCGCGGAGGGATTGGTCAAATTGACGGCCGAGCAGATCGGGGCCGCCAAGATCACGACGGTCGCGGCGGCGCCGGGCGTGCTGACGCGGACCGTCGTCGCGCCGGCCGTCGTCGCCGTCGATCCCGACCGCATCGGCCGCGTGGCCGCGAAAGTCGTCGGCGCCGTCGCCGAATTGCGCAAGCGGCTCGGCGATCCGGTCGAGAAAGGCGAGGTGATCGCCATCATCGACAGCCGCGAGGTCGCCGACGCCAAGAGCGATTATCTCGCCGCCAGAGTGGCGCTCGATCTGCAATCGGCGCTGTTCCAGCGCGAGAAGGGGCTGTTCGACAAGAAAATCGCCGCCGAGCAGAGCTTTCTCAAAGCCCGCGGCGCCTATGAGGAGGCGAGGCTCCGCGTCGAGCTGGCGCGGCAGAAACTCGCCGCGCTCGATCTTTCGGAAGCCGAGATCGCCGCTCTGCCGGGCCAGCCGGTCGGCGAATTGCGCCGGAAGGAGATTCGCGCGCCGTCCTCGGGCAAGGTGATCGAGCGTCGCGCCGATCTCGGCCAGCCGGTCGGCGGCGATGCGCAGCTCTATGTCGTCGCCGATCTGTCCACTGTCTTCGCCGAGATCGCCGTCGCTATCGCCGATTTGCCGTCGGTGCGCGAGGGGCAGAGCGTGCGCCTCTCGCATGACGGCGAGGAGGAGGCCATGGGCCGCATCGTCTTCATCGGCCCCATGCTCGATCACGAGACGCATTCCGGCCGCGCCGTCGCCTCTTTCGCCAATGCGGATTTCGCTCTTCGTCCCGGCACGGCGATGACGGCGCGCGTCGCGCTCGAGGAGAAGCCGGCGCGCCTGCGCCTGCCGCGCGCGGCGCTGCTCGCTTTCGAGGGCGAGACGGTCGTCTTCGTGCGCACGCCCGAGGGCTTCGTGAAGCGCAAGGTCGAGACGGGCGCGAGCGACGATGAGGCGATCGAGATCGTCTCCGGGCTCGAGGAGGGGGAGCAGGTGGCCGCGGCCAATGTCTTCGTGCTGAAGGCGGAGCTCGGCAAATCGCGGCTCGAAGGGTTGGATTGACCGCCCGCCTCGTCGACGACGGCGGCGCGCGAGAATGTGTGACGGTGGATGATCGAGCGTTGCATCGCCTTTTCGGTTCGTCAGCGTTGGCTCGTCGCGCTGCTGACTCTGCTCGCCTGCCTCGTCGGCGCCGCATCGCTCGACCGCCTGCCGATCGACGCCGTGCCGGACATCACCAATAATCAGGTGCAGATCAACGCCATCGCGCCGGCGCTGTCGCCGACCGAGGTCGAAAAGCAGATCACCTTCCCCATAGAGAATGCGATCGCCGGCATTCCCGGCCTCGAATATACGCGCTCGCTCTCGCGCAACGGCTTCGCGCAGGTGACGGCGGTCTTCGCCGAGAAGCTCGACATTTATTTCGCGCGCCAGCAGGTGAGCGAGCGTCTCGCCGAGGCGAAGGAGAATTTCCCCATCGGCGTCGAGGCGCGCATGGGGCCGATCGCGACGGGTCTCAGCGAAGTCTATATGTGGGCGATCCGCTATGCGCCCAAGCAGCCCGGCCGCAAATATCTCGATGGCGAGCCCGGCTGGCAGAATGACGGGACCTATCTGACGCCGGACGGGCAGATGCTGCGCAGCGAGCTCGAGCGCTCGGCCTATCTGCGCACCGTGCAGGATTGGATCGTCAAGCCGCAGCTCAAAATCGTGCCCAATGTCGCCGGCGTCGATTCGCTCGGCGGCTTCGTGAAGCAGTTCGACGTGCGGCCGGATGCGATGAAGCTCTATTCGCTCGGCCTCTCCTTCGGCGATGTCGCCGCCGCGCTCGAGCGTAACAATCAGAGCCGCGGCGCCGGCTATATCGAGCGCAATGGCGAAGGTTATGTGGTGCGCAGCGGCGGCCGTCTGGAGACGATGGACGACATAGAGCGCGTCGTCGTTTCGACGCGCAATGGCGTGCCGATCCGCGTTAGGGACATCGCCGAGGTCGGCGTCGGCCGCGAGATGCGCGTCGGCAGCGCCAGCATGGACGGCGAGGAGGTCGTCATCGGCACGGCCTTGATGCTGATCGGCGGCAATAGCCGCGCGGTCTCCGCCGCCGTCGGCGCCAAGCTGGGCTCCATTCGCGCCGCGCTGCCGCCGGGCGTCGAGGCGAAGACCATTCTCGACCGCACTGTGCTCGTCGACGCGACGATCCGCACCGTGGCCTCCAATCTCGCCGAGGGCGCGCTGCTGGTCATCGTCGTGCTGTTTCTGCTGCTCGGCAATTTTCGCGCGGCGCTGATCACGGCGCTGGTCATTCCCATCACCATGTTGCTGCTCGCCACCGGCATGGTCTATGGCCGCATCAGCGCCAATCTCATGAGCATGGGCGCGCTGGACTTCGGCCTCATCGCCGATGGCGCGGTGATCGTCGCCGAGAACAGCCTGCGCCATCTCTTCGAGCGGCGCCATGCGCTGGGGCGCGCGCTCTCGCTCGAGGAGCGATTGCAGACGGTCATCGCCTCCGCCGTGGAAATGATCCGCCCGACCGTCTATGGCCAGGCGATCATCATTCTCGTCTATGTGCCTTTGCTGTCCTTTTCGGGCGTCGAAGGCAAAATGTTCCATCCCATGGCGCTGACGGTGATCTTGGCGCTCGCCAGCGCCTTCGTCCTCTCGCTCACTTTCGTTCCGGCGATGATCGCCATTCTCGTCTCCGGCCGCGTCGAGGAGAGCGAGAACAAATTCATCGCCACGCTGAAGCGCGCCTATCTGCCGCGCTTGCAAAGCGCCATTGCGTCGCCGCGCCGGCCCATCGCCATCGGCGCGGGGGCCTTTCTGGTGGCCTTGCTGCTCGCTTCGCGGCTCGGGCAGGAGTTCATCCCGACGCTCGACGAGAAAAATCTCGCCATGCAGGCGGGCCGCATTCCGAGCGCCTCGCTCACCCAGTCGCAGGAGATGCAGAAGGACGTCGAGAACGCCATCCATCAGGCTCCCGAGGTCGCCTATGTCTTCTCCAAGACGGGAACGGCGGAGGCGGCGACCGATCCCATGCCGCCCAATCTCACCGACACCTATATTTTCTTGAAGCCGCGCGCGGAATGGGCCAATCCCGAGCTCCCCAAGGAGGACTTGATCCGCCGCATCGACGCGCATGTCTCCGAGCTGCCCGGCAATCTCTATGAATTCTCGCAGCCGATTCAGTTGCGCTTCAACGAACTGCTCGCCGGCGTGCGCGGCGACATAGCAGTGAAGGTGTTCGGCGAGGACTTCGACTCTATGGCCAAGGAGGCGGAGCAGATCGCCGGCTTGCTGCGCAATGTCTCCGGCGCCGAGGACGTGAAGGTCGAGCAGATCGCAGGCCTCCCCTTCCTCGAGATCAAGATCGACAAGACCGAGATCGCCCATCTCGGCCTCAGCGTCGCGGAAGTGCAGGACGTCATCGGCGCCGCCGTGGGCGGCCAGCGCGCCGGCGTCGTCTTCGAGGGCGACCGGCGCTTTCCGATCATCGTGCGGTTGAAGGACGAATTGCGCCACGATATTCGCGCGCTCGAAAATCTTCCCGTTTCCGTGCGCGGGCACGATACGGGGAAGATGCGCACAGTGCCGCTGAAGCAGGTCGCCTCTTTCTCCTTCCATGAGGGGCCGAACCAGATTTCGCGCGAGAACGGCAAGCGCCGCGTCGTCGTCACCGCCAATGTGCGCGGGCGCGACATCGCCTCCGTCGTCGTCGATGCGCAGGAGAAAGTGAAGGCGAAGATCACGCTCGCGCCCGGCGATTGGCTGTCCTGGGGCGGGCAGTTCGAGAATCTCGCCGCCGCGCGGCAGAAGCTCATTGTCGTCGTGCCCTTGTGCTTCTTCCTGATCTTCCTGCTGCTCTATTCGGCGCTGGGCTCGGCGCGCGACGCGCTCATCGTGTTCAGCGCCGTGCCGCTGGCGCTGTCGGGCGGCGTCGCCGCCTTGTGGCTGCGCGGAATGCCCATGTCGGTCTCCGCAGCCGTCGGCTTCATCGCGCTCTCCGGCGTCGCCGTGCTCAACGGCCTCGTCATGCGCAGCTATATTCTGCAGCTCGTGCAGCAGGGCCGGGCGCCGCGCGACGCCATTGTCGAAGGCGCGATGACGCGCCTGCGGCCCGTGGCGATGACGGCGCTCGTCGCCTCGCTGGGCTTTTTGCCGATGGCCTTTGCGACGGGCACGGGCGCGGAAGTGCAAAAGCCCATCGCCACGGTGGTCATAGGCGGGCTGGTCAGCGCGACCATTCTGACGCTCTTCGTGCTGCCGGCGCTCTATGCGCTGTTCGGGCGCGACGAGGCGGTCGTCGCGCCGGAAGAGGAAGTCGTCGCCGAGCCGAGAGGCGCCGACGCATGAGAGGCGTTTCCATCTTCGCTCTGGGGTTCGCTCTGCTGGCGCCGGCCGCCGCCTCGGGAGAAACCCTCGCCGGCGCGCTGGCGCGCGCCTATGAGCTCAATCCGACGCTCAATTCCGCGCGCGCCGGCCAGCGCGCCAATGACGAGAATGTGCCGCGCGCGCTCTCGCAATTTCGCCCCAGCGTGCGGACCGACGCCTTTCTCGGCGTCGAGCGGCGCCGCTCGGTGCAGAAATCCTTCGAATACGACAATGGCAACCGCCTCGAGCCATTGTGGGTCGAGAGCATTCAGAACAATCGCGGCGGCCCGCCGCGCTCGGCCGTGCTCAGCGTCGAGCAGCCTTTGTTCGACGGCTTTCGCACGAAAAATTCCGCGCTCGCCGCGCAGAGCAATGTCCATGCGGGACGCGAGCGGCTGCGGCTGATCGAGCAGCGTCTGCTGTTCGAGGCGGTCTCTGTCTATATGAATGTCTCGCGCGACACGGCGGCGCTACGGCTGCAACAAAATCATGTCGCCGTGCTCGAAGAGCAATTGCGCCAGACCAAGGAGCGCTATGCCGCCGGCGAGATCACGCCGACCGACATTGCGCAAGCCGAGGCGCGCCTCTCCGCCGGCCGCTCGCAATCCGCGACGGCGCGCGCCGAGCTCGACGCCGGCCTCGCGCGCTATGCGCAGATCATGGGAGCGGACGCGAAGCGCCTCGCGCCGGGCGAGCCCGTCGATCGCCTGCTGCCGAAGACGCGCGAGGCGGCCGAGCGCGTCGCGCTCGTCGAGCATCCCGTGGTGCGCGCCGCGCAGCATGACGCGGAGGCCGCCGATCTTGACATAAGGGTGATCGAGAGCGATTTTCTGCCCAGCCTCTCCATGGTCGGCAAGGTTTACACGGAGTCCGACATAGATGGCCGCGGCAATCGCGCCCTCGGCGCGCAATTGCTCGGCAAACTGTCGGTGCCGATCTATTCCGGCGGCGGGACGTCGGCGCGGCTGCGCCAGGCGAAAGAGACGGCGGGACAGAAGAAATTCGACGTCGACGCCGCGCGGGCCGAGCTGATGGCGCTGATCCGCGCCAATTGGGGAGGGCTGCAGGCGGCCAAAGCGCAGATCGGCGCCGCCAGCGCGCAGATCGCCGCCGCCGAGCGCGCGCTCGCGGGCGTGCGCGAGGAGGCCAAGGCCGGCAAGCGCACCACGCTGGAGATTTTGAACGCGCAGCAGGAGCTGCTCGGCGCGCGGCTGGCGCTGGTGGTCGCGCAGCGCGACCGCGTCGTCGCCTCCTACGCCGTGCTGGCGGCGATGGGCCGATTGTCGGCGCAGCAGCTCGGCCTTTCCGTCGCGGCCTATGACGCTTCCGCGCATTTCGAGGCGGTCAAAGACTCTTGGGGCGGAATCGAAACGCCCGGCGGCCGCTGAGAGCGACGCCGGGCGTTTTGAATGCGCGGCGGGGATGCGAGCCTCGAGGCTCGCAAATCCTTTTCCCCGTCAGTCGCGGCCGGCGGAGCGGCGCTGATCGCGCTCCGCAGCGGCCTTGTCGCCGGCGGGCGCCGCGCTCGCGGTGGCGGGGGGCGCGTCCTGTCCGGCGGCGGCCAGCACGGACTGGCGGAACACGCCTTCCACCGAGACGACGAAATTGTAATTCGTCGTCGAATAGGGCCCGACATGGGACGGATCATTGCTGCGCCAGCCGACGAGAATGGCGCCGAGATCGGCGTGCCGCTCGCCCGCGAGAACCGCGCCGCCCGATGCGCCGTCGCCGGTGCCGCAATCGAAGGCGAATTCGCGCGCGCCGCCCTTGAGCTGATTGGTCTGCGCGCGCAGGCGGCAGGACTCGAAGGACATGGTCTCGGCGTCGCGCCAATCGGAATGGCCGCGCGAGACGAATTCCACCGTCTGCTCCACGGCGATCTGATCGGCGAGACCATAAGGCTTCACATCGTCGAGCGGCTGCGTGAGCCGGGCCACCGCCCAGTCGTTGATCGCCTTGACCGCATAGGGCTTGGCGGAGCCGGCGACGATGGACGTCATGTCGATCGCGATGCGGCGCTTCTTGCCCTCGACCTCGGTGACGAACTGGCAGCTGCGCGCGCGCTTGGCGCCGCGCTCGTCGTAGAAGACATGCGCCGCAGTGGTGATGACATTATTGGCGAGGGTGAGCTGCCCGGCGCCATGCGCGCGACCGCATTGGATGAGTCCAGAAGCGGCGTGCGACTGCTTCAGCGCGCCGGCGTCGAGCTTTTGACGCGCGGCGTATTGATCGGCGCTGGCGCGGCGCTCGGAGCCGAGCACCAGCACTTTCGTCGGCTCGAGCCGCGCGGCGGCGGAGAATTTCACCTGCTGGGTGACGCCGGCTTCCGCGGTGGAGGTGGCAAGTGGCGCAGCCGCCAAGCAAAGGGCGGCCGCGAAAAGACGATATTCGACGTTCTTCATCGCGTCCTCTTGTCTCGTTCGAGATCAGGACTATGCGAGGCCATTGCAGTTCACAAGCTTGGCAGTGGACAAAAACACGGACTTCGCCGGAATACCTTCGAAGCGTCACAGAGTCGCCACGCCGCGACGCGGCCGCCGCGAAATCGCCGCCGTCTGCGGCGGGGGACAGGCGCGGCTGCTTGCGCTATTCACATCGAGACCGGGCCGAGGAGCGCTGTGATGCGAGCGAGGATGAGACGAGCGGCTGTCGCGGGGCTCGCTTTTCTGTCGGCGGCGCCGGCATTGGCGCGCGCGCCCTGGCCGGATGATTTCGTCGGCCGTCTCGAGGCGCTGGCGCTGATCGAGACGCTGAACGCCGAGCTGCTCGCCGGCCGCAGCGCGACATTGGTGCTGGAGAAATGGTGCGCCGACCATCACATGGCCGCGGAGCCGAAGATCGTCGCGCGCGTCGAGCCGGGCGCAGTCGCCGAGCCGAGCGCCGAGCAGCGCGAGCGCTTGGCCGTCGGCGCGCAGGAGCCCGTGAAATATCGCCGCGTGGCGCTGCGCTGCGGCGAGCATACGCTTTCGGAAGCCGATAATTGGTATGTGCCGTCGCGGCTGACGCCCGAGATGAATCGCGCGCTCGAGACGAGCGACGCGCCCTTCGGCAAGGTGATCGCGCCGCTGCGGCCTTTCCGCCGCACATTCTCGGCGGAGATGCGATGGTCGCCGCTGCCGGCGGGCTGGGAGGGCGAGACGCGCGAGGCGATTATGCGCGAGCGGCCGAAGAAGGCGGACCTCGATCCGCCTCATGCGCTGTTCGAGCATCGCGCGATCGTGCATGGCGGCGACGGCGAGCCGATCTCGGAAGTGCGCGAAACTTATACGAACGAGCTGTTGGATTTCGACGCTGCGGCCGTGCGGGAGCGGTGAGCCCGCTTCACTCCTCCTCTTCGTCGAACATTCCGAATTGCGCCGGCGGGCGCGACGGCTCGGCGAGGCCCAAATGACGGAACGCGTGCGGCGTCAGCAGGCGGCCGCGCGGCGTGCGCTGGAGAAAGCCCTGCTGGAGCAGGAACGGCTCGATGATGTCCTCGATCGCGTCGCGCGGCTCGGAGAGGGCGGCGGCGATCGTCTCTATCCCCACCGGCCCGCCGCCGAAATTGACGGCCACCATTTCGAGATAGCGACGGTCCATCACATCGAGCCCGATGCTGTCGACCTCGAGCAGAGCCAGCGAGCGATCGGCGAGCTCGCGCGTCACCTGTCCCGCATTCTCGACAATGGCGAAATCGCGCACGCGGCGCAGCAGGCGGCCGGCGATGCGCGGCGTGCCGCGCGAGCGCCGCGCGATCTCGCGCGCGCCATCCTCGCTCATGGAGACGCCGAGCACGCGCGCGCCGCGCCGCACGATCAGCTCCAATTCTTCCGCCGTGTAGAAATTGAGCCGGATCGGAATGCCGAAACGATCGCGCAGCGGCGTCGTCAGCAGGCCGGCGCGCGTCGTCGCGCCGACGAGGGTGAATTTGGCGAGATCGATCTTCACCGAGCGCGCCGCCGGGCCTTCGCCGATGATGAGATCGAGCTGGAAATCCTCCATGGCCGGATAGAGGATTTCCTCCACCGCCGGATTGAGGCGATGAATCTCGTCGATGAAGAGAACGTCGCGCGGCTCGAGATTGGTGAGCTGCGCCGCGAGATCGCCGGCCTTGGCGATGACCGGGCCGGAGGTGGAACGGAAGTTGACGCCCAGCTCGCGGGCGACGATCTGCGCCATGGTCGTCTTGCCGAGGCCGGGCGGGCCGACGAGCAGCACATGATCGAGCGCCTCGCCGCGCGTCTTCGCCGCTTCGATGAAGATTTTGAGATTCTTGCGCGCCGCCTCCTGGCCGGTGAAATCGCCGAGCGAGAGCGGACGCAGCGAGGCGTCGGGATCGTCGTCGCGCTTTTCGGGCGTCACCAGCCGGCGGGGAGGGGTGGTCAAAGCATCGGGCTCCGGGCGTTTCAGGGACGGCGAGAGCTTTATACCGCGAGCAGGGGATTCGGAACGCCTATCCTGGGCTGGCCGCCGATCCGGCCAGCAGGCCGCCGTCGATGTTCAGCTCGGCTCCGGTGACATAGGTCGCCTCGTCCGAGGCCAGCAGCACGGCGAGCGCCGCGACCTCCTCCGGCCGTCCGAACCGGCGCAGGGGCGTGTCGCGAACGAAGGCCGCCATGCGGGCCTCGCGATCGGGACCGCTTCCGAGCATGGGCTCCCACATCGGCGTCAGTATCGCGGCCGGATGGATCGAGTTGCAGCGGATCGCGAGGCCCTGCGCGGCGCACCATAGAGCGACGGTCTTGGTATGGTTGCGCACCGCCGCCTTGGAGGAGGCGTAAGCGGCGGCGCCCACAATGCCGACGAGGCCCGATCGCGAGGATATGTTGATGATCGATCCGGTCCCCGCCGGCCGCATCGCGCGGATCGCATGTTTGCAGCCGAGAAACACGCCGTCGAGATTCGTCTCATGCACGGCGCGCCAATCCTCGAGGCGCGCATTTTCCGGGTCATGGGCGGCGGCGCCGGCTTCGAAGCCGGTGATCCCCGCATTATTGACGACGACGTCCAGCCGACCGCGCTCGGAGAGCGCGAGAGCGACGACCTCGCGCCAATCGGCTTCCTCCCGCACGTCGAGACTTGCGTAAGCGGCGCCTTCGCCGAGCGCGGCGGCCGTCGCGCGTCCGTTGTCGTCGTCGATATCGGTCAGATAAACGAAGGCGCCTTCGTCGACGAAGGCCCGGGCGATCGCCGCGCCGATGCCTCGCGCCGCGCCGGTCACGAGCGTTACTTTCTCTTTCAGCCGAGTCATTCGGCGCTCCCGGTTTCAGTCCGTCCGCATGTTCGGCGGCCGAACAGATGCGCGGAATGGGGCGTTATGTTAGAGTGCCGCCAGGAGCCGAGACCATGAGCCGCCCCTCGTCGCAATACGAGCATATGTCCCTCGACGATTTCGAGGAACTGCTCGCCGACAAGCCCACGAATGAAAAGTGGGAGCTGATCGGCGGCCGCGTCGTGCGCATGATGGTGGGCGCGCGATGGGAGCATAATTACATCATCCAGAACCTTTCCTCCGGCATTCGTGAGAGGCTGAGGGCGAATGGCTCGTCGTGCCGGACATTAACCGAGAGCTTCCGGCTGCGTGACGCCCCTATGGATTCGTCCATGCTGCCCGATGTGATCGTGCATTGCCGTCCGCTCGAGCCCGGCGCGACGTCGCTGAACGATCCGACGGTCCTCGTCGAGGTCATGTCCGAGGGCAGCAAGGCGCGCGACCGTTTCGAGAAATGGGCCGTCTATCAGAAGCTGCCGAGCTTGCGTCATTACGTGCTGGTCGAGCGCGATCGGGCGCATATAGAGACCTTCGATCGGGCGGGCGCGGACTGGGCCGGCGTGCAGATTCTCGACGGGCTCGAGGCGGAGCTGAATTTGCCGGCGATCGGCGTGAGCGTGCCGCTCGCGGAAATCTATCGGGATGTGATCACGGACTGAGCCTCAACGCGCGCCCACGCGCCGGCGCGGCTCGATCGTCACCCATACATTCGGGTCTTCCTGCGACTGGCGCTTGACGAAGCGATAGACGGTCGCGTCCCAGGGCTTCACCTCGTCGGCGAGATTGTCGAGGATGAAATCGCCGCGGCTGGTGCGCGCGGTCAGAATGGCGTGGCCCTGGTCGTTCTTGTCGCGCACGATCGTCATCAGCAGCGCCTGGCGCGGAAAGCCCATCTCCATCAGCAGCCGGCGCTTTTCCAGCGCATAGATTTTGCAGTCGCCCTTGCCGTCGACGGGATAGTCCCAATGATCGGCGATCGTGCCCCAATGCTCGAGGTTCGAAAGCGGCTCGATCGCGGCGTTCACCGCGCGATTGATCTCGTTCAGCCGCGCCCAGGCCTCGCGCGAGAGCTCTATGTCCGCGGCGGGGAGGATCGATTGGCGGCATTCCTGCGGCTGGCGGCCGCAAAAATCCATCCAGCCATAGGGAATGGAGGTCGGCTCGCCGGTGACGACGAAGCTCGCGCGCGGAATCTCGGGCCCGGCGACGGAGCCGTGGAATTCCGCTCTCGCGGCGGAGCCGCCGAAGAGGACGAGCGCCAAAGAGACGCGCAAAGAGACACGAGCGAGAAAATCTGCCACGCCGACCCCCGGACCGCCCGGCGAGGAGGTGGGACGCCTCGCCATCGGAGCCGAGAATGCGCGCGGCTCTTTTGCCCGTCCGCCAATTCGAATGCTCGGATTTTATCGATCGCGCGCTTTTTCGCGGCGACGTTGACCCTGGCCCCGCCGGCGCAATCTGAGAGGCGCAGTCGCCTTACCTCGTTTCAGCGGAGAAAGACCCAGATGGCCACGGCAAAGAAACCCGAGACGAGCGCCGGACGCCCCATCCCCTCTTTCGGCAATCCCGATCTTCCGCCGCAGGGCGCTATCAATGCGCGGAATAAAGCGAGCCTCACCGATCCCGGCCCGCGCAGCGAGCCGCTCGGCGCTCAATTCCCTTCGGCGCAGTTTCCGCCGCCCACCGACGTCAGCGACATGCCCATGTTCTGGGCGTCGTTCAACAATGCGCCCAAGCGCGTGCAGAACGGCGGCTGGGCGCGGCAGGTGACGCAATATGATTTCGCCATCGCCGAGGAGATTTCCGGCGTCGATATGCGGCTGACGGCGGGTGGAATAAGGGAGATGCATTGGCACCTCGCCGCCGAATGGGGCTATGTCTCCTATGGCTCCTGCCGCGTCACCGTGCTCGACGATCAGGGCCGCGCCTATGTCTCCGATGTGAAGGAGGGGGACATTTGGTATTTCCCCGCGGGCCAGCCGCATTCATTGCAGGGGCTGGGGCCGGACGGCTGCGAGTTCCTGCTCTGCTTCGACGACGGCAAGGCCACCGAATACAACACCTTGCTCGTGACCGACTGGATCGCCCACACGCCGCCGGAAGTTCTCGCCGCCAATTTCGGCCTGCCGGCCGAGACCTTCGCCAATATACCGCTCAACCAGCTCTATATTTTCCAAGGCGAGGTTCCCGGTCCCCTGGCCGCCGATCAAGCCTCTTCGGCGCAAGGGGAGGGAGCGCCGCCCTATCCCTACACATTCTCGCTGAAAGGCAGCGCCGCCGCCAAAAAGACCAAGGGCGGCGAGGTGCGCGTCGCGGACAGCGACAATTTCAAGGTCTCGTCCACCATAGCCGCGGCGCTGGTCACGCTCGCGCCGGGCGCGCTGCGCGAGATGCATTGGCATCCCAATGGCGACGAATGGCAATATTGGATCAAAGGCCATGGCCGCATGACCCTCTTCGACGCCGGGCCCAAGGCGGTGACGCAGGATTTCCACGCTGGCGACATAGGCTATGTGAAGCGCGCCCATGGGCATTATGTGCAGAATGTCGGCGACACGGAGCTGCAGTTTTTGGAGGTGTTCCGCGCCGCGCATTTCCGCGACGTCTCGCTGGTCGACTGGCTCACCCATACGCCGCCGGCCATGGTCGCCCAGCATTTGAACATAGACGAGGCGACCATCGCCGAATTCCCGCGCGGCAAGCCGATCATCATGCCGTGAGGTCGCCGCGAGATTGCAGGTATCATAATACCTATGCGGCCTTTCGCCGGGAAATGCAGGCCTTTCGGGCGCTCATGGGCGCCCGATTCCGTTTGACAGGGGCGGCGCGGTCGCTTATCACGCAGCGATCCCACGGGCGCAGACCCGAGAAGAACGGAAATAGCTCTCCCATGTTTGGCAAGACCTATTCGGCGAAGCCCGCCGAAGTGCAGAAGAAATGGGTGCTGATCGACGCCAAGGGCCTCGTCGTCGGCCGCCTCGCCAGCCTCATCGCGCTGCGTCTGCGCGGCAAGCACAAGGCGACCTTCACCCCCCATGTCGACGACGGCGACAACATCATCGTCGTGAACGCCGACAAGGTGATCCTCACCGGCCGCAAGCGCGACCAGAAGGTCTACCATCATCACACGGGCTTCCCGGGCGGCATCAAGGAGCGCTCGGCCAAGTTCATCCTCGAGGGCCGCTTCCCGGAGCGCGTCGTCGAGAAGGCCGTGCAGCGTATGCTGCCGCGCGGCCCGCTCGGCCGCAAGCAGCTCGGCAATCTGCGCGTCTACAAGGGGCCGGAACATCCGCATGTCGCTCAGACGCCCGAGCCGCTGGACGTCGCCGCCCTCAATCCCAAGAACGCCCGCAACGGCAAGAGCGCATAACCCATGGCCGAGACCACTCTTTCCTCTCTCTCCGAGCTCAATCAGGCTTCGGTCGCCATTGCGTCCGACGCGCCGAAATATGAGCAGAAGCTCGACAAATACGGCCGCGCCTACGCCACCGGCAAGCGCAAGAACGCCGTCGCCCGCGTGTGGATCAAGCCCGGCACGGGCAAGATCACCGTCAACGGCCGCGACGTCGCCGTCTATTTCGCGCGTCCGGTGCTGCGCATGATCCTGCAGCAGCCGCTCGGCGTCGCCAATCGCGTCGACCAGTACGATCTCGTCGTCACGGTGGCGGGCGGCGGCCTTTCCGGCCAGGCCGGCGCCGTGCGTCATGGTCTTGCAAAGGCGCTCACGCATTATGAGCCGGAGCTCCGCACCGCGCTGAAGCGCGAGGGCTTCTTGACCCGCGACTCGCGCGTGGTCGAGCGTAAGAAATACGGCAAGCGCAAAGCCCGCCGCAGCTTCCAGTTCTCGAAGCGCTGATTATCTCTCGATCGGCGATACGACGACAAAGGGCGGCGCGAGCCGCCCTTTTTATTTGTCTCACGGGAATCGGAACCAAGACCAATGGCGAAAATCTTCATCGACGGCGACAGCGGCACCACGGGCCTCGAGATCCGCGAGAAGCTCGCGGATGCGAAGAATCTGGAGCTCGTCTCCATCGCGCCGGAGCTGCGCAAGGAGGTCTCCGCCAAGCGTGACATTCTCGCGCGCGTCGATGTCGCCATTCTCTGCCTGCCGGACGCCGCGGCCAAGGAGACGGTGGCGCTCGCCGATGAATTGGGCGAGGCCGGCCCGCGCATTCTCGACGCCTCCACTGCGCATCGCGTCGCGCCCGGCTGGACCTATGGTTTTCCCGAGCTCGCGCGCGGCCAGGCGGAGGCGATCCGCAAGGCGCGGCGCGTCGCCAATCCCGGCTGCTACGCCACGGGCGCGATCGCGCTGCTGCGCCCGCTCGTCGACGCTGGGCTGATCGCCGCGCAGGATGCGCTGACGATCAACGCCGTCTCCGGCTATTCCGGCGGCGGCAAGCAGATGATCGAGGCCTATGAGAAGGGCGAGGCGCCGGCCTTCGAGCTGTACGGCCTCACGCTCGAGCATAAGCATTTGCCGGAGATCGCCGTCTATTCGCGGCTCGCCGCGCCGCCGCTGTTCGCGCCGTCCGTGGGCAATTTCAGGCAGGGAATGCTGGTCTCCATTCCGCTCCGGCTCGACGCGCTCGCCGCGCGGCCCCGTGCGGTCGATCTCGAGGCGGCGCTGGCGCGGCACTATGCGGGCGCGACCTATGTGAGAGTCGTGCCCGCGCCCAAGTCCGGCCGTCTCGATCCGCTCGCATTGAACGGAACCGATGATCTCGAAATCTTCGTCTTCGCCCGCGAGGAGAGCCGCCATGCGCTGCTCGTCGCGCGGCTCGACAATCTGGGCAAAGGCGCGTCCGGCGCCGCCGTGCAGAATCTGGCGCTGATGCTGTCGGAGCGGTGAGCCTGAATTCGATCGACCGCGCCGGGCGATAGGCGCGGTTTGAAAGCATGGCGAACGCATTCCGCGGACAAGATTGACCGGAAGCCATATCCAGGAGCAGATTGACCAGTTTAACGGAGCATTCCGTCAATATAGAGACACGCCACACCGCATTGGGGAGATCGCTACCGGCCGGTGCCGTCCTCGAAAGGAGCGCGAACCTCCCTGTGCTTAAGGCAAAGCCTAAGCTGAGAAAAGCACCCTACCGACCCAGTTCCTCGAACCGTTTCCTCTTCTCTTCATCCAACATTACATCGATAATAAATTCCAAATCGGCGTCGTCAGCAATACTACTTCTCTGCTTGTAACCAAATTTTTGTGAAATAATACTCAGTAATGCCATTGCTTTTCCTTTTGATGCCCCATCAACAAGAATTCTTTCAAAGATATGCCTCCAGAACTCATTCTCTGACCTTAAGTGACACGCCTGCGAATTAAATAATAGCCTCATCCTTTGACTCCTAACCGTGATATTTTTCAGCCCGTCATCGAGGCGTGTTTCAGTCTTTTTTAACTCCTCAATTTTACCACTTAGCGTGCGTCTATCTTTTCTTGAATAGTAATTTATGACTACAAGAAATAAAAAGTATATGATCGTATATGCCACTGAGTTTGCAACTATCTGATAAACATTTATATTCCCCCTTGTTGGGTCCGCCCGTCTCAACGCCATCCCCCTCGGAGAACTAACTAAAATCGGAGATGGAACAACAGTCCCCCTTGCTCCTCTCACAATGGCAACATATTCAGACGCCGGCGGAACCTTGCCGATTACCAATATACTACCTGCTCGGCCTGTTGGGTTTAAAATTTCTATCCCAGATATTCCGGTATTTGACACCACCTCGTCGATGCCAATGTTCATTCCAATCTCTATAGTTGCCGCGTCAGAGCTGTTATTATCTACTACGATGCAAATATAATAATTCTTCGAGTCTTCAGAAACGGAATAATCAATGCCGCCAGAGAAAGTAAAATATGGCATTAGGATGTTGAACGCGCCGACGAAAATCGCAGTGGATGCGGCAATAAGGAAATCCTTAAAGACACTCACATAGTCGATGTCCTTCATGACGAAGCCCCGGCAACAATAGCAGTGTCAGAATGATTCGCACGATTTTACAGCAAACTCTGCCGGCTTTGTCTATCAAATGCGGGGCTTGGCTACCCATTGCGGCCGTGCGCTCGGGCCATGCTCTTAAAGGTCGACGCCATCTGCTGCGAAGCGCCGCGGCGGAAAGTGCCGAATGGATTTGTCGACGGCGAGCGTTGACTGCAAACGATTATTGCCGGCATTCGATCTCAATCCTCCTCCGCTACGGCCTGCGCCGTGCTCAGACGCCGCGCATGAACCGTCGCCACTGCCAGCACGCCCATCGCCAGCGCTTGATGCGCTAGGCCGGCCCAGAGCGGCACGACGAGCAGAAGCGTCGCAACGCCGAGCGCGACTTGCGCGCTCACATGGCCGAACAAGAGCCCGGCGCCGCGCGCGACGCGTCCGCCCGCCGCGGCGGAGGCGTCGATGAAGTGAAACAGCGACAGCGCGAAAATGACATAAGCGATCATGCGATGATCGAATTGCGCCAGCGCGACATTGTCGACGAGATTGCTCCACCAGGGCGAGAGCCGCAGCAGCTCTTCCGACGGCGGAATGAAATGATCGTCCATCAGCGGCCAAGTGTTATAGGCGTAGCCGGCGCGCAGCCCCGCGACCAGTGCGCCCGCGCCGATCTGCAAAAACACGAGAATGAGCAGCAGAGTCGCGAAAAATGAGAGCCGCCGGCGCCCGCTCGCGACGATGATGCGCGTCCCATAGCCGAGCCCGCCCGCCACCCACAGACAGGCGGAGAAGATGAAGGCGGCGAGCAGCAGATGAATGGCGAGGCGCTCCTGCGCCACCTCGACGCGATCGACGAGGCCCGAGGACACCATCCACCAGCCGACGCCGCCCTGCAGCGCGCCGAGCGCCAAAATGCCGATGAGCTTCGGCTTCACGCTTTTCGGCAGGCGTCCGCGCAGCCAGAACCAGGCCAGCGGAACGGCGAAAGCGAAGCCGATGATGCGGCCGAGCAGACGATGGCTCCACTCCCAGGCGAAGATCGTCTTGAATTGCGCGAGGTCCATGTTCGGGAACATCTCGCGATACTGCGGGATCTGCTTGTAATCCTCGAAGGCGGCTGACCATTGCGCCTCCGAGAGCGGAGGAAGAACGCCCGTTATCGGCTTCCATTGCGTGATGGAGAGGCCCGATTCGGTGAGCCGCGTCGCGCCGCCCACCACCACCATGGCGAAGACCAGCGCTGCGATGATCAGCAGCCACAGGCGGACCTCGGTCGCGCTCTCCTCGCTCGGCGGCGCGACGATGGCGGGCGTGGGAGCGGGAAATTGGATCCAGTCGGTCATGGACGCGGCTCCATGGGCGCGGCTCGAGGCGAGCGGCTTTGGCGCGCCAATTAAGGGGAGCCGCGCGCCCTTGTCCACGGGCCTGCGGCGCCCAAACGACGGCCGGCGAAAATTTCCGGCTGAAAAACGCCACGCCAGAGAGGAAAATAGAAGCGCGCGAATCGTCGCGCGGGCAGGGAGCGGAGATTTTGACCGGTAAGACCGACGGCGCCTTTCGCACGATCGGCGAGGTCGCAGAGAGCCTCGACCTTCCGCCCCATGTGCTGCGCTTTTGGGAGACGCGCTTTTCCGAGATCGAGCCGGTCAAGCGCGCCGGCGGGCGGCGCTATTACCGGCCGCGCGACGTCGAGCTGGTCGCCGCGATCCGCCATCTGCTCTATGGCCGCGGCTATACGATCAAAGGCGTGCAGCGCCTGCTGCGCGAGCAGGGCGTGCGCGCCGTGATCGAGAGCGCCCGCGGCTCCGGCGCCGGGCGCGCCGAGCGCGAGCCCGATTTCGAGGAGCGTCCGGATCCGTCGCTCTTCGCTTTCGCCGAATCCTCGGCGCGGTCGGAGCCGACGCCCGAAATCCATGATCCGGAAATTCACGAGCGGGAAATTCACGGTGCGGCGGAAGCGCGGGGAGCGTCGACCTCTCTGGTCGCGCTCGCGCCGCGCGAGCCGTCGCCCGTGCTGACGCTGCCGGCCGTTCGCATCGCGGAAATGCCGGTCGGCGGCTTGCGGCCGCAGGACGAGCGGCTATTGCGGCAGGCTCTGGCCGATCTCGCCGAATGCCGCCGCATGTTGGAGCTGACGCGGCGGTGAATGGCGGTGAATTCCTCGCCTCTTCTGCGCGGTCATGCGTTGCCAGCGGCTTCGCCGGCCTCTATAAGGGCGGCCATCGGAGTGTAGCGCAGCCCGGTTAGCGCACTTGTCTGGGGGACAAGGGGTCGTGGGTTCGAATCCCGCCACTCCGACCAATAAAATCAATGGCTTGAAGCCATTAGAGCCCTTGTCATAACCGAGTCGCCGGGGCTCAGGGGATAGTGTCGGGTTAAAACCGTCACCGGCCGAAGCCGGCCGAACCGCGGCTTGACATGCCGGAACATGCGGCGTTAATGATTCCCTAACAACACGGCATGAGGCGTCGCTTGCCCATGCTTTGCTCGGGGGCTTTTCCACCACTCCCGAGGGGGCTTGTTCAGGGGAAACCCGAAAAGCCCGAGTAGGTCTTTTGTAGACCTCCGGCTCTGCGGCCTAGGCCGAGTTCACCCGGAGTTAGGCAGGGACCGAAGGCCCGAGAGGCCGCGATGTTGCAGCGAACTGAACTGGACGCATAAGGCGCGCGTCTAGTGCGGTTCCCTGTGCTCGCGCGCCTGTAGGTCTCTGCCGTGTCTAATCTCCCCACCACCACCGACCCCACCGCTACGCGCCTCGTCTATGACGCGAAGGGGCTCGCCGCCGTCCTCGGCGTCTCTCGCGATTCTGTCGACGTTTGGAGCGCGCAAGGCGTCCTGCCGAAGCCCCTGCCGCTTCCCGGCCGCAAGCGTTGGTCGAAGGCTGTCGTCGACGCTTGGCTGGCATCCAACGGCGCGAACGTCGCCGCCTAATCGCTCCTCCGACTCACAACCGGACAATCCCTCAACTCAACGCGCCCATGCGGCGCGAAGGAGAAAACTATGTCACGTTTCGAATCAGCTTTGTTCACTGCCGCCGACCTTCACGACCGCGGCCTCGCCATACCGCGCAAAGCGCGCGCGATCCTCGAAACCGAGCAGTCGGCAGACGATGCCATGCCGTTCGGTCTCGGCGTCGCTGGATTCCATGGCGATTCGGCCTCGGCCTGCGCCGCGTTCATCCTCGCCGCCGCCGACAAGCGCGACGCGCTGCTTACCGAATTGTTGCGGTGGGCCTCGAGCGAGCGGCGGCCCGATGGCGATGAGCAGCAGCGCCTCGCCGCGCGGATTCTCTCGCAACATGGTGAGGTCGACCGACGCCTTATCGAAGCGCTCGGCCTCGGCGCTCAGGCGCGATGGAGCAACGTCGCGGAACGCTTCGACGCGAAGTGGAATCCGAAGCCCTCGCGCGCTGCGCCGCCGCCCGCGCCGACCGACGCCCCGCGGGAGAAACTTCGCTTCGTGCCAGGAACGCCCGTTCTCGATTTGCGCGGAAAGGTGGCGCTGTGATGACTCGCCTTTCAGAAAGCGACTTCGCCGCGCTCTGCGAAGACGTGCGCGAGCTGTGCGCGAACGATACGAACTCGTTCATTTCGACGATGGCCGAAGAGTATCGCAAGCAAGGCGAGCACCACATCGCGGCTGCGATCGAACATGAGTTGGAACGCCGCCGCGAAGAGCGGGAGGCGCTGAAATTCAAGCTCGGCTGGTTCAATCTGCGGAGCTGGTGGCCGCAATCCAAAGCGCACGCGCACTGAGAAGGAGATCGACATCATGAGCACGAAATTCATCGAAGCGTTCGCGTGGAACGGTGAGCGCATCAAGCACAAGGCCGAACACCTGAACGTCAAATACATTGCGAAGCTCTCAATCGAGGAAAGCATCGGCGACCTGCCGCCACAGCTCCACATCGCCAAGATGCGCGATGGTTCGCGTTATTGGATCGCCGAAGTCGATCATGCGCGCATCCTTCACGGCGACGCGGTGAGCGAAGAGCCGAGCGGCCATTCGCTTCTCAGGATCGATATCAGCCAACGCGATCGGCCAAGGTTCGAACAAGTGCCTATCGTCGCATGGCTCAAAGGCAAGCCTATCGCACGAAGCTTGCCGCCGCCTGCTTTCGACATCATGCGCGAGCCGCATGTCGATCCTGACGAGGCGCACACCGCGATCGTGCTCGAGAACGGACGGGTGCTATGCTCTGACGAAAAGCTTCTCCCGTGGGCGCGCGGTGGTATCGCTGAAGAGTTCGATAACGTCGGTATCTTCGTGAATGTGGTGCGCGGACTGCACTCGTTTAACCACTACGCGCCGGACTACGCGGCTCGCCTCGGCCGACGCATTCGAGCAAGCCGGGCTGGTGATGCAAGCGCCAGTCGTTTCGACTTGTCAAAGTTCGGAGCGTGAACGAGAACGAGTGCCGCCGTGTTACGTCATGCGGCGGCGCTCATTGACGTGACCTTTGAAGGAGATCGACATATGAACAACAAGCTCGAGGCATTGATCGCCACGAAAGCCGAGACATCGGGCGAATATGCGAACGCTTATGCAGGGCTTCAGATCGCGCAGGCTTTGGACGGCATTGCTTATCAGTTGAAGCGTCTTGGATTGTCCGACGCGTCGACGCCGCTCGGCGCGATCGAAGCGTTGAGCAAATCAATCCAAGAAAGCGCGAATACCATCGCGACGGCGATCATCACGTCGAACGACTAATCACCGCCACAAAAAAAAAAGAAAACGCCGGGCGGCTCGGAACCGCTCGGCGCTCAAAAACGCATCAATCCTTATGACGAGGAAAATATGTCCGACTACCTCGAGAAAGTCAATGGCGGCGCATCGGTGACGCTTATCAAGCGTGCGCTCTTCAAAGCTCGCGGCAAGAAGGGCGGCCCTGGTGGTGAAACGACGCTCGGAAAGTTCATGTGCTTTAAGCCCGATGGCACGATTGAAAAAATAGGAGACTCACATAAGGCGACGTTTTTCGAGTTCGAAAGCGTGCCAGTCAATTGCCTCGACGATCTCTATTCCGTGCTGACGCGCGCCGTAAAACGCGATGGCGTGCGCGCCATGGTTCAAGCCGCTCCGAAGCCGGAGTTCTATGGCGTCGGGCCAGTCGTGCGACGTGTGCTCGGCGAAGGCGCTCCATTCGCAGAGATCGCACGTCCATACATGTTCCTAGATATCGATTACGACACCCCAATCGAAGGTGTCGACATGTCCGACGCGGCGACGGTCGGCGAGTTTGTTCGCTCACGATTGCCGCCGCGTTTTCAAAAAGCGCGCTGCATAAGCTATCTCTCGGCCGGTCACGGGCGGAATGGTTGCGTGCGTTGCCGCTTGATCTTTTGGCTCGACCGACCTTTGACGCAATCGCAGCAAAAGGCGCTGGCTTCGACGTGTGAGGTCATTGTTGATAAGTCGATTTATACCGCTGTGTCGCTGATCTATCTCCACTTCAATATGCCGAGCTTTTCTTGCCCCGATCCGTTCAAAGGCAAGCGCTGGCGCTGCCTTCCCGGCGAGGATCATGTCGTAACGCCGCCGAACGACGAGTTGAAAAATCGAACGGCCGAGAAGACGCGACCGAAGCGGGAGGCGCAGGCGAAGAAAGTCAGCGAAAAGACAGGGCGTCGTATCGTCTATGGTTCATTCGAAGAAATCCTTCTCACGATCGGCGACCCGCGAGACGACGACGATGTGAAGCTCGGTTTCTTCGAACCGATAACCGATGCGATCAAAGCCTTTGCACGTGAAGCCTATGCGCGAAATGAAACGCCCGATGCTGACGATTGCGAGGAGACGGTCGCGGCGGCGATATCGGCAGCCTATGCAGCGCCATCGCGCGAGAACGGCGGCCGAGCAAAGGCGAGCTACCTCGCCGATCTTCGCCGCCATGTAGACGGAATTTTTGCAGGATACGAGGAACTACGCACGCAAGCGCTGGCGCGCAAATTGGCGCGCGCTGTTCCACTCGACGAAGCGACCAGGATCATTCACGCCAAAGCTAACGAGATCACCGCCGAAGTCGTGCGCGCAAAATTGAAGTTGCCGAAGCGAGACGTAACTGTTGTCTTTGGCGCTGTCGATATCGACGACGACACGACGGCAATCGTGGAAGCGGACACGCTCGCCGAACAGGAAGAAGTCGCGTCGCCGATCGAAGCGAAGCCGGCGCAACGTGCGCGTCTCGGCGGCGCGCATCTAATCAAGGTGACGGTCGGCGCAGGCAAGACTCATGCGTTTATTCAGGCCGCGGCGGATGCTGCGATCCTCGGCGCTCGCGTCGCATGGGTTGCACCTACACATAAGCTCGCACGGGAGACACGCGCTCGGTTCGCAGAGAAGGGCATAGACGCGCAAATCTGGTATGGAGTGGAGCAACCTAGCATTACAGTTGCGTATTTTAACGGTTTCTGACTCACTGAGCCACCATGATTCGGTTCGGGGGTCATGGGATGGCGGGAGCTTCGATCGAGACGACGCTGGAGTTGTGGGCGTCGTCGCTGCGTGATGTGAAACGTCGGATGCATCCGTTGTTCACGCAAGACCGCG
>NZ_WOVC01000069.1:0-7838 GCF_011378635.1 Methylosinus sp. RM1
CGACGAACGCGGCGCCCAGGCGGGATCATTCCGTTAGAGGGGGCGCCATTATCCCGGAATCCCCGGGCGCCATTATCCCGTTAAAGACGGGCGCCTTCGTCGGAATCGCCAACTGGGCCCGCGCCGGCAGCGGCGCCGTCTCGACGAGGGGCCCGCCGGTTTCAATCGCCGCCGCGTTGTTCTCCTCGATCCGCTCGAAAAGCTTCTTTGAGACGTGCCATGAGGCCGCGTCCCATGAAAGATAGAGCTTGCGCTGGTCGCGGTAGCGGTCGAGGAGGAGATTCATCATGCGGATCATCTCCGTCGTGTTCTTCTTCAGGCTGTAGAAGTGGGTGACCTGGTTCCCCGAAAGCTCCAATGCGGCGGTCAGGATCAGGCATCCCTTGGACTTCTGCCACTGCGCCACCTGCGGCATTTCCCCGGGCGCCGCGAGGACGCGGCCCGCCTTCGCCTTGACAGCAAACGGGCCGAATTCGTCTATGGAGAAGAACGCCTCGTCGGCGCCGAGGCCGGACAGGATCGAACGGATACGGGCCAGCTTCTCGGCGTATTCGGGGTCGTTGGAGGTGAGGACGACGCGCGCCTTGCGCCACCGATAACCCGCCGCCTTGATGATCGATCGGACGACCTCCGTGCACGCGGGCGCGCCCTCCTTCGCCAGAACCTCGCGAAGATGGGCCATGGTCCACGACGTGCGGTTTATTCCATGATCGCTTGGCGGCTCATGCAGGATGCGAAAGATCGTGGCCTTGAGATCGCTGTCATCGGTTTTCGCGTTCGAGCGTCTCTTCGTGGAAAACAGGGCGTCGGCGCCTTCCGATTCGTATGTTGTCCTGGCGGCCCGAACGGTGTGGCGGTTGATCTTCAGCGCGGATGCGATCGTCCGATCGCTCACCCCGTGGAAATGGGCGAGAACGGCCATCGCGCGATGCCTGTGTTTCGATTGGCCCTCATGAAGGTGCTCGATCAGAACCTGGAAGTCGGGGATGTCCCCGAATTCCACGCGGAGCAGCTCGGTGGGGAGTTCCTTCCGAAGAACCTGGCCAATCCAGTCAATTCCGGTAGTTATATTGGATTTTCGTGCGTTCACTTGCGCTTGCGTTTCCATTAATTCGACGGCTTCGCGGAAGAATTTTTGAACGCGGAATGGGGACAGAAGGGGGGCTTTTGCGGTCGAAAGCGTCCGCATGAATCGAATTGCGTCGGGCTTTTTGAGCAACAGGATCATCTCGTAAATGTCGTCCCAAACCCCGACGCCGGGATTGCGACCGGGACCGAAGTGCTTGCCGACGTAACCCTTCACGGCGCTGTAGCTGCCCGCAAAACCTTCATCATGCTTCAACGTCCGGTATATGGCCGCGACTGACGACCGGGGTTCCGTCGCCGCGGATCTGTTCGCGGCGATGAGGCGATCTATCGTCTCAATGTGTTGTCCGAGCTTGGGGTATTGCGGCGATCGAGCAGAGAATGGCGGCGGTAGAGTATGAAGGAGCATTTTTCGGATCGTGCCCCGATTAATGCCGGTCTCGCGCGCGATCTGCCGTCTGGAAACGCCCTCCTCGAGGACCTTTCGCCTGACCATCGTCCACTGCGCGATGTCGCGATACATGGCGTGCCTCCCCCGTCCGCTGCGTTGTCGAGCCCGACGCCGCTGTGGCGATCCGTGCGCACCCGAACTTTTTACCGGGCCCCAAATCACGCCGCGACGGCCATCCCTCGCGCGGGTCTGAATCCTCTGGCGGGCCGGATAGGGGCACGACGACGCGAGAAGCCATGGGCGCGGACGCCGCCGCTTTCACACCTTGAGTTTGGACGGGCTTTTCCGCCGTCCCTGCAACCTGAAGATCGCCAGCGCGTACTCCGTGCCCTCATGCATCACGAACTCGACCGAGGCCCTTTTCCTCAGGTGTTCAGAGTTCCCACGCCGATCGAAGAGGTCCAGAATCAGCAGTGCCGAAAAGGTCACGCTCGATAGCTGATAGGCGGTCAATTGCCCGCCGAAGCGAACAGCCGCGCGGTCGTTGCCCTCGTTCGCGAAGGTGCGCTTGCATTCGCACACGATAGTGGTCCGCCCATGCAGGAACTGCACGTCGGCCCTCCCTCCGCCCACGTCTTGGGGCTCCTTGACACACACACGGGCAAGGTCGGAGAGCCTAAGCGCGTTCATATAGTCGGCGTGCAGCGCGCTCTCCTTCGGCCCCGCGTCGGTGCGGTCGAACAGATACCGGTTGGCGGGGTCCTCTTGCGCGTTGTCTCTGTTTACGACGAACCGCAACGTGACCCGCAATATCGTCGCAAACAGCGCTGCGGCCTCGCCGTAGGTCTCGAAATCCTGATTTCTTCTCATCCTGAGGAGCATGTCTTCCAAGATCGAGTTCGCGATCGGATCGGACGTGGCGGCGGAGAAGATGCGGTCCGCCTCGGCCATCAGCGCCCGAACGGCGGCCTTGTCCGACTCGCCGACCGCCTCGCTGGTCTCGATCGCGACGAGTGGTGAGGCCCCGCCCGTCGCGTCAGGAGGGCTTCGGTTTGCGAGTTCCTCCAGCCGGGATTCTATCCCCCTCCGCAATCGCCGCGCTTCGTCGCCCCAGCGATCGCAGCTCTTGGTCTCGAGCCACTGGTCGAGCAGCGACAGCTTCGTCTTCTCGACGACGAAGTGCATCTCTATCCGGGGCGAGATGGTCGCCTCGAACCCTCCCGCTGAGGTCCGTCGGAAGAGCGTCCGACTTGCCGACAGGAGAAGGAACAGTTCGTTTTCGATGACCATGATCGGACGGAGCCAAGCGTCGCGAGCCATATTGTCGGCGAGGCTGGAAAGCGTCAGCCCCACCGTCGCCCAATGCGAGGCTTCGACCGCACCCTGCCCGATCCATGAACGATCGGTCGGGCGTCCGTCGGGTGGCGAGATCAACGAGATCTGGTGGAACAGGGACTCGCGCAGGCTCGGCAGATGTTGGCGGATGCTTGACGGCGGCTCGCCGGTGGCGAAGCTCAACAGGATCCCGATCACCGAGATGAAGAGTCGCGCGTCGGGGCGGACGGCGCGAGCATCCGCCGACCTCTCGAACCACCCCTTGGCGGACGCGAAGCGGTCGACCGCCCTGTCACTGTCCCTCTCTCCGAGAGCCGCGCCTAGGTCGATGAGTCCGAGCGCGTAGGCGGCCTCGTCCGTCGCCTCCGGGATGTCGGCAAGGGACCGCAGCAGGCCGAGAAATTCGGCATCCGGTTTGTGGGCCGCGACAAGGCCGATCACCGCCGCCGCGTGCCGCAGGAACTGCGGGTCGTCGTGTGGATCCAAGTCGAGCAGGTCCGCTTCAAGGCGGCGAAGAAACGACGGCTTGAATTGCGCCAGATACAGCGCCCCCCGCAGGGCTGCGGCGCGAGCACCATAATGTTTGTCCCGATCGTGGACGAGCTTTCTCAGGGTCTCGAAGAATGCCGGTATCAGGGACTGAGGAGGGTCGATGGCGCACAGCGCGCCCACCGTCTCCTGGGCTGCCGCGACATCGCTCAGCCCCGCGAGCAGTTCAGACAGGATGCCGATGGCGCCGGGAAAATCATCGACGCGGTCGCAGAGCACATTGAACAGGTCCGCCGCATATGGGCCATCCCCGAGCTGGCCGAGCACGGCTTGCCAGTCGATTGCGCCGTCGAGATCGACACCCGCATTCGCGTCGCATCGGACGGCGTCGACGAACCGCTGCGTGGCGTCTTGCGAGTTCACCGCCGCTCCGATCAGAACAGATAGTCATCGCCGCGAGCATACCGCATCCGCTGGCAACGAACTGCATCTTTGATTTGCTGGCGCATCAGGGCGCCCACGATGACTTGGACGTCGGGCTGATCAGCCAATACCGTCTGTAGGCTCGCCAACACCGCCCCAAAGTCGTCGCCAGACATCTCTTCGGCTGCCGGCGAGTCGAGAACGATCAAGCCGGGATGGCGCCCGGCTCCCGACCACTTCGCGGTCTCGACCGCCGCCAAGGCTGCGGCAATGCGGAAGCGCAATCTTTCTCCCGGGTTGAGACCGGAGAACGTGAGTTCGGCGTTTTCCTGGACGATATCGATTCTGTTGGCTTTTACGTGGACGCTTTTGAGGTTCTTGGCGCCGACGCTGGAGGCGATCTCGCGGAGCTTCTCCGAAAAGTGATTGAGAATCGTCTGCTGCGTGCCGTCGAAGCAGTCGCGGGTCACTTCTTGGGCCGCCTTCAGGACGCGCGCGTCCGTGCTCGCCACCTTCTTCGATTCGGGCGGCAAGGCCCGCTCCAGCGCCTCGATACCGCCCGTCAACGCCGCGATCCGGCCCTCGATCTCCGCGCTCTTGTGAGCCTCGACCAATTCGGCCCCGGCCCGGCCTATCCTGCCCTCGAGTTCCGTTATCTCGCTGTCGACGCCTCTCAGAAGCGCTTGGCTTCGGCGAATTTCCGCATCCAAGCTGTCCTTGGCCTTTTTCGCCTCGGTCTCCTCGGAGCGAAGCGCGTCGATCCTTGCGCTCATTTCCTCGGACTCGGGCTTTTCCTTCTCTCCGCAGAGAGGACAGCTCCCATGGTCGTGCTCTTCTGCGTGAACTACCGCGTCGCAGCTCGGGCACGTCGTAGGACGCAACCGGCGGAACACATGGCCGGCAGCCAGTTCGTCCTCGATCTGCATCCGCAGGTTCCGGGCAGAGTCATATCCCGACGAGGCCCCTTGGAAATCCTCTTGAAGTTCCGCCAGTAGTTTCAGCGCTGCGGAGCGCTTCTCTCGCGCCGCCACAAGGCGTCGGTCGTCTTCGCGCTGCCGTCGATGAATGTCGCCTCTGCTTGGAAGCGTCGCCAATTCCTCGAGCAGCCCGTCCCGCTCTCTTCTTAGCGCTGCGATCTCGGCGTCTATGCCGCTTCTCGCTTTCGCCGACACGTCGGCGATTCTCGCGCTCTCCGCATCGACCTGCTTGAGGCAGGTGGAGATGGCCGAATAGGTGGAAATCCAAGGAAGGCCTATGAACAGTTGGAGCAGGCGTATGGGAAGACCATCGGCGGTCTCGTCGCCGAAAAGCGCCGGGCCCGACCCCGAGATGAACAGCGCTGATCCCATCGATGGCCAGCCGTGCGATCGCTTCGAGTCGGTCGACGCCTGATACGCTTGGAACTTCTCGAATCCGAGTTCCTGCATGAAGAAGTCGGATATCGCCTGCTCGAACGAGATCGCGTCCTTTGCCGAGATCAACGATGCCCACGCGCCATGCTCGCTTCTTTCGAGACGCGCTTCGAACCCGCTGTCCGGTCCAACCGCCTCGGAACCTGCCGGCTTGGTCGCAATCACGCGGTGTTGAATGTCATCGAGCCTCAAGCCGACCTCCAGTTCGGTCAGCCAACGCCAAACGCCCTTCTTGATCGACCCCGGAAACTTGCCCTTAATGGCGGCCTTGAAGGCATTCAGGATCGAGCTTTTCCCTTTCGAGTTTCTGTCGGAGGCCACGACCCAAAGCCCTGGGCCCAATTCGCCCCATCGGAAGCTGAAGTCGGCTTCCGGCGCCTCGACGCCGTCCTCCAAAATACCGGACTTCCTGCCGGCCAATCTCAGCCCCGTCAGCGTGATGGTCCGTCTACGGGGCATGATCGACTGGGGCTCGATGGCGTGCCGCGTCAGGATCTCGTCGACGGCCTCGACGCCAAGCCCGGCTTTGGTCGCAATTCGCGACTTCCAATCTGCGGTGCTCACCTGTGGCGGGATGGACGCGCGCTTGGTCATGCCGCTTTATCCTTCAGTTCGTTCAGCCGTTTCTTGACGCGGGATTGGATACTCGGAATGAACGTATTGAGCGGAGCGTCCTTGTATTCAGGGAATTCGTATTGTTCGCTTTTCAGCGCATGCCCGCTCTTGAACTGTGCGATCCGCATGACGAGAGCCGCCCTGTCGCGATACCATGCCAGGCTCGGCTGGTCGGCGACGGCCTCGTCGAGGAATTTCTGAGCTTCTTCGAACACATAGAAGTCGTGTTGACGGCCCCCTGTGGCGAGGGGCTTCAGCACAGGGAGCACAAGCCGTCGAGCCGAGAGGACCGCCAAGGCGTCCTCGATGCGATCGAACGCGCCTCGTTTCCATCGCAGCATCTTGACCACGCGTACGCTGGGCTCCTCGTCGTCGAAGATGGCTTCGGCTCGGGCTAGGAGCTCGGGGTCGCGGGAGGCTTCGTATTCGTCGAGAAGGGCGTCGGCCAAGTAATCGGGATAACGCATCCAGAATTCGATCGCGTGCAGCCTCTTCTCTCCCTCGAAAACGCGGATTGCGCCGGTCGTCTCGTCGGGCGGATCGAGTGGGCGAGACCCGCTTTGAAGAATGAACAAGAGACGGAGGGCATCCCTGTATTTGAATCCAGTTTCCATCGACGAACGCCCGGCGGATTGAAGCGGAATGGATGAGACATCGCTAATGTCGCCATAGCCAGCGACCGATTTGATCGGAGGGTCGGCCCCTTCCGCTCGATGACCAAGAGTCGCACGGGTCGAAATTCAGGGCGTCGTCCCGCCGGGCGTTCGCGCGGGTGGAATTCGAGGCGAACATGGGGAGGGCCAAACCCACCCCCCTTATAATTCGGGTCGGTCGCGTCTTGCGGACCGGTCGCGAAACTCCGTAAACCGACTTCGATAGGAGTATATGTATTCGAGAAGAGCATCGGTGAAGTGAAGAACATCCGAGGCGTCTTGTCTAGTCACGTGATGACCGGTCTCATGGGCCGCTTTGTTTCCGGCCAGCCTCAAAGCGTCCGCCCACTCGAATAGAAGGCCGTCGATCACGCCCGAATCTCTCATTGCACGAATGGATTCGGCAAGAGTGCGCTCATTTACACCATGCGAACGGCAAACGCCTTCGACAGCTTTGCGACACATGATTGCCGCGGCAGTGAATGCTCCGGCTTTGAAGCTATCTTTCGCCTCGTCGAGCGCGCGTGATACATCTGACGGCAATCCGGTCTGCACGCGCTCGTTCAACGACGGGAACAGCAGCCGGGGACGAGCCCAAATGTCGCCTTCGACCATATTCCCGATATTTAGTTGGACGACCAGCAGCGGCGATCCGCACTCCTCGCAGCGTGCCAGAGAGATCAACGTGGACGGCCCCGTGCCGTCGGACAGTCGCACATAAGAGCCGACGACCTCGCATTGGACATGGGTGCGGCATTCGACGCATTCCAGGATCAATTCGTCCGCCTCCGATCACTCGCGACGCCTTCTCCGGCTGCGCTCGGCCAGCCAGTCTTTGACAGCTTCTTCCACGATCTCATAGGCGTTGCGCTCGTCGTCCAACGCCGCCTTCTTCAGCTTCTTGATGAGATCCGCGTCCAGATAGGCCAAGAAAGGCTTGCGACCGTCCGTCCTCGACCGATCCGCAGGCTTGGCATCACGTTTCGGCACCTTTGCCATGGAAATCCAGATATCCGACTTTCTACCTTTTTATCGAGCCAAACTCTCACGTTCACGCCGATTCGGCAATCGCAACTTAATCATTATTCATCAATAACTTGAGTTGCACTCCTCTGTGAAATTGTCGGGGAGTTGAGGGTCGTCAAATCGACGCCCACTCGGGCGCCGGGATTGGTGGGATATCGGCGGTGCCCGACAGCATGGGATCTGCAATGCCTCGATGACCTCGTCCAATTGGGACAGGAAGGCGCCGGCCGGCCAATCGACACGACGGGCGAGACGTACGCATGTACAGGCGTACATGGTGTATTCGTGACCTCGATCCTAGTGGCCCGCGTCATTGCTTTTGACGGTTAGTTCTGAATCACTGCGGCTGCGGAACAGCGCTGGAGATGATTCGTGGCCGGGAAAGAGATCGCCGTCAAGAAACACGTG
>NZ_WOVC01000009.1:0-180689 GCF_011378635.1 Methylosinus sp. RM1
GGAGAATCGCCGGTGGCCGCCGCAAGCCGCTCGCTCGCTACGGCGCTATGAAAAGCGCGCGTCGCAAGCGGCTTGCTCCCGAGCTGCTACACCACCGGTGGGGGCACGACCGTCTCGCTCGTAGACCTGACGTCGGTCGATGCCATACTCAACATCAACCGAATTGACTTTCATCCGCAAACTCACTTTGCGAGACTTAAACCAAAGCTTCGAGTTTTCAAATGTACTCACGATAAAGTGAGAGCCCTCCTTGTGCGGATAGAGCGGGAAAATTGTTTTTCCGTGCGCGGCAACATGTATCGGGGGCGAGATGTCCTGAGAAATGTTCAGCCAATTTTTCTGAAAAAAGACAACGGCGTTGTCTTGATCGAGAAAATGTAATTTTATGCTCTCTTGTGTACCTTCAAGGCATCGAGAGAAAATTGCGTTTCTCTAAACGCAAACAGAATAGGATTCTCTGTTTACATAGATTGATGCCGGGTTAATCGCGAGCTCTGTGTTAGAGTTATTCTCGATCACTATGCACGGAAAGAAGTAATTGGCCTTCGATTGGTCTTGCTTGTCAAATAACACGCTCTTTACGCGGAACGAAATTTTAAGTCTCGGACGACGGATGTAGTTTCTTATCGAGAGATAGAGGTAGGGGGCAAACCTGACAACTAGCCGAAAAGCGGGACTAACCCCTTTCGTGCCAATGTCTTCCAAATCCATCATTGGTCCTCGAAAAATTTCAATATTTGGTCCGGTCGAGAGGACTCGATTCGGCATCGCTGACTGAAACGCGAGCGACGAGACAATCGTGCGTAGCAGTCCGGCGTATCGGGCGCAAGCTTCACGCCGCCTATTGGCTGATGCTCGAACTGCGCGACGCCATTCCCAAAACCCATCCGCTCGTTCGTCATTGCATCCCTTGCGAACCGACCAGCCGGAAACCGCATCACAGATCGCGAGACCCTGCCGCCGTCCTGGCCGGGCTTGTCCCGGCCATCCACGCCGAGCCGCTGAGAAGATGAAGGACAACGCCCGCTATCGACGGGTTCATTCCGCGGCGGGCGCCGCCGGAGCCTCGGCGTCACGCCATCCTTCTGAGACTATTCGGCGTCCTGGCGTGGATGGCCGGGACGAGCCCGGCCATGACGGCGCGGGGGCGAGGAGAAGGATAAGGACGCTTGCGCGTTCCTTCTCCCGCTCGCGGGAGAAGGTGGCCCGGCGTAGCCGGGTCGGATGAGGGTCCGTGCAGATGAGCCGTTTCGACTTCAAATTAAAAAGCGTCGCGCGGCTCGGCGAGCGGCAGGGGCCCTCATCCGACCCTCGCTGACGCGAGGGCCACCTTCTCCCACGAGTGGGAGAAGGAAGCGCGCCGTAGATTCGGCGCGGGCCACTCTTTGGGCGAAAAACTTGCCCCAAATCCGTGGCCCGGGGGTTTCCTCTTTCGAAAAAACATGAAATCGCTCTCATTATCAAATTCGCCGACGCGAGGGCCTTCCCCTCGCGCCTCGAACTGCGCCCGAAAGGGACCGCGCCCGGAAATGGGAAAGACGATGGCTGAGACAGAAGAATTGCCCCCGCGCGAAGCTATGGATTACGACGTCGTGATCGTCGGAGCCGGCCCGGCCGGCCTCTCCGCCGCGATCCGCCTCAAGCAGATTTCGCCCGATCTCTCGGTCGTCGTCATCGAGAAGGGCTCGGAGCCCGGCGCGCATATCCTCTCCGGCGCTGTCATCGATCCGATCGGCCTCGACCGCCTGCTGCCGGACTGGCGCAGCCGCGACGACGCGCCGCTGAAGACGCTCGTGACCAGCGACGACATGTTCTGGCTGACCTCGACCAGCGCCGTCACCATCCCGCATGTCATCAATCCAAAGCTGATGAGCAATCACGGCAAGTTCATCGGCTCGCTCGCCAACGTCGTGCGCTGGCTGGCGCAGGAGGCGGAGGGGCTCGGCGTCGAGATTTATCCCGGCTTCGCCGGCGCGGAGCTGCTCTATGGCGAAAAGGGCGAGGTGCTCGGCGTCGCCACGGGCGACATGGGCGTCGGCCGCGACGGCGCGCCCAAGGACAGCTTCACCCGCGGCATGGAGCTGCGCGGCAAATATACGCTGATCGCGGAAGGCGCGCGCGGCTCGCTGGCCAAGGAGCTCATGAAGAAATACGCGCTCGACGCGAACAGCGAGCCGCAGAAATTCAGCATCGGCCTCAAAGAGCTGTGGCGCATCCCCAAGGAGAAGCACCGCCCCGGCCATATGCAGCATTCGGTCGGCTGGCCGCTCGCCGACGACACTGGCGGCGGCTCCTTCCTCTATCATTTCGACGAGGATCTCGTTTCGGTCGGCTTCGTCGTCTATCTCAACTATTCCAATCCGACGCTCTCGCCTTTCGACGAGTTCCAGCGCTTCAAGGCGCATCCCGCCATCGCGCCGGTGCTGGAAGGCGGGCAGCGCCTCGCCTATGGCGCGCGCGCGCTGACCTCGGGCGGCTGGCAGAGCGTGCCCAAGCTGACCTTCCCCGGCGGCGCGCTGATCGGCTGCTCGGCCGGCTTCATGAATGTCCCGCGCATAAAGGGCTCGCACAACGCCGTGCTGTCCGGGATTCTCGCCGCCGATCATGTGGCGGCGGCGCTGGCGGAAGGCCGCGCGCATGACGAGGTTGCGGCCTATGACGCCGCCTGGCGCACCAGCGACATCGGCAAGGATTTGAAGCCGGTTCGCAATGTGAAGCCGCTGCTGTCGAAATTCGGCACCAAGCTCGGCATTGCGCTCGGCGGCTTCGACATGTGGACGAATGAGCTGTTCGGCTTCTCGATCTTCGGCACGCTGAAGCATGGCAAGCCGGATTACGCCTGCCTGAAGCCGCTCTCGCAGGTGACGCCGATCGTCTATCCGAAGCTCACCAGCAAAGTGGTCTTCGACAAGCTCTCCTCCGTGTTCGTCTCCAACACGAATCATGAGGAGGATCAGCCGTGCCATCTGAAGCTCGCCGATCCTTCGATCCCGATCGAGAAGAATCTGCCGATCTATGGCGAGCCGGCGCGGCTCTACTGCCCGGCGGGCGTCTATGAGGTGGTCTATGCGGAGGAGGCGACGAAGAGCGATCCGCGCTTCGTCATCAACGCGCAGAATTGCGTGCACTGCAAGACGTGCGACATCAAGGACCCGGCGCAGAATATAAATTGGGTTCCGCCGGAGGGCGGCGGCGGCCCGAATTATCCGAATATGTGAGCCATGCGAACGACGGCGGGCGCGGACAGCGCGCCCGCCGACCGCCCCGGCCATTGCGAGCGACGATGTTCTTTCTTCTTTCCAAGATCGGCCAATTTTTCTTCAATCCGGCGCATGTCGCCATATTGCTGGCCGCGAGCGGCGTCGCCCTGCTGTTCACGCGCTTCGCCAAGACGGGCCGTGCGCTGGCGACGGCGGGGATATTCGCCCTCGTCGTCATGTCCTTCTCGCCGCTCGCGATCTATCTGGCGCTCCCCTTGGAGAATCGCTTCGCGCGGCCGGCGCCCGATAGCCCCGCGCCGGACGGGATCATCGTGCTCGGCGGCGCCTTCGACGAGAACATCAGCATGGCGCGCGGCGGCGTCGCCTTCAATGACGCCGCCGAGCGAATGACCGCCGGCGTCGAATTGGCCCGCCGCTATCCGAAAGCGCGCCTCCTCTTCACTGGCGGCTCGGCGGCGCTGCGCGGCTCGCCCTATTCCGAGGCGCAGGTCGCCGGGCGTTTCTTCGAGCAAATGGGCGTCGATCCGGCGCGGCTCATCCTCGAGGACAAATCGCGCAATACTTTCGAGAACGCCGTCTTCTCTCGCGAGCTGGCGGCGCCGAAGCCGGGCGAACGCTGGCTCCTGGTCACATCGGCGATGCATATGCCGCGCTCGATCGGTATTTTCCGGCGCGTCGAATTTCCGGCGATCCCCTACCCTGTCGCCTATCGCACGCGGGGATATTGGACGGATATCAGCCTTCACAAAAATGCGGCGGATATGCTCCGCCTGACCGATCTCGCCACGCATGAGTGGGTCGGCCTCGTCGCCTATCGTTTGAGCGGCAAGACCGACGCGCTGTTTCCCGGGCCCTGAACGAGGCGAGGCCTCAAGTCGTTCCGGTTCGGATCGCCCTTTGTTCGGTCGTGTTTTCTTCACGCGAACCGGTTCCCGGTTCGCTCGAAAACGCTCTCGGCGCTTTCGCGATCGCCAGCAGATTCTGCGACAAAATGCAGTCGAACGACCCCGTCTCCGCTGCATGGAGCGCGCGAAACAGGGTCGACCCGATCTGCCAGACGAGCGCTCTGAGACCACTTTTCAAATTATGTGGCCTGGGCTTGTCCTCATAGCATTCGATTTCGCGGAAGCCGATCGTCCGAAAGAGCTGTCGCACGGATGTCGAGGTGAAGGCCAATTCATGGGTCAGATCGCCATATAAGCTCCGTGAGCCGAAAATGCCCTCGGCATTGGGGACATGGGCGATGATATGTCCGCCCGGCCGCAGCACCCGGAAAATATCGCCGCACGCCTCGAACAAAACCTCCCGGCTCATATGTTCCAGAACGTCGATGACGATGACGAGATCGACGGAGTTGTCGGCGGTGTTTTTCAATTCTTCTCGCAAATCGCCGAGCTTCACTTCGTGAACGCCGCCCTTTGCGGCGGCGGCGACCATTTCCGGCGAGGAATCGACGCCCGCCACATTGCGATAGCCGGCCTTTTTCAGCCAAAATATCGCGCCGCCGGCGCCGCACCCCAAATCCAGAATACGAATATCGCGGTCGGCCGGGAGGTGGCGCGCAATCAGATGATTGATGAATGGCGCTTCGGAACGGTAGCCGCTCGAAGAGCTCGCCCCGCCCTGTTCGCTCGAGACATAATGGTCATACAATCGGCGGCGCCAATCGGACATGCCGTCTCCCCCCGCTGAACCGGTCAGAGCCGCCCAAAGTCGTAGCGACGGCGGATTTCGTCGGCAATCCGTGAAAAGCGCGAGGCGCCCGCGATCGCCGCTTCCGGCCGCATGACGAAATCGCGCTCGGCGCAAAATTGTTGACTTCCGCCAAGGGCGCGGATAATCACCCCAGGTCCGGCGCGGGGAAACCTTCGCCGGCCCGCACCCGTGGCCTTTCGTAAAAAAGGCCTGTCGGCCGGAATTCCGGCAGAGGAGGGCGCGTTCTTTTGACGCGAGAGGCATGACCTCGTCGCGCGGGAACGTGGTTCGGCGACGCTGGCCTCTGACCGAGGCCGGGCGCGGCGTCTCGTTTTCGCGCTTGTGCGAGGCTGCGAAAAAAAGAGGACGCCGGCAAGTGACGAAGCGCGCCGAAGCCAAATATAAAATCGACCGCCGTCTCGGACAGAACATCTGGGGCCGCCCGAAGAGCCCGGTGAACCGTCGCGAATACGGCCCCGGCCAGCACGGCCAGCGCCGCAAGGGCAAGCCTTCCGACTTCGGCACGCAGCTCAAGGCCAAGCAGAAGCTCAAGGGCTATTACGGCAATATCTCCGAGAAGCAGTTCCGCAAATATTATGCGGAGGCCATCCGGCTGAAGGGCGACTCGGGAGACAATCTGATCGGCCTGCTCGAGCGCCGTCTCGACGCCGTGGTCTATCGCGCCAAATTCGTGCCGACCGTCTTCGCCTCGCGGCAGTTCATCAACCACGGCCACATCAAGGTGAATGGCCGCCGGGTGAACATTCCGTCCTATCTGGTGAAGCCGGGCGACGTCGTCGAGGTGAAGGAGAGCTCCAGGCAGATCCTCATCGTCCTCGAGGCGGCCGGCCTCTCCGAGCGCGACGTGCCGGAATATTACGAGGTCGACCATCAGAAAATGACGGCCAAGCTCACGCGCGTGCCGCTCCCCTCCGAAGTGCCCTATCCGGTGCAGATGGAGCCGAACCTCGTCATCGAGTTCTACTCGCGCTGATCGACATTCGCCGGCCCGAAGCTTTCGGGCCGGCGCTTTTTCAGACCGCGGCGCTCGGCCGCACGGCCGCGGCGGGGCGGAAGGGCGTGTCATCCCCCGGCGTCGTCGGCGCATAATGGACGAACCGCAAACTAGAGTTCGCGCGGCCTTTGGTCAGCGCGCTCAGCGCCTCGCCATAGCCGAGCAGTTCCGCGAGCGGCGCGGTCGCCGTTATCCGAGTGGTCTCGTCGCCCTGCTGCGCCTTCAGCGCCTGCGCGCGCCGCCCGCGCAAATCCGCGATCACCGCTTCCGCGCTGTCATTGGGCGCCGTGACTTCGACGCTCATGATCGGCTCCAGCAATTCGCTGCTCTTGGCGAGAGCCTCCCGCGTCGCGGCGCGCGCGGCGATCTCGAAGGCGAGCACCGATGAATCCGAGCCATGGCCGGCGCCGTCCACCAGCACGGCCTTCATCTCCACCACCGGACAACCGAGAATGACGCCCGTCTCCGCCACGGAAACGACGCCGCGCTCCACGCCATCGACGAATTCGGCCGGGACGGCGCTCGCGGGCGCGCGATTTTCAAAAATCTCGCCGCCTGCGCCATCGGGATCGAAGACCAGCTTCACGCGGGCGTATTGGCCGGGCCGCTTATGGGTGAAATCGATCTCCTGGCGGCGCGACAGGCGCTCGCGATAGGCGACGCGCGGCGCGCCGACGATCGCCTCCACCGGCGACAGCTCCAGAAATCGGGCGATGGTCTCTTTCAGCCGCTCCTCGCTGGCGGCCTCGAGCAGCGCGCGCGTTCCGTCGATCACATCGAGGTCCGAGATGCGCAGTCCCGAAGCGCCGGCGGAGAGGCGCGCCAGCGCTTCGACGAGTTCTTCCCAATCATCTTCGTGCTTGGGCTCTATCGTCACCGAGACGAGCAGCGGCGAATTGATCATCATGGCCTCCCACTTCTCCCGCGCCGGCGGCGAATCGGGAGGAGGGAGGCTAGCCGCGGCGTATGACAGTAAGTCATACGCCGCGCTCGAGCCGGTTCAGTTGCGGCGCGCCAGAGAGCGCAGGAAGCCCTCCATATCCTCGGTCAGCTCTTGATCGATGGCGGGCGCCAATTTCAGCAGCAGATTGGCGACGAATGCCTGATCATTGCGCTTTTCCTCGAGCACCTCGCGCAGCACGGGGACATTGTCCTCGATATGGGTGAGGAAGGAGATGCCCTTCTCCAGCGTCTCCGTCCAGCGCTCGCGGCTCCACAGCGCCAGCGGATACATGATCTCATGGACGAAGTTGGACTTGCGCGCAGCTTCGAAGAAGCGAATGCCCGCGTTCCAATTCTCCTTGGCGCGCATGGGCGGCGGCGGAATGTCGCCGAGCAGCATCTTCTTGCCGGCGGCGCCGACGTGATCCTCGAGGCTGATGGGCGGGTCCATCGGCGTGCGGAAGGCCCATAGCGAGGTCGAGCCGGGGAAGTCCTTGCCCAGGGCCTCGGTGAGCGCCGCCTCGACCTTGTCGGCGGCCGCCTTGTCGCCCTTGAGCGCGGCCGTCATGAAGAAGGCGAAGACCGCGTCGCCGCCGTAAGTCACCGCCGCGGCGGCCTTCAATTGCTGGTCCGTGAGCTTGGGCGTGACGCCGTCGGCGGGAACCGTCACATCGCCGGCGCGCAGCGCGGTGATGAAGGTCGTGATCTCCAGCCAGCCCACATAATTGGCGATGAAGGCGTCGGGATCGACATAGACGATCGCCAGATTGAGAGGCTGCTTGCGCTTTTGCAGTTCCGCCATGTCCGTCATGGAATATCCTTCCTGTCCCCAGTCTTTGCTGTCCCAGGTCTATGCTTGGGCGCTCGCGCCCGAGCCCCTCTCTCGGGCGCGGCGCCCGTCCTCACTCGTCCGCCAGCATCACGCCGGTGATGCAGACGTCGCCATCGTCGATCACGAGCGAGAGAGGCGTCAGCTTTCCGCCTTGGCACGGGCCGATGAAGCAATGGCCGGTGTCGAGATCGAATTGGGCGTGATGCCGCCCGCATTCGATGAAATTGCCCGACTCGTCGAGGAAATTGCCGGGCGAGGTGTCGAGACGCATCTGCTCATGCGGGCAGGAGTTCTCGAAGCCGTAGAAATTGTTGCCCTTGCGGGTGATGAGGATCGGCCACGGATTGGTGTCGCCGTTGTCATAGGCGCGCATCAGGACAAAGCCATGGGCTTGGCCGTCCTCTATGTGGCCTGTGCGACAAATCACAAACAGATCGTCCATGGGCTGACCCCTTTCGAACAAACATCCACGCTCCGTGCGACCCGGAGCGGACCCGTGAAATCGGGTAGCAAGCGATGAGCCAGCCTGATCCGACGCTTGACGATATGGTTAGATCACCATATTGAACGAGAGGAATTTCAGACGGAGACCAGCGGCGAGATGAGCGCATCGGCAATCTTGAAGCTCCAAGCAGCCGGCTTCTCGACGGAGCAAGTGACGGCGCTCGCCGAGCTCATCGACTCGCAGGCGGCCACCAAGGCCGATCTCGAGGCGGCGAAGCACGAGCTCGGCGCACAGATCGGTGGCGTGAAGTCCGAGCTCGGCGCGCGCATCGACGGCGTGAAGTCCGACCTCGAGGCTGCAAAGCACGAGCTCGGCGCACAGATCGGTGGCGTGAAGTCCGAGCTCGGCGCGCGCATCGACAGCGTGAAGTCCGACCTCGAGGCTGCAAAGTACGAGCTCGGCGGGAGAATTGACAGCTTAGAACATAGTCTCGGCTCGAAGATCGACGCAGCCGATCACCGGCTCGACATGAAGATTACCCGTCTCGACGGCGAATTCGCATTGGTAAAATGGATGCTCGGCTTCACCCTCGCATTCGAGGTCGCCCTCTTCTACAAGCTTTTCCTGCACTGAGCGACGAAGATGCGGGATCGTCCTGAAACTTATGAAGCCTCGCCCTGCGGCGCGGAAAACGCGCTCAAAGCGCAGCTCATCGGCAAGATCGGCCGGCTGATGAAGGAGCGCGGCTTGAAGCAGGTGGAGGCCGCCGGCCTGCTCGGCGTCAAGCAGCCGGACGTCTCCAAAATGCTGCGCGGCGATTTGCGCCAATTCTCGGTCGAGCGGCTGCTGCGTTTTCTGGTGGCGCTGGGGCAGGACGTCGAGATCGTCGTCAAGCCGCCGAGCGGCGCGGAGGCTCCGGCGCTGCGCGTCGCGCGTCTGTGACGCGGATAGACCATTCTTTTGAAAAAAGAGACGAAGGGATCGTGATGACCGAACTGCGATGGAGCGCGAAGATATGACCGCCGCCCTTGCGATCGAGCCGAAGCGCGACGACGCGCTCGACCAGAGCATCGCGCGCGCGTCCGGCGCGCTGCGCGCGCTCGCCAAAGGCGACGGCCATTGGTGCTTCGAGCTCGAGGCCGACGCCACCATTCCCGCCGAATATGTGCTGATGCGCCATTTCCGCGACGAGCCGATCGATCACGCGCTCGAGGGCAAAATCGCCGTTTATCTGCGCCGCATTCAGGGCGCGCATGGCGGCTGGCCTTTGTTCCACGAAGGCGCCTTCGATATGAGCGCCAGCGTGAAGGCCTATTTCGCGCTGAAAATGATCGGCGACGATAGAGACGCGCCCCATATGAAGCAGGCGCGGGAGGCGATCCTCGCCCATGGCGGCGCGGCGCGCACGAATGTCTTCACGCGCGCGCTGCTGGCGCTCTATGGCGAGATTCCCTGGCGCGGCGTGCCGGCCATGCCGGTGGAGATCATGCTGCTGCCGAAATGGTTTCCCTTCCATATCGACAAGATTTCCTATTGGGGCCGCACCGTCCTCGTGCCGCTGCTGGTGCTGCAGACGCTGAAGCCGCAGGCGGTCAATCGCCTCGGCGTACATATCGGCGAGCTCTTCGCCACCCCGCCGAACGAGGTGAAGAAATGGCCGACCGGCGCGCATCAGCATCCGGCGCTGGTCGCGATGTTCGGCGCGATCGACAGACTGCTGCGCGCCGCCGAGCCTTTGTTTCCGAAAGGCCCGCGCCGGCGCGCGATAAAAGCGGCGGAAGCCTTCGTCACCGAGCGGCTCAATGGCGTCGACGGGCTCGGCGCCATTTTCCCCGCAATGGTCAACAGCCTGCTGATGTATGACGTGCTCGGCGTTCCCGCCGATGACGAGCGGGTGAGACTGGCGCGCGAATCGATCGAGCGCCTGCTGGTGATCAAGGAAGACGAGGCCTATTGCCAGCCCTGCGTCTCGCCCGTGTGGGACACGGCGCTCGCCTGCCATACGCTGCTTGAGGTCGGCGGCGAGGAGGAGGAGGCCCGCGCCCGCGCCGGGCTCGATTGGCTCGCGCCGCTGCAAGTGCTGGATGTGAAGGGCGATTGGGCCGTGCAGCGGCCGAATGTGCGCCCCGGCGGCTGGGCCTTCCAATACGCCAACGCCTATTATCCCGATGTCGACGACACCGCCGTGGTGGTGACGGCGATGGATCGCTCCTACGCCGGCCGCTCCGACCGGCCCTATGACGAGCGCATCGCCCGCGCGCGCGAATGGGTCGAGGGGCTGCAGAGCAAGAATGGCGGCTGGGGCGCCTTCGACGCCGACAATGAATATTATTATCTCAACCACATTCCCTTCGCCGATCATGGCGCGCTGCTCGATCCGCCGACATCGGACGTCTCGGCCCGCTGCGTCTCCATGCTGGCGCAACTCGGCGACACGATCGAAACCAGCCCCCGCATGAAAGCCGGCGTCGATTATCTCCTCGCCGAGCAGGAGCCGGACGGCAGCTGGTTCGGCCGCTGGGGAATGAACTATATATACGGGACCTGGTCGACGCTCTGCGCGCTCAACGCCGCCGGGCTGAAGCCGGAACATCGCGCCATGCGCCGCGCCGTCGATTGGCTCGTCGCGATCCAGAACGAGGACGGCGGCTGGGGCGAGGATGGAGACAGCTATAAGCTCGACTATCGCGGCTATGAGAAAGCGCCGAGCACGGCCTCGCAAACGGCCTGGGGCGTGCTGGCGCTGATGGCGGCGGGCGAGGTCGGCCATCCGGCGGTCGCCCGCGGCGTCGCCTATCTGCAGGCCAATCAGGACAAGGACGGACTGTGGAAGGAGGAGCGCTTCACCGCGACGGGCTTCCCGCGGGTCTTCTATCTGCGCTATCACGGCTACGCGAAATTCTTCCCGCTGTGGGCGCTCGCGCGCTATCGTAACCTCGAGAGGGGCAACAGCAAAATTGTCCAGACCGGACTCTAGACGTCGCTTGGACGGCCCGGATGAGGTGGAGCCCCCGCGGTTCCTCATCATCACGGGGCTGCTGAGCGAGCGCGCCTGCGCCGAGGGCGAAGGTCTGGTGCCGATTTGCAGCGGCGCCGACACAGAGGGCCTGCGCGCCGCGCTGGAGCGCACGCAGGGCTTCGCGCTCGCGGGCGTCGTCAGCTTCGGCATAGCGGGCGGGCTCGATCCGGCGCTGCGGCCGGGCGACGTCGTCATCGGCTCCTCCGTCGTCGCGGAGGACAAGCGCTATGAGACCAGCGCCGAGCTCTCGTCCATTTTGAGCGAAGGCCTCGGCGCCTCGGGCGGCAAAATCGTCGCGGGCGTCATCGCCGGCGTCGAAGCGCCCGTGCTCGATCCCCAGGGAAAGGCGGCGCTGCGAAAAAAGACCGGCGCGGCCGTCGTCGATATGGAGACGCATATCGCCGCGGAATTCGCTGAGCGCCGGCGCCTGCCACTCGCCGTGGTGCGCGTCGTCAACGATCCGGCGGCGCGGGCGCTGCCGCCGCTGGCCACCTCCGCCGTCACGCCGGACGGCGGCGTCGATTTCCGCGCGGTGTTTCGCGATCTCGCCCGCGAGCCGCGCCAGATCGGCGATCTCATTCTCGCCGGTCTGGACTTCCGCAAGTCTTCGGCGACCTTAGGCCGCTGTGGGCGTCTTCTCGGCCCGCTCCTTAGCCTCGGCCTCTCGGAGCTCTGAGAGCGTCGCGACATTCTTGTCGAAGACATATTGCGCCGGCCGCTGCTTCTCGAGCGAGATGTCGGGCGCGAAATCGCCTTCCGTCCTCACGCCGCGCAGAGCGACCAGCGCCGCCTTCCACGGACGCGCGACGGCGTCCTTCACCGCCGTGGCCTCGAAGCCGCAATGGACCATGCAATCGGCGCATTTCTCGTAATTGCCGACGCCGTAGGAGTCCCAATCGGTCTCGTCCATCAGCTGCTTGAAGCTCTGAGCATAGCCCTCGCCCAGGAGATAGCAGGGACGCTGCCAGCCGAAGACGGTGCGCGCCGGATTGCCCCAGGGCGTGCAATGATAGGTCTGATTGCCGGCCAGAAAGTCGAGGAACAGGCCCGACTGCACGAAGGACCAATCACGTCCGCCGCGTCCGCGCTTCAGAATGCCGCGGAACAGCTCCTTGGTGCGGGCGCGATTGAGGAAATGCGCCTGATTGGGCGCGCGCTCATAGGCGTAGCCCGGCGAGACCGTCATGCCGTCTATGCCGATGCGCTTCACCTCGTCGAAGAAATCGGCGACGCGGGCCGGATCGGCGTCCTGGAAGAAGGTGCTGTTGATGGTGACGCGGAAGCCTTTCGACTTCGCCAGCTTGATCGCCTCGACGGCGCGCTTGTAGACGCCCGTCTGGCTCACCGCGCGATCATGCATCTCCTCGTCGCCGTCGAGATGGATCGACCAGGTGAAATAAGGGCTCGGCTTATACTGGTCGATCTTTTTGGCGAGCAGCAGCGCATTGGTGCAGACGATGGCGAATTTCTTGCGCGCCATTATGCCCTGCACGATCTGCGGCAGCTCCTTGTGCAGCAGCGGCTCGCCGCCGGCGATCACGACGACCGGCGCGCCGCATTCGTCCACCGAGGCGAGGCAGTCCTCCGCCGAGAGGCGCTTGTCGAGAATATGGTCCGGATAGTCGATCTTGCCGCAGCCGGCGCAAGCGAGATTGCAGCGAAACAGCGGCTCGAGCATCAGCACCAGCGGATAGCGCTTCCGGCCGGCGAGATGCTGGCGGAGGATATAGCCGCCGATCGACATGATGTAGCGAAGCGGAATGGACAAGAAAGCTGTTCCTTCCAGGGACCGGCTCTTCGACAGAGCGGCGCGGAGGCCGCCCGGCTTCGACGCGCGAGAAACACAGCGTCGGAACGTTCCGTCTAACACGAAAGCTCGACTGCGCAAACCGGCGGCCGAGATCGCCGGCTGCGGCGACTTCGCCTCGAGGATATGGCGTTTTTCAGGCCCGAGCGGATCATGATAGGGTCGCCGCCCCGTTACGGAAGCCGCGAGAGGGAAGCTTGGCCGGCGTGATCGTCAAAATCTGCGGCTTGTCCACCCTGCCGACGCTCGAGGCCACGATCGCCGCCGGCGCGGATATGGCCGGCTTCGTCTTCTTCGAGAAGAGCCCGCGCCACATCACGCTCGAGACGGCGCGGGAACTCGGCCGGGTCGCGCAGGGACGCATCGCCAAGGTCGCACTCACCGTCGACGCGGACGACGATGCGCTCGACGCCATCGTCGCCGCCCTCGCGCCGGACCTTCTGCAATTGCACGGCCGGGAGACCCGAGAGCGCGTCGCCGCCGTGAAGGCGCGCTTCCGCCTGCCCGTCATCAAGGCGATCGGCGTCGCCGGCGCCGCGGATGTTTCCAGCGCTGCAGCCTTTCGGGAGGTCGCCGATATTCTCCTCTTCGACGCCAAGCCCGCGCCGAACGCCGCCGTCCCCGGCGGGGCCGGGACCGTCTTCGATTGGGAGCTGATGCGCGGCTATAGCGGCGGCGACTGGATGCTCTCCGGCGGCCTCGACCCCGCCAATGTGGCGGAGGCGCTGCGGCTCACCGGCGCGCCGGCTGTGGATGTGTCGTCCGGCGTGGAGCGCGAGCGTGGCGTGAAGGACGAGGCGAAGATCGCGGCCTTCGTCGCGGCGGCGCGAAAAGGCGGAGCGTTTTTCTAGCGCACGAAATTCGCCGGCGTTTGCGTAGAACGATCGAATTTATCGGGGGCATTCTCGAAAATGAACGATGAAGAAAGGCCGCCGACGCCCGGTAATGCAATAAAATCCGCCGGAACCGGTTCTGAATACAAGCCTCGCCGTATTCGCCCGCGAATTAAAGCCGTTCCGGCCATTCGCCAAATTTATTGGTGCGACTTCGGAATGGAGCCCATTTTGCCCGAAATGGGTAAGACACGCCCTGCCGTCATTGTGTCGTTCAAGCATACGCTCACTGGGCACTGCCTCGTCCTCCCCACATCCACAGACCCACAGGAAGGCGAGAGCGGGAGATGGGCGCACAAGCTGTCGCTCGAGATCGAGAAGGGAAAGGTCTCCTACGTCGTCTGCAACCACCCCCACACGGTTTCGACGGCCAGACTTCAGATGCTCTGGGGAAAGAACACGCCTCGGCTCGATATTCAGGAGTTCAGGCTGATAATCGATAAGCTCATGGCTTGGCTTCCAAAGCTCGATTGACTTTTATGGAGGCCGCCCGCGTTCTCGAACAACGAGTTTTCCGTTGACGGAATTAGCGACCATCGCTAGATGTAACGTTACCTGCGGCCCCGAAAGGGTGTCCGTTTCTCCGCGAGGAGAGTGAAAGGCGAAGGGGACCGAAAAGGTCCCCTTTCGTTTATCTTCGAGAGTAATTCGCTGCAACATGCGCGAACTCCGAGCGAGCGGCTCCGTCTCTTCCCCGCGTCCGAATCGAGCGTCCCCGCGCGATCAGGGGACATCGACTTCAAACGAGAGGACGCCGACGCTTTCATCCTGACAGCCGAACGTCTATGAGAGTCGGCTCTGAAAGAGACCGGCAGCGAACAGCCCCGAGGACGAACGGCGTTGAACGAGCAGACCCCCAATTCCTTCCGCAACGGCCCGGACGAGAACGGCCGCTTCGGCCTGTTCGGCGGCCGCTTCGTCGCCGAGACCTTGATGCCGCTCATTCTCGACCTCGAGCGCGCCTATGGGGAGGCCAAGGCCGACCCCTCCTTCCAGGCCGAGCTGGACAGTCTGCTGAAGCATTATGTCGGCCGGCCGAGCCCGCTCTATTACGCCGAGCGCATGACCGAATATTTGCGCGGCCTCACGGCGGCGGTGAGCGGCCAGGGCGGCGCCAAAATCTATTTCAAGCGCGACGAGCTGAACCACACCGGCGCGCATAAGATCAACAATGTGCTCGGCCAGATTCTGCTCGCCCGCCGCATGGGCAAGAAGCGCATCATCGCCGAGACCGGCGCCGGCCAGCACGGCGTCGCCACAGCCACCGCCTGCGCGCGCTTCGGGCTCGATTGCGTGGTCTATATGGGCGCCGTCGATGTCGAGCGGCAAAAGCCCAATGTCTTCCGCATGAAGATGCTGGGCGCGGAGGTCCGCCCGGTGCAGTCCGGCGCGCGCACGCTGAAAGACGCGATGAACGAGGCGCTGCGCGATTGGGTGACCAATGTCGCCGACACTTTCTATTGCATCGGCACCGCCGCCGGCCCGCATCCCTACCCCGCCATGGTGCGCGATTTCCAATCGGTGATCGGCAATGAGGCGAAGGCGCAGATGCTAGAGGCGGAAGGTCGGCTTCCCGATTCGCTGGTCGCCTGCATCGGCGGCGGCTCCAACGCCATCGGCCTGTTCCACCCCTTCCTCGACGACGCTTCGGTCGAGATTTACGGCGTGGAGGCCGCCGGCCACGGCCTGGACGTCGAGAACGGCCACGCCGCCTCGCTGGCAGGCGGACGGCCCGGCGTGCTGCACGGCAACCGCACCTATCTGCTGATGGACGACGACGGCCAGATTCTCGAAGGCCATTCGATCTCCGCCGGCCTCGATTATCCGGGCATCGGCCCGGAGCATTCCTGGCTGCGCGACATCGGCCGCGTGACCTATCTGTCGGCCACCGACAAGGAAGCGCTCGCCGCCTTCCAGCTCTGCTCCAAGCTCGAGGGCATCATCCCCGCGCTGGAGCCCTCCCATGCGCTGGCCAAGGTCATGGAGCTGGCGCCGCAGAAGTCGCAGGATCATCTGATGGTGATGAATCTGTGCGGACGCGGCGACAAGGATATTTTCGCCGTGGCGGAGCATTTGGGCGGGATGTGAGCTTGCCGGCGGGTCCGGCTAGGGTTATATTTTTGTATAATTCTAAAAGGCAGGACTATGCAGACGGCCAAGCTACGAAAAGTCGGCGGCTCGATCATGGTGGCGGTTCCGCCCGCCATGCTCAACGCGCTCGAGCTCGCGGCCGAATCGACCGTCGGCCTTTCGGTCGAGGGCGGCCGCCTGATCATCGAGCCGCAACCCCAGCGCCGCTATTCCCTCGACGAGCTTTTGTCCGAAGAGGCTCCTTCTGTCTCCGACCGAGACGAAGCTTGGATGAATTCGCCGCCCGTCGGCCGCGAACTTCTCTGATGGATCGAGGCGATATCTACCTCGTCGATCTCGATCCGACCGAAGGTCGTGAGCAAAAAGGCCGCCGCTGCGTGATGATCGTTTCGGCGAGCCGCTTCAACCGGCACACCGGGGCCCCGCTCTGCGTGCCGATCACTGGCGGGGGCGGTTTCGCTCGCGCAACCGGCTTCACGGTTCCGCTCACGGGCAGCGGACTTTCGACCGATGGCGTCGTCCGCTGCGATCAGGCGCGGACGCTGGATCTGCGCGCCCGCGGCGCCCGCAAGCTCGAGAGCGCTCCCGACTATATCGTCAATGAGGTGATCGCCCGGCTCTCGACATTGCTGGAATGACGCCCAACCCCGCCATTCCCCTTCGCCCTCCCCTATGCTATCGCCTGCGGCCATGACTTCCGCCGCCACGACCACACGCATAGACGCCCGCTTCGAAGCCCTGCGCGCCGAGGGCCGCGCCGCCCTCGTGACCTTCGTCATGGCCGGCGACCCGGACATCGAGACCTCGCTCGCTCTATTGAAGAGCCTGCCCAAGGCCGGCGCCGACGTCATCGAGCTCGGCATTCCCTTCACCGACCCCATGGCCGACGGCCCCTCCATCCAGGCGGCGGGCCTCCGGGCGCTGAAGTCGGGCATGACGCTGAACAAGACGCTCGAACTCGTCCGCGCCTTCCGCGCGCAGGATCAGGCGACGCCGATCGTGCTGATGGGCTATTACAACCCGGTCTATGTGCATGGCGTGCCCGCTTTCCTCGAGGAGGCGAAGGCGGCCGGCGTCGACGGGCTCATCATCGTCGATCTTCCGGCCGAGGAGGACGCCGAGCTGTGCCTGCCGGCGCGCGCGGCGGGGCTCAATTTCATCCGCCTGGCGACGCCCACCACGGATGATAAGCGCCTGCCCAAAGTGCTCGAAAACACGAGCGGATTCGTCTATTATGTGTCGCTCACCGGCATCACCGGCGCGGCGCTCTCGGATTATTCGGGCGTGTCGGAGGCGGTCGCGCGCATCAAGCGCAGCACGCCTCTGCCCATCGCCGTCGGCTTCGGCGTCAAGACGGCGGCGAACGCCGCCGCCATTGCGCGCTACGCCGATGGCGTGGTGGTGGGCACGGCGCTGGTCGATGCGCTGGCCAAATCGCTCGACGCGGAAAATCGCGCCGGTCCGCGGACGGTGGAGGCGGTCACGAGCCTCGTCGCCGATCTCTCCCGCGGCGTGCGCAGCGCGCGGGCGCAAGAGGCGAAGAAGGACGAGCCCTTCTCGCTGAAATCCGCCTTGGGGGCGCTCGCGAGGCTCTGGTCATGAACTGGTATTCCAACGTCGTTCCGCCCAAGATCAAAGCTCTCATCAAGCGCGAGGCGCCGGAGAACGCTTGGGTCAAATGCCCGGAGAGCGGCCAGCTGGTGTTCCACAAGGACATAGAGGACAATCTCTATGTCGTGCCCGGCTCCGGCTATCACATGCGCATACCGGTGGAGGCGCGGCTCGCCAGCCTCTTCGACAATGGCGAGCATGAGGTGGCGCCGACGCCGGACGTGCCGAGCGATCCGCTGAAATTCCGCGACATCAAGCGCTATGTCGACAAGATCAAGGAATATCGCCTCAAGACCGGCCATCAGGACGCGGTGACGATCGCCTATGGCAAGCTCGAAGGCGCCGCCGTCACTGTCGCCGTGCAGGACTTCGAGTTCATGGGCGGCTCGCTCGGCATGGCGGCGGGCGAGGCGATCATCGCCGGCATGACGCACGCGATAGAAAAGCGCACGCCCTTCATCATTTTCACCGCCTCCGGCGGCGCGCGAATGCAGGAAGGCATGTTCTCGCTGATGCAGATGCCGCGCACCACCATCGCCGTGCGCCGGCTGCGCGAGGCGCGCCTGCCCTATATCGTCGTGCTCACCAATCCGACGACCGGCGGCGTCACCGCCTCCTACGCCATGCTGGGCGACATTCACATCGCCGAGCCCGGCGCGATCATCGGCTTCGCCGGCGCGCGCGTCATCGAGCAGACGATTCGCGAGAAGCTGCCCGAGGGCTTCCAGCGCGCCGAATATCTGCGCGACCATGGCATGGTGGATATGGTGGTGCCGCGCACGGAAATGCGCGAGACGCTGGCCCGGCTCTGCGCGCTGCTGACCAAAGCGCCGCGCCGCGCGGCTTGACGGAACGAAAGCCGATATCATGGATCAGCGCGACGCGATTCTGACGCGCTTGCTGGACCTTCATCCCAAGAAGATCGATCTGTCGCTCGGACGGACCGAATGGCTGCTGGCCGAAATGGGCCATCCCGAGCGCCGGCTGCCGCCGATCATCCATGTCGCCGGCACCAATGGCAAAGGCTCGACGCTGGCTTTTCTGCGCGCCATTCTGGAGGCCGCCGGCCAGCGCGTTCACGTCTATACCTCGCCGCATCTCTTGCGCTTCAACGAGCGCATCCGCCTCGCCGGAACGCTCGTCGACGACGCGCGGCTGACGCGCGCGCTGGAGGAGTGCGAGCGCGCCAATGGCCAGCGGCCCATCACCTTCTTCGAGATCACGACGGTCGCCGCCTTCATGCTCTTCGCCGAGGAGAAGGCCGATTGGCTGCTGCTGGAGACGGGCCTCGGCGGACGCTATGATTCGACCAATGTGATCGCGAGCCCGAAGGCGACGATCATCACCTCCATCTCGCGCGATCATCCCGAATTTCTCGGCGATACGATCGAGAAAATCGCCTATGAGAAGGCTGGCATTTTCAAGCGCGGCGCGCCCGCGATCATCGGCTTTCAGCAGCATGACGGCGCCCGCGACGTGCTGGAGCGCGAGGCGCGGCGCGTCGGCGCGCCGCTCTCCATCGCCGGCGAGGATTTCCATATTCGCGAGGAGAACGGCCGCTTCGTCTATGAGGACGAGCGCGGCCTGCTCGATCTGCCGCTGCCGCGCCTGCCCGGCCGCCATCAGCAGGCCAACGCCGCCGGCGCCATAGCCGCGCTGCGCGCCGTGGCGCCGCATATCGGCGCCGAACATATCGAGGCGGGCCTCACCCGCGCCGAATGGCCGGCGCGGCTGCAATTGCTCTCGCGCGGACGGGTGGCGGATCTGGTTCCGCCGGGCTCGGAAGTCTGGCTCGACGGCGGCCATAATGACGACGGCGGCCGCGTGCTCGCCGAGGCCATGGCGCAATTCGAGGAGAAGAACGCCCGGCCGCTGGTCTTCGTCTGCGGCGCGCAGGTGACGAAGGACATTCGCGCATTGATAAAGCATTTCGTCGGCCTCGCCGGCGAGGTCGTCGCCGTGCCGGTGGAAGGCGAGCATAAGAGCTGGCCGCCGGAGGAGATCGCCGCGCTGGCCTGCGCCGAGGGCATGAGGTCGGCGGCCGCGCAGAGCGTCGAGGAGGCGTTGGCGATCATCGCGCAGCGCAGCTATGCGGTCCCGCCGCGCATATTGATCGCCGGCTCGCTCTATCTCGCCGCCGGCGTGCTGGCGCTGAACGGCTCTGTCATAGAGTGACAGGCTCTCCCTTCTCCCGCTTGCGGGAGAAGGTGGCCCGGCGCAGCCGGGTCGGATGAGGGTCCGCGCCTATTTACAAGAGACTCCAATATTTTGCGTCGAGACGCCGCTCATGTTCGGACTATCCAGATCGTCGTGGCGTGGATGGCCGCGACAAGCGCGGCCATGACGCTCGAAAAATTTCGTTCATCGAACCGCGTTCGTAGCCCGGGCCGAGTACATCACCCTTTCGCGAGCGCTTCCAGCAGCTTGCGGGCGGCCGGACCAGAGGACGCCGGATTCTGTCCGGTAATCAGCAATCCGTCCTGAACCACATAGCTCGCCCAGTCCGCTCCTTTCGAGAAGAGCCCGCCCTTTGCGCGCAGCTCGTCCTCCACCAGAAACGGCACGACCCCGGTGAGGCCCATGGCCTCCTCCTCGCTATTGGCGAAGCCCGTCACCTTTTTGCCCGCGACCAGCGGCCGTCCGTCCGGCGCGCCCACATGGCGCAGCACGCCCGGCGCATGGCAGACGAGGGCGATGGGCTTTCCCGCGCGAATGAAGGATTCGAGCAGCGCGATCGAATGCGCATCCTCGGCGAGATCCCAGAGCGGACCATGGCCGCCGGGGTAGAAGACCGTGTCGAAATCCTCCTGACGGACGTCGGCGAGCGGGACCGTCTGCGCGAGCTGCGCCTTCGCCGCCGCATCCGCCTCGAAGCGTCGCGTGAGGTCGGTCTGGAAGTCCGGCTCATTGCTCTTGGGGTCGAGCGGCGGCTGCCCGCCCTTCGGCGAGGCCAGCGTGATCGTCGCCCCGGCGTCCTCAAAGGCGTAATAAGGGGCGGCGAGCTCTTCCAGCCAGAAGCCGGTCTTGCGGCCGGTGTCGCCGAGCCGATCATGTGATGTGAGCACGATGAGAATTTTCATGGGGCCGCTCCGTCGTCTCTATTTTTCGCGCAGGCGCTCGCCGAAAGATAAGGAGCCCACCCGCGGACGCCCACTCGAATTCGCCTGCGGCGCCACTTGGATTTCGGAAGAAATTGCTCCACAAGCGTCCTGCCTCTCCCGCCGCGGGCCGAGGCGAGATCGAAAGAGCGCCTGATCGATGACCCTTATGTTGACGAGCGTCGCCAGCGTGGCGGAAGCCGAGATCGCCGCCGCCGGCGGAGCGGACGTCATCGATTGCAAGGACGCCGCCCGCGGCGCTCTCGGCGCTCTGCCTTCGGCCGAGGTCGCGGCGATCCTGCGCGCCGTCGCCGGCCGCCGGCCGGTCAGCGCCGTCGTCGAGCTGTCGCATGATCCGGCTCTGGCGCGAGCGGCGATAGAGGAGACCGCCGCGCTCGGCGTCGCTTTCGTCAAATTCGCGCTGCCGGCGACGCCCGACGCCGATGCGCTGATCGCGGCTCTGGCGCCGATCGCGCAGCGCGTGCGGCTCGTCGCCGTGCTCTTCGCCGATCTCGGGCCGGACCTCGACGTGCTGCCGCGCCTCGCCGCGGCGGGCTTTTCCGGCGCGCTGCTGGACACGGCGCATAAGGGCAAGGGCAGGCTCATCGAGCATTTCGACATTGGCGCGCTCTCCTCCTTCGTCGAGCGCTGCCATGCGCTGGGCCTCGAGGCGGGGCTCGCCGGCTCGCTGGAGGCGCCGGACGTGCCGCGCCTTCTGGTGACGGGCGTGGATGTGATGGGCTTTCGCGGCGCGCTGTGCCGCGACCACGACCGCAAGAGCGCGATGGACGCCGCGGCCGTCGCGCTGATCCGCGACCTCATCCCCGGCGGCCCGGCGCGGGCCAGCGGCAAGGGCTCGGCGCTCGCCGCCAATGTCGATTGGTCGCTGGTCGTCGGCCGCGGCTATCTCGAGAGCCGCGAGCGCACGCGGGAGATCGACCATGTCTTCGTGCGCGATCTCGTCATTCCGGTCGAGATCGGCGCTTATGATTTCGAGCGCGGCCGTACGCAGCGGGTGCGCTTCAACGTCGATGTCGATGTGACGCGCGTCTCCGCCGGCGGCGACGACATGCGCAATGTCTTCTCCTATGACGTCATCATGGACGCGATAAAGATGATCCTCGCCTCGGGCCACATAGAGCTCGTGGAGACGATCGCCGAGCGTCTGGCCGAGCTGGTGCTGCGGCACGAGCGCGTGCAGGCGCTGACCGTGCAGGTGGAGAAGCTCGACGTCGCGCCGGGCGCGGTCGGCATTCGCATCCGCCGCGAGCGCCAGGCCGAGACCGCCAAGGTTCACAACCTCTTTCCGGGCCTTCCCGATGCCGCCGAGCCCGAGCGCTGAGACGCGGCCTCTCGTCGTCAAGCTCGGCGGAAGCCTCGCCGCCTCCCCCGCCTTGCGCCAATGGCTGGCGGCGCTGCGGCGCTATCCCGGCCCTCTCGCCCTCGTTCCCGGCGGCGGCCCTTTCGCCGACGCTGTGCGCAGCGCGCAGAAAGTCTTGCGCTTCTCCGACGCGGCGGCGCATGACATGGCCATAATGGCCATGGAGCAATATGGCCGCGCATTATGCGACCTCGAGCCGGGCCTCCGTCCCGCCGCGACGCCGCAGGAAGCCGCCGCCGCGCATGCACGCGGCGCAATCGCAGTGTGGAGCCCGGTTGCGATGACGCGCGCCGATCCCCAGATTCCAGCGAGCTGGGACATGACGTCCGACAGTCTCGCGGCCTGGTATGCGCATGAGGCGGGAGCGCGCGCGCTATTGCTGATCAAGAGCGTCGATTTCCCACCTCCCCCTAGAGGGGGGAGGTCGAGCGCCGCAGGCGCTCGGGTGGGGGTGACGCCCGCAGACGTGGGGATGACCCCACCCCGGACCGCTCCGCGGTCCGACCCTCCCCCTGAAGGGGAGGGTGGGGGCGCCGCATCGATCGTCGATCCCTGCTTCGCGCATTATGCGCGCGGGCTCGACGTCTACATCGCCGGCCCCGCAGCCTTGCGCGAGGCGCCCGAAACTTTCGCGCGCGGCGGCCTTCCCGGCGCGCGCTTCGATTTCACCAGAGAGCAAAGCATCGCATCATGAAAAAGGTCGTCACGCCGCGCTGGGGCTGGGCGCTCACCGGCTCGGGACATTTCTTCACCGAATGTCTCGACATCATCCGCTCGCTCGACCATGTCGACCTCTTCGTCAGCCGGGCGGCGGCGGAAGTCATCCGCATGTACAAGCACAGGCTCGAGGACATGCCGGACCATGTGCGCGTGTTCAAGGACACGACGGCGAGCTCGGTTCCGGTCGGCGGCTTCTATCACAGCTATTATCACACGCTGATCGTGGCGCCGGCGACCTCCAACACGGTCGCCAAATTCGTCTATGGCATCTCCGATAATCTCGCGACCAATGTCTTCGCCCAGGCCGGCAAATGCCGCGTGCCGACGGTGGTGTTCGCCTGCGACACGGCGCCGGAGCTGGAGACGCAGGCGCCCGATCGCAAGGTGATGGTCTATCCGCGCCGCATCGACCTCGAGAACACCGACAAATTGAAGACCTTCGAGGGGACGCAGGTCGCCGAGAGCCTCGCCGCCCTGCATGAGGCCGTCGAGCGCCGGCGCCGCGAGCTTTCCGCTCGGGAGCCGATCGGGAATGTCTGAGCGCCTGCTGTTCCTCACCGGCCACCTCGCTCTGCCGCGCCTCGAGCGCATGTTGGCGGGCTTCGGAGAGGAGGCGAGGAACTGGCGCATCCACGACATTGGCGTGAAGGTCGCGGCGCTGATGACGCAGGAGATCATCCTGCGCCGCCTGCCACGCCCGCTGGAGGCCGATCGCGTCATATTGCCCGGACGCTGCCGCGCCGATCTCGCCACCCTCGCGGAGGCCTTCGGCGCCCCTTTCGAGCGCGGGCCGGAGGAGATCGCCGATCTTCCAGCCTATTTCGGCAAGCGCGGCGGCAAAGCCGATCTGACGCGCCATGACATGCGCATTTTCGCCGAGATCGTCGACGCCTCCATCATGAGCGTCGACGAAGTGATCGCCCGCGCCACATTGCTGAAAGAGGCGGGCGCCGACGTCATCGATCTCGGCTGCCTGCCGGACACGCCCTTTCCGCATATGGAAGAGACGATCGTCGCGCTGAAAGCGCGCGGCTTCTCCGTCAGCCTCGATTCGGCCAAGCGCGAGGAGCTGGAGCGCGGCGCGCGCGCCGGCGCCGATCATCTGCTCAGCCTCGACGAGCATACGCTCTCGATACTGCCGGACAATTCGCCGCTCGTTCCGATTCTCGTGCCCAATCCGCACGGCGATCTCGACTCTCTACAACGCGCCGCGCGCATCGCCGAGCGACGCGGCATTTCCTACATTCTCGATCCGATCCTCGATCCCATTCACTTCGGCCTCGCCGCCTCCATAGAGCGCTATGTCGAGACGCGCCGCCGCGAGCCGGGCGCCGAAATGATGATGGGCACGGGCAATCTGACCGAATTGACCGACGCGGACTCCTCGGGTGTCACCGCCGTTCTGCTGGGCCTCTGCTCGGAGCTGGACATTCGCCATCTGCTCACCGTGCAGGTGAGCCCGCATACGCGCCGCACGGTGCAGGAGCATGACGCGGCGCGGCGCATGTTGTTCGCCGCGCGCGCCGACGCCGCCCTGCCCAAGGGCTATAGCGAGGCGCTGCTGCAGATCCACGACAAACGCCCCTATGCCGCGACGCCGGAGGAGATCGCCGAGCTCGCGCGCGAATTGCGCGACGAGAATTTCCGCATAGAGGTCGCCGCGGACGGCATTCACATTTACGCGCGCGGCTTTCATCGCGTGGCGCAGGACGCCATGTCGCTCTTTCCCGAGCTCGGGGTCGAGAAGGACGGCGCCCATGCCTTCTATCTCGGCGCGGAACTGATGAAGGCGGAAATCGCTTTTCGTCTGGGCAAGCGCTATCGGCAGGACGAGCCGCTGGACTTCGGCTGCGCTTCGGATAGATCGCAGGAGGACGAGACGCGCCTACGCGAAGCCGCACATACGCTGCGCAAGGCGAAAGACTAGATGATCGCGAGCGAGCGCCCCCTCCCCCTCTCACGCATAGCGAGGGAGGGCTGGGGAGGAGGCGACCCCGAGCTTTCGATGAAGGCCAGCAGGAGCGCCCGATGCCGATGATCCGCGAATGCATCGTCACCACGGTCGGCCCCACGGGCCAGCATCACATCGCGCCACTCGGCCTCATAGAGCGGGACGAATTCTGGGTCATCGCGCCCTTCCGTCCCTCCACGACGCTGACCAATCTCGAGGCAGCGCCTTTCGCCACGGCGAGCTTCATCGACGATGTGCGAATTTTCGCCGGCTGCGTCTGCGGCCGGAGCGATTGGCCGATGGAGGCCGTTCCGGGCTGGCCGGCGCCGCGCCTTTCCGCCGCCCTCACGCACGCCGAGCTGGAAGTGGCGCGCAACGAGGGCGATCCTCAGCGCCCTCGCTTCTTCTGCAAGATTAGAAAAATCGTCTCTCACAAGCCCTTTTTGGGGCTGAACCGCGCCCAGGCGGCGGTCGTCGAGGCCGCCATTCTGGCGACGCGGCTGGGCATGATCCCGCGCGAAAAAATCGACACAGAATTGGCCTATCTCCGTATCGCGATCGACAAGACGGCCGGAGCCGCCGAGCGCGAAGCCTGGGAGCTGGTGACGGCCAAGATCGAGACTTATCTTCGAACACAGCCGGAATGACCGATTCGGCGGAGCCGGACGGGCGGCGCGCCCAGCGCGCGAATTTCGACGCGAATTTTCGATGAAGGATGACCCATGTCCGAAGCTATGACGACAGAACATCTCGAACATGCCGAACATGCCGAGCATGTCGCCCATGAGGGCACGCCTTTCATGACGCAAGTGTCGCTGACGATCGCGATTTTCGCTGTCGTCGCCGCGACCATCGGCAGTCTGGAGACGATCGAGACCGCGGCGACGCTCGGCGCGCAGAACGCCGCCGCGCTCAGCCAGAGCAAGGCCAGCGATCAATGGGCCTTCTTTCAGGCCAAGAGCATCAAGAAGAGCGTGAACGAAGTCGCCGCCAAGCAGGGCGGGCCGCTGGCCGATCAGCTCGCCCGCGAGGCCAAGCGCTATGACGACGAGACCAAGGCGATCAAGACCGACGCCGAGGCGCTCGAGCATCGCGTCGAGGAGCATCTTCACGAGGCCGAGCATCACGAGCATCGCCATCACATTCTGACGATGGCGGTGACGCTGCTTCATGCGGCCATCGCCATAGCGACGATCGCGATCATCACCCGCGGCCGCAAATGGCCATGGTACGGCGGCCTCGCCCTCGCCGCCTCGGGCGTCATGCTCGCCGGCTACGCTTATATTTGAGCGCCCGTGAACGGCCGGGCCCGCGGCGCAGCGTCGCGGCCGCCCGGCCGAAGCCCGCCCAAATTCCGCATATTACCGAGACTTCTGCATTAATTTCTTAGACTTGTCCCGTTTTTCGGGCTCGGCCCGCGCGAGCGGAGGGTTGCGCCGCCGCCGGGACATGGGTTGTTTTTTCCCCATCCACCGCAATCTTTTCGGTGGTGGAGTGACTCCAATGTCTGCTTTGAGCGAATGGCTCTTCGGCGTCGACAATCTGACGCCGCATGGTTTCTGCCTCCTCTGGGAGCCGGGCCTGATCTGGCTCTTCGCAATCTCCGACGGCTTGATCGCGCTCGCCTATTTCTCCATCCCGCTGGCGCTGGTCATCATCGGGCAGAGACGCGCCGACCTCGTCTTTCGGCCCTTGCTGTGGCTGTTCGCGGCCTTCATCCTGCTCTGCGGCGCCACCCATTGGCTGGATGTCGTCACTCTGTGGAAGCCGCTCTATGGCGTGCAGGGGATCGTCAAGGCGGCGACGGCGATCGTCTCGGTCGGCACTTCGGTCGCGCTCTGGTGGTGGCTGCCGAGCTTTCTCGCTCTGCCCTCGCCCGATCAGCTGCGCAAGGCCAACGCCGCATTGCTGGAGAGCGAGGCGCGGCTGGCCCATGCGCAGAAGATGGAGGCGATCGGCCAGCTGACCGGCGGCATAGCGCATGATTTCAACAATGTGCTTCAGGTGATCCTCGGCTCGCTCGGCGTCGTCGAGCGGCAATTGGCGCGCGGCCGCGCCGAGGAGATCGGCCCTTCCATCGGCGCCATTCGCAAAGCGACCAATTCCGCCGCCAATCTCATCGACCGGCTGCTCGCCTTCTCCCGCCGGCAGACGCTGCTGCCGCGCGTCGTCGCGCCGGACAGGCTCGTCGTCGGGCTCGAAGATCTGCTGCGGCGAACGCTGGGCGGCGGCATAGAGCTCGATCTGCGTCTCGGTCGGTGTCGGCGCAATGTCGTATGCGACCCGTCGCAGCTCGAGAGCGCGCTGCTCAATCTCGCGATCAACGCGCGCGACGCCATGCCCAAAGGCGGCGTGCTGGAGATCGCCACCGCCGATCGCCGCCGCGAGGCCGACGCCGGCGAACCCGACATCGCGCCCGGCGACTATGTCGAGATCAGCGTGACGGACAATGGCGCCGGCATGAGCCGCGACGTGCTGGCGCATGTCTTCGAGCCTTTCTTCACGACCAAGCCGGTGGGGCGCGGCACCGGCCTCGGCCTTTCGCAGATCTATGGCTTCGTAAAGCAATCGGGCGGCTTCGTGCGCATAGACAGCGCGCCGGGAAAAGGGACCGCCGTGCGCCTCTATCTGCCCGGGCGCGACCCTCCGAATGCCGCGCCGGCAGAAGCCGTCGCCGCCCCGGAGCGGACGCCGGAGCGCCCCGCCGCGCCCTGCGGAAAAACGCTGCTCGTCGAAGATCAGCTGGAGGTGCGAATGCAGATCGCCGACACGCTCGAAGAGATGGGCTGCGAGGTCATAGAGGCCGATGACGGAAGCGCCGGGCTGGAGGTCGTCGAATCGGATGAGAGATTGCGCCTCCTGGTGACGGATGTCGGCCTGCCGGGCGTCAGCGGACGCCAGCTCGCCGAGGCCGCCCGCGCCGCGCGTCCCGATCTCCCCATACTGCTCATCACCGGCTATGCCGGGAAATCGCTCGACAGCCTCGATCCCGCATCGAACATAGAAGTTCTGCGCAAGCCCTTCACGCTCGAGGAGCTGACGACGCGCGTGCGCGCCTTGCTCGCGCGCACCGCCGCTGCGCAATAGAACGCGCTCAACCGGAGGCGAGCAGCGCCACCGCGCAGGCCGGCGCGCAATCGGCGGCGTCTCGCGCGACGTCCGGCGTCGCATCGATGAGATCGGCGATGTCGCGATAGGCGCGGCCTTCGGCCAGAGCGAGACGCGCGACCAACGCGCGGCCGACGCCGGCGCCGACGACGGGCGCGTCCTCCGCCACCGCCGCGCGCGAGCGCAGCAGCGCGATCTGATCCTCGATCGAGCGCATCTGCGCGCGGGCGAGAAAATCCGCGAAGGCGCGCCATTGCGCCGGCGTCGCCTCGGCGGCGTCGCGGCCGGCGAGGCGGGCGAGGCGCGCGATCGATTCGGCGACGCTCTTGCCGCGCCCGTCGGCGGTCGGCTCGGCGTCCTCCGCGGCGAGATCTCCGGTCACGCGGCGCACATCCGCCATTGTGGCGAAGCTTTCGCGCGCCGGCGGGGTCCAGCGGCCGGCCATGGGCGCGAGGGTCACGCCGGCCAGCGGATCGCCGCGCGACAGGCCCGTGTAGAGCAGCTCGCCATTGGCGAGGCGTGCGGCGTCGCCGCCGCCGATGGCGCTCACGCGGCCGCCGCGAATGGGGACGAGATCAGTGGTCGTCGAGCCCATGTCGATGAACAGCGCCTCGGGAATGCGCCGCGCCACCAGCTCCGCGCTCGCCCGCCAATTGGCGGAGGCGATCGCCTGCTCGGCGCCGCGAAGCGCGTCGAAGGGGAGCAGGCCGGCCTCCCCGGCGTAGAACAGCGTCTGCGCGCCCTTCACCCGCCGGGCGACCACCGAGGCGATGGTCGTGACGCCGGCGGCGCGCGTCTCGAAAGCGTCGGAGAGCTCGGCCGTCATGGTGACGGCGAAACGATCGGCCGCGCCGAGCCGGGCGACGGCCTCCTCTATCGCGCCCTCGAGCCGCGCGAGGCCGTAATGCGGATTGCAGGGCAGCAGCAGCACCTCGACGATCCGCCCGTCGCTGGCGCGCGCCGCTTTCAGATGCGCGCCGCCTATGTCGAAGCCGATGACGCTGGCCATGAGCCTTTCCGTTTCCGGCTCGCGCCCCGAGCCCCGAGCCCCTCTTCCCGCACGCGGGAGAGAGGGAATTCTGCGCGCGCTCTCAAAAAGCAAAAGGGGAGCCGCGAACGGCTCCCCCGACGATAAATGATCCGGTCGAAGCCGTCAGTTGGCGCCGAAAGGATGCTTGACGTCGTTGCGCTTGGCGACGACTTCGGCGGCCTTCGGCTCGCCCTTGATGGCGCGCGCGATGGCTTCCTTGGTGGCCTGATAGTTGTACTCCTGGATCTTCTTGTCGTCGTTCGCTTCCCAATGGATGAACACGCCGACCGAGATGAACAGGTCGTCGGCCTCGGCGACCGGGATCACGCCTTCGGCGACCGAATCGGCGACGGCCTTGGCGACGCCGGCCTGGGCCGGTCCGAACATCTGAACGGCCTGCTTGGCGTTCTTGATGGTGACCTTGTTGAAGAGGATCGTGTTCGGCTTGGCCAGCAGGTTCGGCGCGACGACGGCGAGCAGCGTGGTGAAGCCGTCCTTGTTGTTGACCAGCGCATTGGCGAAGGCGGTCTCGGCGGCGCTGCCGCGCGGTCCGATCAGCAGGTCGATGTGGGCGACCTCATTGCCTTCGCCGACGAGCGACTCACCGACCAAAAGCTTGTTGATCACGGCCATTTTCTTTTCCTCATGGCATATCGCTGGGGGAATCCGAGCGAGGGAAGACGCGCCGCCGTCATCAATCATTTTCGCATGACGGCGGCAAGTCGGGACGAAACCGTCGGGACGAGACCCGATCCAGATTCGAGCGGCTCAGAGCAGGCTGCGCGCCAGCGCGAAAGCGTGGCGGAAGTCGAGACGCAGCGGCTTGTCGGAAGTGGTCATCTGCCGGAAGAGACCGGCCTCCGTTCCGTATTTGATGTCGCCGATGGCGAGCGCGCCGATGCCGAGCGCGCCCGACGGCAGCTCGACGCCCTTGTCGTGCAGCTTGACGCCCTCGACGCCGAGCGGCGGCACGGCGTTGACGTCCGCGGCGATGAGCAGCGATTTGGCGGCGGCGAGATCTTCCGCGGACAGAACCTGCACGCCGGCGCGGGCCGCGCAGAGCGCGATCTCATGCTCGACGAGGAGGGCGCGCACCTGCTCGGCCTTGCTGCCGTCGGCGGGCGTCACCTTCACGCCGAAGCGCTTCTCGATCTCCTCGGCCTGCGTCGTCACGCGCTCGAGGCCGCTATAGCCGACGATCGTCACCTCGGCGCCCTCGAGCGCGGCGATGACGGCGGAGGAATAGCCGACGACGCCGGTCGCGCCATAGACGACGATCTTGGCGCCCTTCAGCTCGCGGCCCTTCTTCTCGCGCAGCACCTTCTCGACGAAGGCGACCATGGCGCCGGCGGTGGTGAAGGAGCCGTAAGGATCGGCGAAGAGCGAAATTTCGAAGGGCTTCAGCAGCGCCTTCTCGGCGGCGTCCAGCATGTCGAGCGCGAGCACGGCGTCACGGCCGGCGAAGAAAATTCCGGTGCGCAGGGCGGCCGAGGGCGCGCGGGAGAACATGGCGTCCTGCACCAGCGCCGTCACCTCGTCGAGAGTGACATTCGTATAAGGAATCGCCACGTCGAAGCCCGCGTCGATCGCCATGTTGACGTCGAACGGGCTCATATGCTTCAGCGTGCTCAACATATGAAGGATCGATTTGGCGGCCATGGGAAATTCCTAACCTTTCTGTCCGTTCCTCACGCGTTCCGGCGCGCGAATGCGCAGCGCCGCGTAACGCCCGAGCTTGGAGAAGCTTTTCGGTGATACCGGGACGGCGGGCGCGAGCGGAGCCCCGGTCTCGAATGGCGAGACGCATAGACCGCAGAACGGGGCGAATGTCCAGCCTATTGTCCCGACGCGCGACAGCGGAAGCGCGAGGGCGTGGGCTCAATAGCCGAAAGGCGAGGGCGCGAAGGCGGAGCCGGCGCCCGGCGGATCGAAGCGATAGCCGTCGGCGCCCCAGACCGGCGCGGGGCGAGCCGGCGCCGCGGGGACGGCATAAGCGGGAGCGGCATAGGCGGGGGCGGCCGGCTGCGCATAGGCCTGTGGCTGGCGGGAGGCGCGCTTGGCCTCGGCGGGAGCGGCGGCGAGCGCGCCGGCGAGCAGGACGATCGCAAAGCCGCCGATTTTCATGATCCATTGCCCCCATTGACCGCAGATGCAGCTCCGCTGGAGAAAATCGGGCGGCGCCCGGCGGCGTCAAGGGCGCCGCTGCGACGCGCGACGGCTTTCGCGATGCGTTTCCTCGTCATCCCTTATTGCCATCGGCTCGAGCTAAGCGCATTCTTCGCGCCCATGTCGGACGAGGCGTCTCTGCTCGCGGCCAACGCCGCTTATTATCGAGCCTTCGTCGCCGCAGACCCGGACGGGATGGCGGCGATCTGGGGCGATGAGGAAATCTGCTGCATCCATCCCGGCTGGCCGCCGATCTTCGGGCGCGAGCAGGTGCTGGCCTCCTTTCGCGAGATTTTGCGCAACCCCATGCAGGACCCGGTTCTGCGCCGCAGCGAGCGGGCGCTGCTCTGCGGCTCCGAGGGACGCATCGTCTGCATCGAGATGGTCGGCCAGGCGGCGCTCGTCGCCACCAACAGCTTCCGGCTCGTCGATGGCGCGTGGCGGCTGGTGCATCATCAGGCGAGCCCGCTGATGGTCCAGAGCGAGCCGCCGCCGACCCCGCAGGCGCCGCCGACGCGCTCGCTGCATTGATGGTTCGCAGGTTCGCCGAAGCTTCACAGCAACGCCATCGTGGCGACATCCCCTGTTGACCTTTCGCCGCCCCTGCCTCTATAAGACCGCCCAACCAAGGGCCTGCCTCCCGGGGCGTGGAGCCTTTGCGCGAATTTCATATCATACGGCCATCGAATGGCGCGGGCCCCCGCGCTCCGCGCCGATCGAAAGGAAAAGACAATGTCCCGCCGTTGCGAACTGACCGGCAAAGGCGTGCAGACGGGCAATCTCGTCAGCCACTCCAATCGCAAGACGCGCACCCGCTTTCTGCCCAATCTGGTCAATGTGACGCTGGCCTCGGACGCGCTGGCGCGCTCCGTCCGCCTTCGCGTCTCGGCGGCGGCTCTGCGCTCGGTCGAGCATCGTGGCGGCCTGGACGGCTTCCTCGTCAAGGCGCGCGACACGGAGCTCTCCGACGACGCCCGCGCGCTGAAGCGCGAGATCGTCAAGAAGCTGGCCACAGCGACCGCCTGATCTCGACGCCACGGGAAACGGACCTTTAAAGGCTCGGTCTGTTCGGGCGCAAAGACGATCCGGCGCAAAGACAAATAGACCCCGCGCTCTGGGAAGAGCGCGGGGTCTTTCCTGTTTCGGCCGCCCTCGCCGACGCGAGCCCCCAGCCGCGCGCCGGCGATCCGCTCCGGGCGTGTCAGCCCCAGATCGACAAAGCGACGCTGAGCAGCAGGGGAAGGGAGGCCAGCGAGAAGATCGCGGCGACGCAGAGAACCCTCTGGACGTCGAGCGGCTCGTGAGACGCCGCGGGCAATCCCGCATTTCGAACTTTGCCAAGGGAAATCATACGCAACTCCTTCGTCACTCCCGGACGGCGCCGATCGCTCGGACGTCCGATCGTCACTGCACGCGCACCCGACGGTCGCGCCGAAATATTAATGCAACAGCCGCCCTGAAGGTTCCCCGCCGAGTCGTTTTCGGCGCGGTCGAGCGCTGGTGACGAAATTAACGCGCATTAAACTTATTCACCATTCGGTGAATTACGAGAGCCGTTCGGCGGCGAGCGGCGCCCCCTTTCCAGCGTAACGTCGCCGCCTTCCCTCTCCCGCAGCAGCGGCGGAGGGTGAGGGAGAGGGAGAGGGCGCCTCGCCCCCTCTCAAGGAGCCGCGGCGAGCACGCGCGGTCGCGGCGCCGCGCGTTGCGGCGCGCGCGCCGGAGCGGGAGCGTCGTTCTCGCTGAACAGCTCGGCGAGCTTCTCCGTCATCGCGCCGCCCAATTCCTCCGCGTCCACAATGGTCACGGCGCGGCGGTAATAGCGCGTCACGTCATGGCCGATGCCGATGGCGATCAGCTCGACCGGCGATTTGGTCTCGATCTCCTGAATGACATGGCGCAAATGGCGCTCGAGATAATTGCCCGGATTGACCGAGAGCGTAGAATCGTCGACCGGCGCGCCGTCTGAGATCATCATCAATATGCGCCGCTGCTCCTGCCGCGCCATGAGACGGCGATGCGCCCAGTCGAGCGCCTCCCCATCGATATTCTCCTTCAAGAGGCCCTCGCGCATCATCAGGCCGAGATTGCGGCGCGCGCGCCGCCATGGCGCGTCGGCGGCCTTGTAGACGATGTGGCGTATGTCGTTGAGGCGGCCGGGGTTCGGCGGCTTGCCGTCGGCGATCCAGGTCTCGCGCGACTGCCCGCCCTTCCAGGCCTTGGTGGTGAAGCCCAAAATCTCCACCTTCACGCCGCAGCGCTCCAGGGTGCGGGCGAGAATATCGGCGCAGGTCGCCGCCACTGTGATCGGCCGGCCGCGCATGGAGCCGGAATTGTCGAGCAGCAGAGTGACCACCGTGTCGCGGAAATTCGTGTCCTTCTCGCGCTTGAAGGAGAGCGGCTGCTGCGGATCGATGACCACGCGCGGCAGGCGCGCCGGATCGAGCATCCCCTCCTCGAGGTCGAACTCCCAGGCGCGATTCTGCTGCGCCATCAGCCGGCGCTGCAAGCGATTGGCGAGCCGGCCGACCACAGAGGAGAGATGCGAGAGCTGCTTGTCGAGATAGGAGCGCAGGCGATCCAGCTCCTCGGCGTCGCACAAATCCTCCGCCTTCACCGTCTCGTCGTAGCGCGTGGTGTAGGCTCGGTATTCGCCGCCGGAGCGATCGGCGGAGGAGACCTGCGGGCGGCGCGTTTCCATCGCCTCGTCCACGTCGCCGGATTCGATCTCCTCCAGCATCTCGCTGTCGAGAATTTCGGCGGCCTCGCTCTCGCCCTTCTCGAGCGCTTCCTCGGAGGCCGAGGCCGTGTCCATCTCGGAGGAGCCGGACTGCTTCTCCTCCTCCGTCTCCTCGCCCTCGGCCTCGTCGGGATTTTGCGGCTGGTCCTCGCTCGGCTCCTCGGCGTCCTCCTCGCCGCCGGCGCTCTCGCCCTCGAGCTCGAGCGACGCGAGCAGCCGATGCGCGAGCTGCGCGAAGCCGCGCTGATTCTCGAGCGCGCTCGACAGCCTGTCGAGATCCTCGCCGGCGCGCTCCTCGATCCAGGGCCGCCAGAGGTCGACGACCTTCTGGCCATGAGGCGGCGGAGCGATGCCGGTGAGCCGCTCGCGCGCGATGAGCGCGAGAGCGTCCTCGAGCGGCGCGTCCTCGCGGGTCTCGATCTCGGAGAAGCGCGCGCGCTGAAAGCGATCGTCCAGCATGGCGCCGATATTGGCGGCGACGCCGTCCATGCGGCGCGAGCCGATCGATTCGACGCGCGCTTGCTCCAACGCGTCGAAGGCGGCGCGGGCGTCGGGCGATTGCGGCTGCGCGCGGCGGTGAATCGCCTCATCGTGGCAGGCGAGGCGCAGGGCGATGGAATCGGCGTGGCCGCGCACGATGGCGGCGTCATGGGCGGTGAGCTTGCGCGGCGGCTCCGGCAGGCGCGCCTTGGCTTTGTCATCGCCGCCGAGCAGCATGGCGCGCTCCGGCGAGAAGGACACTTCCAGCTCCGAGCGCTTGGCCATGGCGCGCATCGCGCCGGCGACGGCGCGCTTGAACGGCTCCTGCGGAGCCTCCTTCGGCGTAGCTGCTTTGCGATTGGATGACATTTGGTCCGTTCGATCGTCGCTCTCCGCCCGCCTTTCGGACGAGAGAGGCTTTATAGCCTATGCCGGATCGCGAGTTATGAAAATCATGGAAGCGAAATCGCGCGACGAAGCGCGCCGATCGCAAATTTTCTGCTGTCTGATCAAAGGCTTCGTCGGATTTATGACCGACAAATGACGCGCTTCCCATTAAATCATTGAAAATTTTACTGTTTTTTCAAAGCTTCCGGTCAATTTCACCTGCGCCGAAGGCCTGCGGAGTTGAGCCTAGCCATGTATGAGATCGCCACCCAATATGGCGTCGTCACCGAATTTCGCGATGTGGACGAGCTGTGCTTCCAATGGCAGGTCGAGGCTCCGACGGGCGGCCTGCCGCCTTATGAGCAGATCGCGCTCGGCAGCCTCGGCCGTCTCGCCGACGATGTGGCGCTGGCCGGACGCGCGGCGGACGGCGCTTTCGAATTTCTCTATGGCGGCGGCGCCTTCGAGGCTTGGCTCGGCGCGTCGCTGCGCGGCCTGCGGCTGGACGGACTCGAGCGCAATTACCGCGATCCCATAGGCGAGGCGCTGGCGACGGCCGCGACGCGCGGAACGCCGGCGGCGACGATCGCGCGCAGCATTCGCGACGGGCTGGTGCGGACCAGCGAGATCGTCGCCTTCCCGCTGTCGAGCCATTGGGGCGACTCGCTGTTCCTGGTGTTCGCGCGCGAGCGCGCCGCGAAATATGATCTCGTCGACGCCATTTATCGCGCGACCGACGACGGGCTCACGACGCTCGCCGCCGTCCACGCCGGCCGCGACATAATCGATTTCGTCATTGTGAGCCTCAACGCCAGCGCCAGCCGCCTCTTCGGCGGCGCGGAGCGCGATCTGCAATGGCGGCGGCTCGGCGAGATCGCGCCGACCTGGATGACGGACGGGACATTCGAACGGCTCTCGGCCATTTTCCTTTCGGCGATTCCCGACACATTCGAGGTCTCGCATCGCTCGGCCGAGGGCGAGGCGTCGCATCTTCGGCTCGCCGCCGCGCCCATGGGCGATCTGATCGGCGTCACGCTCACCGACGTGACTCCGCTGAAGGCGCGCGAAGCCTCCTTCCGCCTGCTCTTCGAGAGCAATCCCATGCCCATGTGGGTGCATGATCCGCAGAGCCTGCGCATCATCGCCGTCAATGACGCGGCGGTGGCCCATTACGGCTATGAGCGCGAGCAGTTTCTCGGCTCGACCTTGTTCGATCTCTATGCGGAGGAGGAATGGCCGGCGGTGACGATCGCCCATGAGAATCCGGCCCTTCGCCGGCCCTCGGACCGCATTTGGGCCAATCGCACGGCGGACGGACGCATGATCAAGGTGCAGAATTACGCGCGCGAGATCAGCTTCGACGATCGCTCCGCTATCTTGCTGGCCATCGTCGACGTCACCGAGCAGCGCGAGCAGGCCGCCCGCATCGCCCATCTCGCCCATCACGATCCGCTGACCGGATTGGCCAATCGCGTGCTGTTCCGCGCGCGGCTGACCGAGGGCCTGCAACGGCTCGAGGGCGGCGAGGATCGCCTCGCCGTGCTCTATCTCGATCTCGACGGCTTCAAGGATGTCAACGACGCCTTCGGCCATCCGATCGGCGACCGGCTGCTCGTCGCCGTCGCCGAGCGCCTGCGCCTCACTCTGGCGCCGGGCGATATGGTGGCGCGCGTCGGAGGCGACGAATTCGCCATCGTTCAGCTCGGCGCCGGCGCGGCGGAGGCGGATCGGCTCGCCGAGCGCATCGTCAATGAGGTGAGCGTCCTCTACGAGATCGACGGCCATGCGGTGGCGGTCGGCGCCAGCGTCGGCATTTCAGTCGCGCCCATCGACAGCTGCGACGCCGACATATTGCTCAAAAACGCCGACATCGCTCTTTATCGCGCCAAGGCCGACGGGCGCGGCCTGCATCGCTTCTTCGAGCCGGAGATGGCCGCCTCCATCCTCGTGCGGCGCACGCTGGAGGCGGATTTGCGCCATGCGCTCCCGGCCGGCGAGTTCCAGATCTATTATCAGCCGCTCGTCGACATAGGGGCCAATCGCATCGTCGCCTCGGAGGCGCTGCTGCGCTGGTTCCATCCCGTTCGCGGGCTCGTGTCCCCCAATGACTTCATCCCGCTCGCCGAGGAGACCGGCCTCATCACGCCGATCGGCGAATGGGTGCTGCGCGAGGCGTGCCGCGAGGCGGCGAGCTGGCCGGAGCCGATCGGCGTCTGCGTCAATCTCTCTCCGGCGCAATTTCGCTCGCGCTCGCTGGTGCAGTCGGTTCTCTCGGCGCTGGCGACGAGCGGGCTCGCGCCGCAGCGGCTCGAGCTCGAGATCACAGAATCGGTGCTGCTCGCCGAAAATCACGCCAATCTCGCCGTTCTGCATCAATTGCGCGCCCTCGGCGTATGCATATCGATGGATGATTTCGGCACCGGCTATTCGAGCCTCAGCTATCTGCGCTCCTTCCCCTTCGACAAGATCAAGATCGACCGCTCCTTCGTGAAGGAGCTGCCGGAAAATCACGAGTGCGGGGCGATCGTGCGCGCGGTGGCGGGAATCGGGCAGTGCCTCGGCGTCGCGACCGTGGCCGAGGGCGTGGAAACGCCCGAGCAACTGGCGCGCCTGCGCGAGGAAGGCTGCACGCAGATGCAGGGCTTTCTGTTCAGCCGCCCGGCGCCGGCGGCGGAGCTGCGGCGGATGCTGGAAGGCGGCGACGAAAAATGGGCGGAGCCGGCGAGCGCGGCGTGAGCTTTTTCTTCGCCGCGGAGGCAGGCTGGAGAGCGGCAGGCTGTCGAATGGTGGGGGAAGTAGGACTCGAACCTACGAAGGCATAGCCAGCGGATTTACAGTCCGCCCCCTTTGCCGCTCGGGACATTCCCCCCAGCTTCTCGATGGACCCCGAAGAAAGGCCCCGCGAGCGACGGCCCCGCGAGAGGGCCGATGAAGCAGGGCGCATATGGGGAATTTGCGTCCCCGCTGTCAACCCGAAAATGACAGCCGAAAGACCGAAGCCGTCGCCGCCCGCCCCGGCTCAGGACTGGCTCTGGAACTGGCCCTGCGCGCGGGCGACGCTCACCTCGACCTCCATCGTCTCCTCGCCACCGCCGGAATGAGCGGCGCGAACGGGAGCCGCGCCGAGATGATCCAGCGCGACGGCGACGCGCACATAGCTCTCGTCCGGCGAGGCGCCGCGCGTCGAATCGAAGCCCACCCAGCCGAGCCCCGCCACATGCGCTTCCGCCCAAGCATGGATGGCGGCGCCGGCGTCGGGACGCAGGGCGTAGCCGGAGACATAGCGCGCGGGGATGTCGAGACTGCGCGCGCCGGCGATGAAGACATGCGCCAAATCCTGCGCCGCGCCGCGACGGCGCGCGAAAACATCGGCCGCGGCCGCGGCGCCGCTCGCCGCCCCCTCCTCCACGACGAGAGCCTCGTGCAGAGCGCCGACCAGCGCATGGAGCTTGGACAGCGTGTCGGACGGACGCGCGGCCGCCAGCGCAAAATCGCAGATCGCCTGATCCGCCTCGGTCAGCGGCGTCTCGCGCAGATAGAGCTCCGGCGGGAAACGCTCGATCGCGCCGCGCGCGACGCCGGCCGTGTCGAAGGTCTCGACCGAGCCCTCGACCACGGTCGTCAGCGCCTCCAGCGGTCCGTCGACATAAATGCTGTGCGCCACATTGCCGAAAGCGTCCTCGCATGCGCGCAGGCGGCAGTCGCGATCGACATCGATGCGCCAGTCGAGGACATGCTGCCCGTCATAGTTGCGCGGCGTCAGCGCCAATTTCTGAATCGCCGCCTTGACCGGCTCGGCGTAGCGAAAAATCGTCTCGCGCCTTACTCTTATGTGCATCTTTCACCGCGAGGGGGAGCTTCGAAGCGACGACATATTAGAAAAGATATTGCTCCGAGACCAGCGTCCCCAGCCGATGATTGTCGGCGATGAAGCTCTGAATGAAATCATGCAGCCCATTATGGAAGACGCTCTCGATCGTCGCATGTTCGAGCTGGCCGAAGACGGCGCGGGCGTGGCGCTGCGCCGGGCCCTGCTTGCCATGCGATTTGCCGAGACGATCGAGATTTTGCACGACGCTCTCATAGCAGGCGATGAGCGAGCGCGGCATTTCCGGCCGCAGGATCAGGAGATCGGCGACGAGCCAGGGCTTGAGGCTGTCGCGATAGACCCAATGATAGGCGGTGTGCGCGGAGACGGCGCGCAATATCGCAGTCCATTGGAAATAGTCGAGCGAGCCGCCGACCGCCTCGGTCTCCGGCAGCAGCACATGATATTTCACGTCCAGAAGGCGCGCGGTGTTGTCGGCGCGCTCGAGATAGAGGCCGACGCGCGAGAACCAATAGGCGTCGTTGCGCAGCATTGTTCTATGCGCTCCGCCGTCGTAAGCGGCGGAGACCTGTTTCACGAAATCGAGGAAGCGCGTCACCTCCTCGGCGGAGCGGCTCGCGCGCTCGAAGGCCTCGAGCTCGAGGAAGGCGCCGTTGATCGCCTCCCACATCTCCACGGTGAGCGCAGTGCGCACGGCGCGGGCGTTGATGCGGGCGAGCTCGATGCAATTGCGGATCGAGCTCGGATTATCGGGCGAGAAGGCCAGAAATTGCGTGACATTGGCCTCGTCGACCGTCAGCCCCGCCGCATGAAAGGCGGGCGCCGCGCCGGAGGAGAGCAGCGCGCTCTCCCATTCGGTCTCCACGCCGCCATAGGCGCGGGGCAGAGTGGCGAGACGCCTGGACGCTTGCAAAATTCGCGCGAGGAAATCTGCGCGTTCCATATATCGGGCCAGCCAGAAGAGGTTGTCGGCGGTGCGTGAGAGCATGAGATCCCGTCGGTTCGGCGCGCTGTTCTTATTTCGAATTCGTCATGCGCGCGCGAGCGGCGCATCGTCGATGATCCATGTGTCCTTGGTCCCGCCGCCCTGGCTCGAATTCACGACGAGAGAATTCTCCTTCATGGCGACGCGCGTCAAGCCGCCGGGCACCACGCTCGCGCCATTGGGCCCATAGAGCACGAAGGGCCTGAGATCGACGTGGCGCGGCGCGACGCCGCTCGCCACCGAAACCGGGCAGGTGGAGAGGGCGAGCGTCGGCTGGGCGATGAAATTGGTGGGATTATCGGCGAGCTTGGCCGCGAATTCCGCGATCTGCGCCTTTGTGGCGTGAGGGCCGACCAGCATTCCATAGCCGCCCGAGCCATTGACCTCTTTCACCACCAGCTCGCCCAAATGGTCGAGCACATAGGCCAGAGCCTCCTTCTCGCGGCAGCGCCAGGTGGGGACATTCTTCAGCAGCGGCTCCTCGCCGAGATAGAAGCGGATCACCTCCGGCATATAGGTGTAAATGGCCTTGTCATCGGCCACGCCCGTGCCGACTGCATTGGCGAGCGTCACATTGCCTGCATGATAGGCGCCCATCAGGCCGGCGACGCCCAGAGCGGAATCGGGGCGGAAGGCCAAAGGATCGAGGAAATCATCATCTATACGGCGGTAGATCACATCGACGCGGCGCGGCCCCTCCGTGGTGCGCATATAGACGATATCGTCCTTGACGAAGAGATCGCGCCCTTCGACCAGCTCTATGCCGAGCTTGTCGGCCAGGAACGAATGCTCGTAGAAGGCGGAATTATATTGGCCGGGCGTCAGCAGCACGCTCACCGGATCGGCCCCCGCCCCGCGCGGCGCGGCGGAGCGCAGAGTGGCCAGCAGTTGATCGGGATAATTCTCGATCGGCGCGACGCGGTGCTGCGCGAAGAGATCCGGCAGCAGCCGCATCATCACCTCGCGATTCTCCAGCATGTAGGAGACGCCCGACGGCGTGCGGGCGTTGTCCTCCAGCACATAGAAGCCGTCGTCGTCGGTGCGGATGATGTCTATGCCGGCGATATGCACGAAGATGTCGTGCGGCACGCGGCGTCCCGCCATCTCCGGCCGAAAGGCGGGATTGCGATAGACGAGCTCGGAGGGAACCACGCCCGCTTTCAAAATCTCGCCGGGGCCGTAGAGATCGGCCAAGAATAGATTGAGCGCCTTCACCCGTTGAATCAGGCCCTTCTCGAGCTGCGCCCATTCGGCGCGGGCGATGATGCGCGGCAGAATGTCGAAGGGAATGAGCCGCTCGGTCGCCTCTTGCGAGCCATAGACGGCGAAGGTGATGCCGATGCGCCGAAACAGCAGCTCCGCCTGCGCCCGGCGGGAGGCGAGAAACTCGGGCTCCACCGAGGTGAGCCATTTGGCGAGCTTTTCATATGGAATACGCGTCGCGCCGTCGACGCCGCCCATTTCGTCGAATTTCGCCACCTTCGAAAGCACGTTTTCGCTCTCCCTCGGGTTTCGGCGAACGGCCGCTCACGCCGCACGATGCGCCTTCGTGAGCAGAGCATGGCAAGAAGCGAGCCAGACGGCTCGAGCGTCGCCGAAACCCTTGTCGATCGATCCCGCCTTCTAATCCGTTTGTCGTTGACAAGCCATGCGCCGCGCATCAAAACCAAAAGCGTCGGCGCGATTTTCGAGTCGCACGGCGATCCACACTTGCGAAGGACTCATGGGCAGTAGCCTCGGCAACAGCCGCCTCGGCGCAGCCGCCGCAGCCTCGTCTGCGCGCGTCGCGCCTCACACAGAAGCCCGCGGCCGAAAGGACCGCGTGAGAGGCGTCGCCAGAGCCTAGCGCTCCACCCGCCGCTCACGCCTTCGGCCGCCGCAATGGCCAGAAGGACGAGAGCGATGAAGATGTTTTCCCGCCCCTATCCGAACCTCCGTCTGCGCACGGCGCAGAGCGGCGTCATGCCCATCGCCGCGCCGGCGGAGCTGCGCGATCTGCGCCTCACCGGACGCCGCATGCGGCTGCGCGCCGCCTGGACGATCGACGCCGCCACACGCCGGCCCGTCTGCCTCTGGGACAAGGAGACGGACACGCCCGGCCGCGCCGAGGACGAGGATGCGCAGAGTCGCCAGCGCGGCTTTTCCCGCCGCCATGCGCGCCTCATCCGATCGATACGCGAAAGACCCTTTTCGCGTATCGCATCGCGCGCGATCGGGATTCGATAGAGCGCTCTCCAATCGAACGGCGCTCCAACGAAGGATTATGAAAATCCGCGCGGTTCGTCCCGGTCGGCGATCCCGCCGGGACGAACCGCGCCCCACGTCTCGACCATCGTCATCAAAGCTTCATAACCCTGAACTGTAAAGGCGCCGCTCGTACGTTTTTCCCTTTCGCGCGTGCGACATGAAACTCTGCCAATATCCGAATCACATAGAAGACAGAACGACGAGCCGATGCATTTCCGAATTCCCGCCACTCTGGCGACGCTGACGTTCGCGCTCCAATGCGCGAGCCCATCGACGGCCGCCGACAAGCCGTCCGAGACGCCGGCATTCACATCCCCGCCCGCCTTCACTTGGGCGGGACTGCATATCGGAGTGAACGCCGGCGGCGGCCTGCCCATTGCGAGCGGCGGAACGCTGGAGGCCGGCAGCGGCTTCACGAGCCGCGCCTTCGACCTCGCGGCGCCGAACCGCGACCGCGCCGGAGCGAGCTTCGGCGCGCAGATCGGCTATGACTGGCAGCATGGCCCCTGGGTCTATGGGCTGGAGACGGATTTGAGCTTTCTCGGCCTGCGCCGCGCCTCCACCGGAATTTTTCCGGCGCCCGCCGCCTATCGCCCGCTCGGAATCACGGCCTATGGGCTGACCTCGGACGAGAATGGCGATTACTTCGCCAGCATTCGCGGACGCCTCGGCTACGCCTTCGACCGCACGCTGCTCTACGCCACTGGCGGAATCGCCGCCGGCGGCTGGCGCGGCGCGTCCAATCTCGTCTTTTACGACGCGGGGGCGCTCGGCCTCTTCTTCGCGCCGCTCTCCAAATCCTCGCGCATGAAATATGCGATCGGCGGCGGGATCGAGCAGGCGCTCGACGACCATGTCTCGGCGCGGCTCGAATATCTCTATGTGAACCAGCAATTGCAGAACCGCGTCTACGACAATAATTTCTCCTTCCAATTCGCCGCGCGTCAGCGCAGCGAGGCGCATGTGCTGCGTCTCGGCCTGAACTATCGCTTCGATCCGCAGGAGGAAGCCGGCGGGAGCGATGACGCGGGCAAGGGCGACACGGGCAAGGGCGACGTGGACGAGAAGGCCGACGCCAAGAACAGCGATTCGGCGAAGAACGAGAAGCGCGACGCCGACAAGAAGGGGCGCGGCAAAGAGAAGGACGAGGAGAAAAAGGACGCGGCGGACGACAAGTCGAAGAACGGGTCCGAGGAGGTCTACAGCTTTCACGGCCAGACCACCGCCGTGCTGCAGGGCTATCCGAAATTTCGGGCGCTCTACAGCGGCAAGCGCAGCTTTCCCGCGAATGGGCTCGCCAATGCCGGCTCGACCAGCAATCTCTTCTTCGGCATGCGGCTTTGGAAAGGGGGCGCCGTCTATGTCAATCCCGAGATCGACATGGGCTATGGCCTCGCCAATTCGGTCGGCGCAGCTTCCTATGTGAACGGCGCCGTCGCCAAGGTCGGACGGGCCGCGCCCTACATGCGCTTCCAACGCTATTTCCTGCGCCAGATCATCGGGCTCGGCGGCAATGGAAAAGTGGATGATCCGGACACTGGCTCCTTCAACGAGGTGCTCGAATCGACGCTGAACCAATTGTCGGGAAAGGTCGACAAGGACCGCATCATCCTGACGATCGGCAAGTTCGGCGTGCCGGACATTTTCGACGACAACAAATACGCTCACGACCCGACGACCGGCTTCTTGAATTTCGGCGTGAACACGCTCGGCGCTTTCGACTACGCCGCCGATTCCTGGGGCTACACCTATGGCGCGGCGATCGAGTGGAAGCAGGACTGGTGGACGGCGCGCGGCGGCGTCTTCCAGCTCTCCGACATTCCCAACAGTCCGACCATCGAGCCCGTGCTCGGGCGGCAATTCATGGGCGTCGCCGAATTCGAGGCCCGCTACGATCTCTTCGATCAGCCGGGCGTCATCAAATTTCTCGCCTACGGCGACAATGGCTATATCGCCAAGGTCGACGACATTTCGAATTACGCGCTGGCGAGCGGCAATCTGCCGCCGGATGTGAACAATCCCTGGCTGCGCCGGCGCCAGCTCAAGATCGGCGGCGGCGTCAACGTCCAGCAGCAGATTTCCAAGGAGATCGGCTATTTCCTGCGCGCCAGCATGTGCGACGGACGCTTCGAGACCGTCGACTACACCGACATCGACCGCTCGCTGTCGACGGGATTCATCGCCGCGGGATCGCTATGGGGACGCGACAAGGACGAGATCGGCGGAGCCGTGGTGTTCTCGGGACTTTCCGGGCCGCGCCAGCGCTATTTCGGCCTCGGCGGCCTCAGCGTCTATATCGGCGACGGCGCGCTGAACTACGCGGGCGAAAAAGTGCTGGAGACCTATTACAAATACAACGTCCGCGACGGCGTCGAGCTGACGCTCGACTATCAGCTCATCGGCAATCCGGCGCATAATTCCGCGCGCGGCCCGATCAATGTCTTCGGCCTGAGGCTGCACACGCAGTTTTGACGGCCGGCGCCGGGGATTTGGGCGCTGTCGCCGATTGTTCTACAATCGGCCTCCGATGACCAAGGCGCGCGACGACTTCACTCTGCTCTGGCTGCAGGCCGGCAGCTGCGGCGGCTGCACGATGGCGACGCTGGAGCGCGGCGCTTCCGGCTGGTTCGAGGAGCTGCGCGGCTTCGGCATACGTCTCCTCTGGCATCCGAGCGTCAGCGAGGAGACGGGCGAGGAAGCCCGCGCCATTCTCGCCCGCGTCGAGCGCGGCGAGCAGAAGCTCGGCGCGCTCTGCATAGAGGGCTCTATCCTGCATGGGCCGGAGGGCACCGGCCTTTTCAACAAGCTCTCCGGCACCGGCCGCAGCATGTTGGATTGGGCGCGCACTCTGGCGCCGCGCGCCGATTATTGCGTGGCGGTGGGCAGCTGCGCCGCTTTCGGCGGCGTGCCGGCCGGCGCGCCAGACCCCACCGACGCCAGCGGGCTGCAATATTCGGGCGTCGATATCGGCGGGGCGCTGGGGCCGGATTATCGCTCGGTCAAAGGGCTGCCGGTCATCAATGTCTCCGGCTGCGCGCCGCATCCGGGCTGGATCATGGAGACGCTGCTCGCGCTCTCGCTCGGCCGTTTCACGCAGGCCGATATGGATGATTACGGCCGGCCGCGCATTTTCGCCGACCATCTCGCCCATCACGGCTGCAGCCGCAATGAATTCTACGAGTTCAAGGCCAGCGCCGAGGATGTCTCCGAGCGCGGCTGCCTGATGGAGCATTTGGGCTGCAAGGCGACGCAGGCGGTGGGCGACTGCAATCAGCGCTCCTGGAACGGCGGCGGCTCCTGCACGCAGGCGGGCTCGACCTGCATCGCCTGCACCTCGCCGGGCTTCGAGGCGACGCGCGGCTTCCATCGCACGCCCAAGATCGGCGGCATTCCGGTCGGCCTGCCGCTGGATATGCCGAAAGCCTGGTTCGTCGCGCTCGCCGCCCTCTCCAAATCGGCGACGCCGAAGCGCGTGCGCGAGAACGCGCGCAGCGACCATATCGCCCGCGCCCCGACGCCGGGGGCGGAGAAGAAAAAAACATGAGCCGCATCGTCATCGGGCCGTTCAATCGCGTCGAGGGCGATCTCGAGGTGACGCTCGACGTCGAGAATGGCGTGGTGCGCGAGGCGCGCGTCTCGGCCTCGCTCTATCGCGGTTTCGAGCAATTGCTGCTCGGCCGCCCGGCCGCCGACGCGCTGGCGATCGCGCCGCGCATCTGCGGCATATGCTCGGTCTCGCAATCTCTGGCCGCCGCCGCCGTGCTGCGCGCCGCCCAGCCGATCGCGCCCGCGCCCAATGGGCTTCTGGCCACCAATATCGCCCATGCGGCGGAGAATATCGCCGACCATCTGACGCATTTCTACGTTTTCTTCATGCCGGATTTCGCCCGCGCCGCCTATGCCGGACGGCCCTGGCGTGCCGCCGCCGAGGCGCGCTTCAAGGCGGTCTCCGGCGCGGCGCTGCGCGAGGCGCTGCCGGCGCGCGCGCGCCTATTGGAGACGATGGGGCTGATCGCCGGCAAATGGCCGCACAGCCTCGCCTTCCGCGCCGGCGGCGTCACGCGGGCGCTGGCGCTCGGCGACGAGATGCGGCTGCGCGCCCTGCTCGCGGATTTTCGTACTTTCCTCGAGCGCACGCTCTTCGCCGCGCCGCTCGAGGCCGTGACCGCCCTCTCCTCGACCGAGGAACTCGATCGCTTCGCGGACAGCGCCGCCGGCGATTTTTCCGCATTCCTCCGCATCGCCCGCGATCTTCGCCTCGCGGAGATGGGACGCGGTCCCGGCCTGCTGCTCTCCGCCGGAGCCTATCTCGGGCCGGAGGGCCATCGCTTCCCCGCCGGTCTCCTCGACACGAAGACGGGCGGGCTGCGCGCACCGCCGCTAGATCATATCGAGGAGGATGTCTCGCACGCCTATATGCGCGACACCGCCGCCGATCCCGCCCTTTCCGACACGCTGCCGGATATTCACCGCGAGGGGGCCTATAGTTTCGCCAAGGCGCCGCGGCTCGAAGGCCGCGCTGTAGAGGTGGGCGCGCTGGCGCGCCAGGCGGTCGCCGGCCATCCGCTGATCCGCGACCTGCTCGCGGGCGGCGGCTCCACTGTCCTCGCCCGCATCGTCGCGCGCGTCCTGGAGATCGCGCTGCTCATCGAGGCGATGGAGGATTGGACCCGCGCGCTGGCGCCGAGCGAGCCCTATTGCGCGCCCGACGCGCCACTCGCCGACGGCGCCTTCGTCGGCTTCGTCGAGGCGGCGCGCGGAACGCTCGGCCATTGGGCGAGCTTCCGCGACGGCCAGATCGAGCGCTATCAGATCATCGCGCCGACGACCTGGAATTTCTCGCCGCGCGACGCCGCCGGCAATCCCGGCCCGCTGGAGCAGGCGCTAGCGGGCCTTTCTGTGGGCGAAGACGGCGCAACCAATGTCGCGGTGCAGCATATCGTGCGCTCCTTCGATCCCTGCATGGTCTGCACGGCGCATTGACTGTCTAGACGCTTTCCGCGACTGGAAAGTCGCTTCTCCTCATAGCGCCCTCCGCGAGCGAAGAGATTTTCGGCAATCGCCTGAGAGCCTGGAAAGATTCTCCTTACCCTCGCGCTGGCCCGCATCTTGCCGTTCTTTCCCCAAGCGGCGCCGTCGCGCGAATGCCGCATTGCACAAGGGTGGGGAAGGAAATGGCCGCCATCGAAACCTTCTACGACGTCATTCGCCGTCAGGGCGTCACGCGCCGCAGCTTCACCAAATTCTGCTCGCTCACCGCGGCGAGCCTCGGCCTCGGCCAGAGCGCCGCCGTGCAAATGGCGCAGGCGCTGGAGACCAAGCCGCGCATTCCGGTGATCTGGATGCATGGGCTCGAATGCACCTGCTGCTCGGAGAGCTTCATCCGCTCGGCGCATCCGCTCGCCAAAGACGTCGTGCTGTCGATGATCTCGCTCGACTATGACGACACGATCATGGCCGCCGCCGGACATCAGGCCGAGGCGATCCTCGAGGAGACGAAGGAAAAGTACAAGGGCAAGTATATTCTCGCCGTCGAGGGCAATCCGCCGCTGAACGAAGGCGGCATGTTCTGCATCGACGGCGGCAAGCCCTTTGTCGAGAAGCTGAAATGGATGGCCGAGGACGCCATGGCGATCATCGCCTGGGGCGCCTGCGCCTCCTGGGGCTGCGTGCAGGCGGCCAAGCCCAATCCGACGCAGGCGACGCCGATCGACAAGGTCATCAAAGACAAGCCGATCATCAAAGTGCCGGGCTGCCCGCCCATCGCCGAAGTGATGACCGGCGTCGTCACCTTCGTCACCACTTTCGGCAGGCTGCCGGAACTCGACCGGCAGGGCCGGCCGAAGATGTTCTACTCGCAGCGCATCCACGACAAATGCTACCGCCGCCCGCATTTCGACGCCGGCCAATTCGTCGAGGAATGGGACGATGAGGCGGCGCGCAAGGGCCATTGCCTCTACAAAATGGGCTGCAAGGGTCCGACCACCTATAACGCCTGCTCCACCGTGCGCTGGAATGGCGGGGTCTCCTTCCCCATCCAGTCCGGCCATGGCTGCATCGGCTGCTCGGAAGAGGATTTCTGGGACAAGGGCTCCTTCTACGACCGGCTGACCAAGATCAACCATTTCGGCATTGAGCATAACGCCGATGAGGTGGGCCTCGCGGCCGCGGCCGTCGTCGGCGGCGCCGTCGCCGTCCATGCGGGCGTCACCGCGGTGAAGCGCATCACGACCAAGCACGAAGGGTAGCGCGGAGCAGCGAAACCCTCGCCCCTCATGCTGAGGAGGCGGCGTAGCCGCCGTCTTAAAAGCGCGAGGGGCGAGTTCCAGAGGGCGCGCGTGACGCTTCCCTCGTCCTTCGAGACGCGGCCTACGGCCGCTCCTCAGGATGAGGGAAGCTTCTGCCGGCCGTCCTGGACAAGAATTACACCGGCAACGGCCGATCTCGAGGAAACGCGATCATGGGCATTCAGACGCCGAACGGCTTCAATCTCGACAATTCCGGCAAGCGCATCGTCGTCGATCCGGTCACGCGCATCGAGGGACACCTCCGCGTCGAGGTCAATGTCGACAAGAACAATGTGATCCGCAACGCCGTCTCGACCGGCACAATGTGGCGCGGCATCGAGGTCATCTTGAAGGGCCGCGATCCGCGCGACGCCTGGGCCTTCACGCAGCGCATCTGCGGCGTCTGCACCGGCACACATGCGCTCACCTCGGTGCGCGCGGTGGAGAACGCGCTCGGCATCACCATCCCCGAGAACGCCAACTCCATCCGCAACATGATGCAGCTGGCGCTGCAGGTGCATGATCATCTCGTGCATTTCTATCATCTTCATGCGCTCGATTGGGTCGATGTGGTCTCGGCGCTCTCCGCCGATCCCAAGGCGACCTCGGCGCTGGCGCAGTCGATCTCCGATTGGCCGCTGTCCTCGCCCGGCTATTTCAAGGATCTGCAGATCCGCCTGAAGAAGTTCGTCGAGTCGGGACAGCTCGGCCCGTTCAAGAACGGCTATTGGGGCCATGCGGCCTATAAGCTTCCGCCGGAAGCGAATCTCATGGCCGTCGCGCATTATCTCGAGGCGCTCGATTTCCAGAAGGAGATCGTGAAGGTCCAGACGATCTTCGGCGGCAAGAATCCGCATCCGAACTGGCTCGTCGGCGGCGTGCCCTGCGCCATCAATGTCGACGGCACCGGCGCGGTCGGCGCGATCAATATGGAGCGCCTCAACGACGTCACCTCGATCATTCAGCAATCGATCGATTTCGTCGAGAAGGTCTATCTGCCGGATGTGCTGGCCATCGGCTCCTTCTACAAGGATTGGCTCTATGGCGGCGGCCTCTCGGGCAAGAATGTCATGGCCTATGGCGATATTCCCGAGCACGCCAATGACTTTTCTCCCGGCAATCTCGGCCTGCCGCGCGGCGTGATCCTCAACGGCAATCTGAAAGAGATTTTCCCCGTCGATCACACCGACCCCGAGCAGATCCAAGAGTTCGTCACCCACTCCTGGTACAAATATCCAGACGAGTCCAAGGGGCTGCATCCCTGGGACGGCGTCACCGAGCCCAATTACAAGCTCGGCCCCAACGCCAAGGGCACGCCGACCAATATTCAGGAGCTGGACGAGGCCGGCAAATATTCCTGGATCAAGGCGCCGCGCTGGCGCGGCAACGCCGTCGAGGTGGGTCCGCTGGCGCGCTATATCGTCGGCTACGCGCAGGGCAAGGCGGAGTTCAAGGAGCCGACCGACGAGTTTTTGAAGAAGCTCGGCGTGCCGGTCACCGCGCTGTTCTCGACGCTCGGCCGCACGGCGGCGCGCGCGCTGGAGGCGCAATGGGCGGTGCGCAAGATGGAGCACTTCCAGAACAAGCTGATCGCCAACATCAAGGCCGGCGACTCCTCCACCGCCAATATCGACAAATGGAATCCGCAGGCCTGGCCGAAGGAGGCCAAGGGCTTCGGCTTCACCGAGGCGCCGCGCGGCGCGCTCGCGCATTGGATCAAGGTGAAGGACGGCAAGATCGAGAACTATCAGTGCGTCGTGCCGACGACCTGGAACGGCAGCCCGCGCGATCCCAAGGGCAATATCGGCGCCTTCGAGGCCTCGCTGATGGACACGCCGCTGGCCGATCCGCAGAAGCCGCTCGAGATTCTGCGCACCATCCACTCCTTCGACCCCTGCCTCGCCTGCTCCACGCATGTGATGAGCGAGGACGGTCAGGAGATGACGCAAGTCAAGGTTCGCTGAGGAGGCGAGGTCATGACCGAGGCGACGCAAATCCATGGCGTGCTCGACGCTCACGGCGAAAAGGCCGCCGAGCTGCAGAGCGTCTATGTCTATGAGGCGCCGGTGCGACTCTGGCACTGGATCAATGCGGCGGCGATCGTCGTGCTGGCGACGACGGGCTATTTCATCGCCTCGCCCTTGCCTTCGACGCCGGGCGAAGCGAGCTCGCAATTTCTGATGGGCTATATTCGCTTCGCCCATTTCTCGGCGGGCTATGTTCTCGCCGTGGCGCTGCTGCTGCGCATCTATTGGGCTTTCGTCGGCAATGAGCACGCCAAGCAGATTTTCTATCTGCCGGTGTGGGACCGCAAATGGCTGTCGGGCGTGCTCTATGAGGCGGGCTGGTACGCCTTTCTGGTGAAGCAGCCGAAGAAATACATCGGCCATAATCCGCTCGGCCATCTGATGATGCATCTCTTCATGCTCAATCTGGCCTTTCTGGTGGTGACGGGCTTCGCGCTCTATTCCGAGGGCGCCGGCCGCGACAGCTGGCAGTACAAGCTGTTCGGATGGGTGTTCACGATCTGGCCGAACAGCCAGGACGTCCATACTTGGCATCATCTCGCCATGTGGGGCGTCGTGCTCTTCGTGATCATCCACATCTACACCGCCGTGCGCGAGGACATCGTCTCCCGCCAGAGCCTCATCTCCTCGATGATCTCCGGCGAGCGCGTGTTCCGCGACGAAGCCGACAAGTGACGCCATTGCATGGCGGCGACGCGGCTCGACGCCGCTGCGCCGCCATAGCGCGTGAGAAGTGACTGAGGAGACGCGATGCGCACTCTCATTCTCGGCATAGGCAATATTCTCTGGGCCGATGAAGGCTTCGGTGTGCGCGCGGTGGAGGAGTTCCATGCGCGCTATGAGACGGGCGCCGATGTCACCATTCTCGACGGCGGCACGCAGGGGCTCTATCTCGTGCAATTCGTCGAGGCCTGCGATCAGCTGCTCGTCTTCGACGCCATAGACTATGGCCTCGAGCCCGGAACCTTGCGCATCGTGCGCGACGGCGAGGTTCCGCGCTTCATGGGCGCGAAGAAGATGAGCCTGCATCAGACCGGCTTTCAGGAGGTGCTCTCCGCCGCCGATCTGCTCGGCCGCTATCCCTCGCGCCTCGCGCTGATCGGCTGCCAGCCGCAGGACCTCGAGGATTGGGGCGGCCCGCTGACGCCGCCGGTCGTCGCCGCGATCGAGCCGGCGCTCGACGCAGCGGTCGCGACTCTGACAGAATGGGGCGTCGGCTTGCGCCCGCGCGCGGAGAGCGCGCAGAGCTTTCAGCGCCTGCTGGGGCATGACCTAGACCACAGTGCCTATGAGAGGCGCCTCGGCGCCGATGAGGAGACGAGACCATGAAGGCGATCCGTTTCGCGGCTGCGGCCGCCGCTTTTCTGCTTCCGGCGACCGCCATGGCGCATCCGGGCGACCATCCCAACGATCTCGCCTATGACATCGCCCATATTTTCACCGAGCCGGATCATCTGCTCGCCATGGCGATGGCGCTCGGCTGGGGCGCGATGGTCGTCGCCGTGGCCTTCTGGTTCAAGCCCTGGCGCGCTTCCTCCTGGCGCTGACGGACCCTCGAGCATGTGCGTCGGCTTTCCCATGACCGTCGTCGAAGGCGACGCTTTCGAGGCGCTATGCGAGCGGCGCGGCGAACGCCAGGCCGTCTCCATGGCGCTGGTCGGCGCGCAGCCCGCCGGGACCAAGGTGCTGGTCCATGTCGGCACGGCCGTCCGCGTGTTGGACCCGCTCGAGGCCGCGCAGATCGACGACGCTCTGGATGCGGTGGAAAAAGCCCTCGCCGGTGAGAATGTCGATCACCTTTTCGCCGATCTGGTCGATCGTGAGCCGCAGCTGCCCGAATTCTTGCGCAAGTGACCGCACTTGGAAAGCATCTATCCAGAATGATAAGCTACATTCCAGATACGGCCTGTCGAGCCTTCGGCTCCTACTGGAAAGGTTCTTTCGACTCAGTCGCCTAGCTCGTCGCCGTCACGAGCCGCCCATGGCATGGCGATTGCGGCCTCTTCGGCAAAAATAAAATGGGAGGACCGCATGTCCGGGTCGTTGCAGCTGGCGCTGAGCGAAAAATCCGGCGTCGCTCTGCTGGACGAGACCAATATCGACGCTTTTCTGGCCCCGCCGCCCGGCGCGAGCGCGCATACGCTGCTCTTCTTCGGCGGCGATCCGGACCAGCGCAGCGAGACCCATGATGTGGCGATCATCTTTCCACAGCTGGTCAAGGCCTTCGCCGGAAGGCTGCGCGCCGCCATCATCGCGCCCGCCGCGGAAAAGGCTCTGGAAGGGCGCTTCAGCGTCTGCGTCTATCCGAGCCTCGTCGTGACCTATGGGAGCGAGACGCTCGGCGTGCTGCCGAAAGTCTATGACTGGTCCGAATATCTCTCGCGGATCGAGGCGCTGCTGCAGTTGCAGGCCGCGCCGCCGAAAGAGCCGCGCGTGCGCATCACCTTCACGGAAGGGGAGACGAGCTCATGAAAGCCGGATTCTGGGTTTCGCCGGACGGCGCCGACGAAGCGATGACGGTCATGCCGATCGGCTATGACGCCGAGGCGGAGACCAAGCGCAGCGTCATCGCCTTTCTCGCGACCGCGACCGGCGAGCAGGCCGTCGCCGAATGCCCCCGCGCCGCCGCCCTCCTGCCGCAGCTCGCCGATGCGCTCGCCGCGCAGCGCGCCGATGCGCCGGGCAGACTCTTCGACATCACCGATTATGAGGCGAAAGAGCGCGAGCTCATCGGCCAGGTGCTCGGCGAGGGCGAGGTGAGCGGCGTCGCCGCCCTCCCCGACGGCGTCACCGCGCAAATCCTCGAGGCCTCCATGGCGGGCCTGTGGCGCGTGCGCTTCACCGACGCCGAGGGACGGCTCACCGCCGATTATCTCGAGATCGCCGCCATTCCCCATGTCGTCGAGCGCGCAGCGGAAATCACCGCCGAGAGCATCGCCATCGGCGCGGAGCCGGAAGGCGCGATGAATGTGATGCCCATGCTGGCCGAGATCGACGCCCGCATGCGCGCGCATAAAGCCGGCGATCCGTCGCATGTCATCAATTTCTCGCTGCTGCCCGTGTCGGAGATCGACATGGAGCATTTGCAGCAAACGCTCGGCAATGGACCCGTGCAGCTCATATCGCGCGGCTATGGCTCGGCCAAGATCACCGCGACCGGCGCCCGCAATGTGTGGTCGGTGCAATTCTTCAACGCCATGGGCACGATCATCCTCGACACGCTGGAGATCGGCGACACGCCCGCCGCGGCCTGCGCCGCCGATGAGGATTTCCACGATTCGGCGGAACGTCTGCGCGAGATTCACGAGGCCTATTTCACATGAGCGACGAAACGCTTCGCGATATCGCCCCCGACGCGCGCATGGAATGCGGCGTGTGCTGGCATGTCTATGATCCGGCCGAGGGCGATCCCGTCTGGCAGATTCCGCCGGGCGTCGCCTTCGCCGATCTTCCCGCCGACTGGCGCTGCCCCGAATGCGACGCGCCGCAAGAGAAATTCTTGAGGTGCGAGAATTGAGCGACGCCGCGGCGAGAGGCGAGAAGCTCGCGGATTTCTACCGCCGCGTCCATGAGACGTCGATGCGGGACTCCGGCCTCTGCAACGAGGCGCTCGCAGTGGAGCCGGTGGGCTTTCGCGACTTCGGCCCTTATGCGCTGGGCGTGATCGTCACGCCCTGGTTCGCCAATCTCGTCGTCACCGCGCCACGCGAGGGCGCCGATGCGCCCTTTCCCGATCCGGCGCGGCTGCAATTGCGCTTTCCGGCCGGCGACGTCGAATTCAATGTCAGCGAGATCGAGGGTTTCGGCCGCATCGCCGCCTGCTCGCTGTTCTCGCCCATGGATGATTTCGCCGATCACGAGGCGGCGCGGACCGCAGCGCGCGCGGCGCTCGACGCTCTGCTCGATCCCGCGATGAACGAGACGCCAAAGCGCGAGCCCGAGCCTACCGCGGCCCTCGATCGGCGCGCATTGTTCGGCGGCCGTCGACGCAGCGACGAAGAGGCCTCGCCATGAGCGTGGGCGCCGATCTCGGAGGGCTCGGCCCCGGCGCGATCTCCATCGTCGCCGAGCTCGCCGATGATCGCATCTGCTCGGTGCGCGTGCGCTCGAGCCGGCCAACGCATCTCACGCGTCTGTTTCGCGGCCGCCCCGCTGCGGAAGTCGCGCCGCTCGTCGGACGGCTGTTCTCCCTCTGCGGCCTCTCCCACGCTTTCGCCGCCTCGCGCGCCATCGCCGCGGCGCGCGGAGCAATGCGCAAGCCCACGCCGCAAAATCTCGTCGCGCTCGATTGCGAGCGCCTCTCCGAGACATTGCGCGCGCTGACGACAATGGCGGAGGACGCTGTTCCGCCGACGGCCCTGCGCGCGGTTCTGGCGCTGACGCGCGAGCTCGCCGCAGGCGACGCGCGCGACCGCAGCGCGACCGCCGCCCGCCTGCGCGCCGAAGCGGCGAAGCTCGGCCTGCCGGACGCTTCCAACTCGGCCGCGAGCAGCGATACGCCTTTCGGCAAATTGTCGCGCGAGCTGGCGCGCAGCCCCGCCATAGCCGCGAGCGTGCCCGATACGCTGCGCGCGGAGGACGACGGCGCCGTGCTAGAAGGAATAAGGGCGCAGGGCGAAAGCTTCAGCGCTACGCCCAGCATCGCCGGCCGCGCGCCGGAGACCGGTGCCTTCGCGCGTCATTGGCGCGAGACCGATCTCTCGCGCGGCGCAATCTGCGCGCGCTTTTCCGCGCGCATGATCGATCTCGATCGGCTCGTGACGCGCCTCTCCGACGGCGCCGAAGACGCCTCCCGCAGCGAGGCTCCCGCCACACGAGAAGCCTATTGCGCGGTCGAAACTTCACGCGGGAAGCTGTATCATTGGGTTCGGCTCACACCGGACGATAGGATCGAGAATTATGCGATCGTCGCGCCGACAGAATGGAATTTCCATCCCGCCGGACCTTTCGTCGCCGCTCTGCTCGGCGCGCACATTCCGCGCGCCGCCGCGGCGCAGACGATCACAGGGCTCGCAGGCCTCTTCGATCCCTGCATCGCCTTTCGCGTCGAGCTTCGCGAGGCCGCCTATGCATGAGATGGCGCTGACCGAGAGCATCGTCGAGCTGATCGAGGAGGAGAGCCGCAAGCAGGGCTTTTCGCGCGTACGCGTGGTGCGGCTCGAGATCGGCGCGCTCAGCCATGTGGAGCCGGAGGCGATCCGCTTCTGCTTCGAGGCGGTGGCGCATGGCGGAATCGTCCAGGGCGCGCGGCTCGACATTGTGCGCACTCCCGGCGAAGGCTGGTGCCTCGATTGCGCCAAGACCGTCGCCGTCGAAGAAAGATTTGGTCCTTGCCCGGACTGCGGCGGATACCATGTCCAAGTCACGGGCGGCGAGGATATGCGGGTGCAGGAACTGGAGGTCGACTAATGTGCACGGTCTGCGGCTGCGGAACTTCCAGCATCGAAGGAAAGCCAGAACATAGCCACGACCATCCGCATGATCATGCGCATGGCCACGCTCACGATCATCATCATGGTCATGACCACGATCACGATCACCACCATGACCACGATCATCATCATGATCACCCGCATCCGCACGATCATGACCATCATCATGCGCATGATGGCGATCACGCGCATGACGACCACGGCCATCGTCACGATTATGGCTCCGGCGCCGCGGGCGTTCATGTTCCCGGCCTCAGCCAGGAGCGTATCGTCCGCATAGAGCGAGATATTCTCTCCAAGAACAACGACCACGCGCGCGAGAACCGGGTGCGCTTCGAGCAATCCGGCGTCTTTGCGCTCAACTTCGTCTCCAGCCCCGGCTCCGGCAAGACGCAGCTTCTCGTGCGCACGATCACCGATCTGAAAGACCGCTTTCCCATTTCCGTCATCGAAGGCGATCAGCAGACGTCCAATGACGCGGAGCGGATCCGCGCGACAGGCGTTTCGGCCTTGCAGATCAACACCGGCAAGGGCTGCCATCTCGACGCGCATATGGTCTCTCGCGCGCTCGCCGAGCTCGCTGTCGCGCCCTCCTCGCTGCTCTTCATCGAGAATGTCGGCAATCTCGTCTGCCCCGCCGCCTTCGATCTCGGCGAGGCGCATAAGATCGTCGTGCTCTCGGTGACGGAGGGCGAGGACAAGCCGCTCAAATATCCCGAAATGTTCGCGGCCTCCGATCTCATGCTGCTGAACAAATCCGATCTTCTGCCGCATGTGGAGTTCGACGTCGGGCGCTGTCTTGCCAATGCGTTGAAGGTCAATCCCGATTTGCAGACATTGGTCGTCTCCGCGCGCACCGGCGAGGGCATGGCGGCCTTCTACGCCTGGATCGAGGCGCGCGCGGCGCGGGCCGCCGCGAGAAGCGCGCGCGCCGCCGCCGCGGCGAAGTGAGGAGAAAAGGCTTATGCCGTCGAGCGAGGCGACGAGGCTGAGATTGCGCGTGACCGGCGCCGTGCAGGGCGTCGGCTTTCGGCCCTTCGTGCATTCGCTCGCCGACCGCTACGCCCTCGCCGGCTTCGTGCGCAATGATTCGCAAGGCGTGCTGATGGAGGTGGAAGGCGCGCGCGTCGATGATTTCGTCGCGGCGCTGAAACGCGAGCCGCCGCCGCTCGCGCGCATCGACACGCTGGAATGCGAGACGATCACGCCGCTGCGCGACGCGAAATTCTCGATCGAGCCGAGCCGCGACGGCAAGACGCAGACGCGCATCACGCCGGACGCCGCCGTCTGCGACGACTGCCTGAGTGATCTCTTCGATCCGAAGAGCCGCTTCTATCTCTATCCTTTCGTCAATTGTACCCATTGCGGCCCACGCTACACGCTGACGCGGCGCCTGCCCTATGATCGTGCGCAAACCTCTATGGCGCCTTTCGCAATGTGCGAGGATTGCGCGCGCGATTACGCCGATCCGACCAACAGGCGCTTCCACGCGCAGCCGATCGCTTGCCCGAAATGTGGTCCGCGGCTCGATCATTCGATCGAGCAGATCGTCACGGCTCTCCAGAGCGGCGGAATCGTCGCGCTGAAAGGAATCGGCGGCTTTCACCTCCTCTGCGATGCGCGCAATGAAGCCGCCGTCGCCGAACTGCGCCGCCGCAAGGGCCGCGACGCCAAGCCCTTCGCCATTATGGTCGCCGACGCTGCGGCGGCGACGCGCGCCGGCCTCTTCGACGCGCAATCGCTACGCCTGCTGCAATCGCGCGCGCGGCCCATCGTCATCGTCGAAAAGCGCGAGGAATTCGCTCCCTCCGTCGCGCCCTGCCTCTCGCGCATCGGCGTCATTCTGCCCTATGCGCCGCTGCATCGTCTGCTGTTTCACGCCGCCACGGATCTGGCGCTCGTCGCCACCAGCGCCAATCCGAGCGGCGAGCCGCTGATCGTCGATGACGACGAGGCGCGCGAGAAGCTCGCCTCCATCGCCGATCTCATCGTCGGCCATGATCGCGCCATCGTCGCGCGCGCGGACGATAGCGTGATGTCCGTCATCGCCGGCGCGCCCGCCTTCTTGCGTCGCGCGCGCGGTTTCATTCCCGAGCCCGTCGCGCTCACGAATGACGGCCCCGACACTCTGGCGCTCGGCGCGCATCTCAAATCCACCATCACCGTCACGCGCGGACGCGAGGCTTTCGTCTCGACGCATATCGGCTCGCTCGACGATCGCGCGACGATCGATTTCTTTCGCGAAACCATCGCGCGAATGCTCGACATTCTCGATGTGAAGCCCGAGCGCGTCGCCTGCGATCTCCACCCTGATCTCGCCTCGACGCGCTACGCCGAAGAGACCGGCCTGCCCGTCATTCGCGTGCAGCATCACGCCGCCCATATCGCCGCGATCGCCGCCGAGCATAAAATCGAAGGCCCCGTCCTCGGCGCTGCGCTCGACGGCCATGGCTATGGCGACGACGGCGGCGCCTGGGGCGGCGAGCTGATGCTGGTCGATGAAGGCTATTGGCGCCGGCTGGGCCATATCGCGCCTCTGCCGCTGCCCGGCGGCGACCGCGCCGCGCGCGAGCCTTGGCGCATGGGCGTCGCCGCGCTCGCCGCGCAGGACCGCTGCGGCGATGTGTTCGATCGCTTTCCCGGCATGGAGCTCGCCGGCAAAGTGGCCATGCTGGCGAGCGCGCCAAATGTCGCGCGAACGACGAGCCTCGGCCGCATGTTCGACGCCGCAGCTGCGTTGCTCGGCGTGCGGCTCATGCAGCAATATGAAGGGCAGGCGGCGATGGAGCTGGAGGCGCTGTGCAAAAGCCCGCGCGCGCTCGACAATGGCTACCGAATCGAGAGCCACATTCTCGATCTGACCAAGCTCTTCGCCGCGCTGCTGAAGCCCAGCCTCTCTGCAGCGCAAGGCGCCGAGCTGTTTCATGGAACGCTGATCGAAGCGCTCGCGCAATGGCTCTGCGCGGCGGCGCAGGCGCGCGGCCAAACGCGCATCGCGCTCGGCGGCGGCTGCATGATGAATAAAATTCTCGCGGAGGGTCTCGTCTCGCGCCTTCGCGATTTTGGAATAGAAGCGCTGGTCGCGCGCGCGGCGCCGACGAATGACGGCGGACTCTCGCTCGGCCAAGCCCATATTGCGCGAATGAGAAAGGTCTAACGCAAATGTGCCTCGCCATTCCCGCTCGCGTGGAGGAGTTGCTGCCCGACGATATGGCGCGCGTCAGCGTCGATGGCGTCGGCAAGCTCGTGTCTGTCGCGCTCGTCGATGGTCTTACGATCGGCGATTATGTCGTGCTACATGTCGGTTATGCGCTCGCCAAGATCGACGAGGAAGAAGCGATGGCGACGCTCGCTCTGCTGCGCGAGGCCGCGGCGCTGGGAGACGCGCAATGAGGCATGTCGACGAATATCGCGACGGCGATCTCGCCCGCGCCATAGCGCAGCGCATCACCGCGGAAGCGCAGAGCGATCGACAATATCGCTTCATGGAGTTTTGCGGCGGCCATACGCATGCGATCTCGCGCTATGGCATAGAGGATTTGCTGCCCGAAAATATCCGTCTCATTCACGGCCCCGGCTGCCCCGTCTGCGTGCTGCCGATGGGCCGCATAGACGACGCCATTCGCCTCGCCGCGCGCGAGGAGGTGACGCTCTGCACCTATGCCGATCTGATGCGCGTGCCGGCCTCCGGCGGCTCCAGCCTAATGAAAGCCAAGGCGAACGGCGCCGATATTCGCATGGTCTATTCGACGCTCGACGCCATCGCCATCGCCGAGAAGGAGCCGCAGCGCCAAGTCGTCTTTTTCGCCATAGGCTTCGAGACGACGACGCCGCCGACCGCGGTCGCCATTCGCCTCGCGCAGAAGAAGGGCCTCGCGAATTTCTCCATCTTCTGCAATCATGTGCTGACGCCGGCGGCGATGCAGGCCATTCTCGACACCGACAATGGCGTGGAGATCGAAGGCTTCGTCGGCCCCGCGCATGTCTCCACCGTCATCGGCTCCGCGCCCTATCGGCGTTTCGCGAGCGATTATCACAAGCCCGTCGTCATCGCCGGCTTCGAGCCGCTGGATGTGCTGCAGGCCATTTTGATGCTGCTGCGGCAGATCAACGAGGGCCGCTGCGAGATCGAGAATCAATATCGCCGCGCCGTCACCGAGAGCGGCAACGCCAAAGCCATCGACGAAGTCGCGGAGATTTTCGAGCTGCGCGAGGCCTTCGAATGGCGCGGGCTCGGCGAGATTCCGCACAGCGCGCTGAAGCTGCGCGAAGCCTACGCCGACTATGACGCAGAGCGCCGCTTCGCCATGGAGACCAAGCCGGCGCGCGATAATCCGGCCTGCGAATGCGGCGCGATTCTGCGCGGGCAGAAGCGTCCGCAGGATTGCAAGCTGTTCGGCGTGGCCTGCACGCCGGAGACGCCAATGGGCTCCTGCATGGTCTCCTCGGAAGGCTCTTGCGCGGCCTATTGGGCTTATGGAAGATTCCGGCAATATCAGAACGAAACGCGGAAAGCGTCATGAACAAGCATGAGCCGGCAGGCCGCAAGCTCGATCTCCGCAATGGCCGCGTGGAGCTATCGCACGGCTCCGGCGGACGCGCCATGGCGCGGCTGATCGGCGAGATTTTTCACGCCGCCTTCGACAATGAATGGCTCGCCGCCGGCAATGACCAGGCGGCCTTCGACATTCCCGCCGGACGCATGGCGATGACGACGGACGGCTATGTCGTCTCGCCCTTGTTCTTCCCCGGCGGCGATATCGGCAAGCTCGCCGTGCACGGCACGATCAACGACGTCGCCATGGCCGGCGCGCGGCCGCTGCATATGTCCGCGAGCTTCATCATAGAGGAAGGCTTTCCGCTCGCCGAGCTGAGGCTGATTGCGCAGAGCATGGGCGAAGCCTCGCGCGCGGCCGGCGTCGCCGTCGTCACCGGCGACACCAAAGTGGTGGAGCGCGGCAAGGCGGATGGCGTCTTTATCTCGACGAGCTGCGTCGGGATCATTCCGGCCGGGCTCGCGCTGTCCGGCGACAGAGCGCGGCCGGGCGATGTCGTGCTGCTCTCCGGCTCCATCGGCGATCATGGCGTCGCGGTCATGTCGAAGCGCGAGAATCTCTCCTTCGATACAGAAGTGCTGTCCGACACGGCGGCGCTGCACGAGCTCGTCGCCGCTATGGTGGAGACCGCTGGCGACGCGATTCGTCTGATGCGCGATCCGACGCGCGGCGGCGTAGCGGCGACGCTCAATGAGATCGCGCATCAATCGCGCGTCGGCGTGCGCATCGACGAGAAAGCCATTCCTATCGCGCCGCAAGTGGCCGCCGCCTGCGAGCTGCTGGGGCTCGATCCTCTGCATGTCGCCAATGAGGGCAAGCTCCTCGCAGTGGTCGCGCGCGAGGCCGCCGATGCGCTGCTCGCCACGATGCGCGCGCATCCGCTGGGCGCGCAGGCGGCGCGCATCGGCGAGATCGTCGCCGATGAGCATTGCTTCGTGCAGATGACGACCGCTTTCGGCGGCGGTCGCATCATCGACTGGCTCTCCGGCGAGCAATTGCCGCGCATCTGCTAGAGTCTTTTTGTTTTGAGGCGAGGCGTCGAGATGAACAAGCACGAGGACAGCCGCGAGATGGAGAGCGAGGCGACGCCGATCTCCCGCGGCGCCACTGTGCTCATCGTCGATGACGAGAAGCGCTCGCTCGAATCGCTGCGCCGCGTGCTCGGCGGCGAGTTTCAGATCGTCTGCGCGAGCAGCGCCGCCGAGGCGGAGGCCGTGCTCGCCGGCGATTTGGTGCAGGTGATCCTCTGCGATCAGCGAATGCCGGGCGAAAGCGGCGTCGAATTTTTGACGCGCGTGCGCGAGCATTGGCCGGAGCCGGTGCGCATGATCATCTCCGGCTATACGGATGCGGAAGATATTATCGCCGGCGTCAATGAGGCCGGAATTTTTCAATATGTGACCAAGCCCTGGGATCCGGACAAGCTCATCCGATCGGTGCGCGAGGCCGCGCAGCTCTATGCGGCGCAGAAGGATGGCGGCGCCGCGCCGCCGCTCGAGGCCAAGCCCTCGCATGAGCGCTTGCAGCGGCTCGCCAGCGACAGACGCCGCGCCGAGCGACGCATGTTCGAGTTCGGCCGCATCGTCCATGCGCCGGAAAGCCCGATGCGCCAGACGCTCGCGCTGGCGCGGCGCGCGGCGGAATACGACATTTCCGTGCTCATCACCGGCGCCTCGGGCACGGGCAAGGAGCTGCTGGCGCGCGCCATTCATCACGGCTCGGCGCGCGGCGAGAAGAGTTTCGTCGTCGAAAATTGCGGCGCGCTGCCGGATGAATTGCTCGAGAGCGAATTGTTCGGCTGCAAGAAAGGCGCATTCACCGGCGCCTATCAGGATCGCGTCGGCCTGTTCGAGGTCGCGGATGGCGGCTCGATCTTTCTCGACGAGATCGGCGAGACCTCGCCGTCCTTTCAGGTGAAGCTGCTGCGCGTGCTGCAGGAGGGCGAGATTCGGCCGCTCGGCGCGCAGCGTCCGCGCCGCGTCGATGTGCGCGTCATCGCCGCCACCAATCGCAATATCGTCGCCGATGTGGAGGCCGGACGTTTTCGCCGCGACCTCTATTATCGCCTCGCCGCTTTTCCGATCCATCTGCCGCCGCTCAGCGAGCGGCGCTGCGACATCGCCATCATCGCCGCGCGCATACTCGTCGCCGTGAACCAGACCTTCAATCGGCGCGTACCGGGCTTCGAGCCGGAGACGCTGCGGCTGATGGAGCGCTATGGCTGGCCCGGCAATGTGCGCGAGCTGCACAATGAGATTCAGCGCATGGTGGCGCTGAGCGACGGCGACGCCAATCTGCCGCCGGGCCTGCTGTCGCCTTGCATAACCGATCATCGCGCGACGACCACATGCGACGACCAGCAGCGCTTCACGCTGAAGGAGCGCGTCGAGATGCTGGAATGCGCGCTGATCAAGGAATCGCTGGAACGCAACGGACGCAACATCAGCCATGTGGCCGACGAGCTCGGACTGTCGCGCGTCGGCCTACGCAGCAAGATCGCCCGCTATGACATCTCCCGCGTCGTCGATGACGAAAGCTGACGTCAAATCCTACGCCAAGCATGGCGATCTCATCGCGCTGGTCGCGGGCAAGGAGGAGATTGCGCTGTCGGAAGGCGGCGAGTCCGTCTGGCTCGAAGTCATCAAGAAGATGGACGAGGTCTATACGGACCTCATCGGCTATGAGGCCGATCTCGAGCGCAAGAATGGCGAGCTCGAGGCCGCGCGCAATTTCATTCAGAGCGTCATCGCCTCCGTCTCGGACGTGCTGATCGTCTGTGACGAGCGCGGCGCTATTCTGCAAGTCAATCCCGCTTTCGAGGCGCTCGCTGGGCGCGGCGAGGCGGAGCTGAAAGGCGCCTCTGTGGCGACGCTGTTCATCGTGGAGGACGAGGCGCGCGCCGCCGCCATCGTCGCCGGACAGGCGCGCGAACCGACCAGCGTCGAATCGCGTTTCCGCACGAGCAACGGCCCGTCCGATCTGATGGCGATCAATTGCTCGCCTTTGTTCGATTCGGATGGGCGCAGAGCCGGCGCGGTCTTCACTGGCCGGCCGATCGGCGAATTGCGCCGCGCCTATGAGGCGCTGCATCGCGCCCATGTCGATCTGCAACAGGCGCAATCGCGCCTCGTCGAGCAGGAGAAAATGGCGAGCCTCGGCCGCCTCGTCGCCGGCGTCGCGCATGAGCTCAATAATCCGATCAGCTTCGTCTATGGCAATATTCATACGCTCGACCGCTATCGCAAGGCGATCGCCGCCTATCTCGAGGCGATTCATGCCGGCGCGAGCGCGAAGGAGCGCGAGACGCTGCGACGCGCGAGCGGCATAGACGCCATTCTCTCCGATCTCCAGCCCTTGATCGACGGCACGCTGGAAGGCGCCGTGCGCATCAGCGAGATCGTCAAGAATTTGCGGCGCCTCTCCTTCAGCACCAAGGCGCCGCGCGAGGCGGTGTCATTGTCGAAAGTGGTGGAGACCGCCGCGCAATGGGCCTCGCGCAGCAAGAAGGCCAAAGCGCGCGTCGTCGCCGATCTCGAGCCCGAGCTCTACGCCTCGGGACAGAGCGGCCAGATTCATTCGGTGCTGGTCAATCTCATCGACAATGCGCTCGACGCCGTGCGCGAGGTGGAGCAGCCGATCGTCTCCATCACCACGCGCGGCGAAGGCGATTGCGCGATCGTGGTCGTGGACGACAATGGCAAGGGCGTGCCGGAGGCGCTGCGCGGCCGGATCTTCGAGCCGTTCTTCACCACCAAGGCCGTCGGCGAAGGCACCGGGCTCGGATTGTGGATCAGCTATTCGATCGCCCATGAACATGGCGGCTCGATCGAATACGAAGCGCCGCCCGAAGGCGGCGCGCGTTTCACGCTTCGATTGCCGCGCGCCGAGGACGGCGAGACGCGAACCTGAAGACCCGCAGCCCGGGGGTGGGGCGGTGGACCGCGAGTCTTCGGCTCCGCATATGCCGTCGCCTCAAGAGGCGACGACGCGAATCTTACTCTCGCCATGCGCGTCATGCGCATCATCGAAATCGACGGCGCTCGCTTCGCGCGTCTTCGAGTGATCTGCGGCGAGCACGAGATAGACCGCCGGCAGCACGAAGAGCGTGAACAATGTGCCGATCGACAGGCCTGAGGCGATGACGAGGCCCATATTGTAGCGCGAGGCCGCGCCGGCGCCGCTCGCCATGATGAGCGGCAGCACGCCGAGCACCATGGCCGCCGTCGTCATCAGGATCGGCCGCAGGCGGATCGAGGTCGCTTCTATGATCGCCTCATATTTCGACTTGCCGAGATGCTGCTGCTCATTGGCGAATTCGACGATGAGAATGCCGTGCTTGCTGATGAGGCCCATCAGTGTGACGAGGCCCACCTGCGTGTAGATGTTGATGCTCGCGCCGCCGAAGCCCAGCATGATGAAGACGAGCGCGCCGGCGATCGACATGGGCACGGAGACGAGAATAATGAGCGGATCGCGGAAGCTCTCGAATTGCGCCGCGAGCGCCAGGAAGATGATGATCAGCGCGAAGCCGAAGGTCACGGCGAAGCCGCTCGACTCCTGCACGAACTGCCGCGAGGCGCCGGCGTAGTCGATCGTGTAGGCGGGCGGCAGCGTTTGCGCGGCGACTTCCTTCAACGTCTCCAACGCCTCGCCGGCGATGACGCCGGGCGCGGCGACGCCGGAGATGGTGAAGGAGTTGATCTGCTGGAAGTGGTTGAGCGATTCCGGCACGACCATGGTCTGGAACTTCGCCACCGTCGACAGCGGCACGGAGGAGCCGTCCGCGGTCTTGATGTAATAGCTCAATATCTGATCCGGATTGAGCCGGAACTGCTGCGCCATCTGCGGGATGACCTTGTACGAGCGTCCGTCCAGCCCGAAATATTGCGTGTAGCCGCCGCTCAGCCCCGTGGTGAGCGCGCCGCCGACGTCGACCATTTTGAGCCCCAGCTGCGCCGTCTTCTCGCGATCGATGACGAGCGACATCTGCGGCTGGTCGATCTTCAGATCGGTGTCGAGGAACATGAACTTGCCCGTCGCCAGCGCCTTGGAGAGGAAGTCGCGCGAGATGTCGTTCATCTTGTCGAACGTGTCGGTGCTCTGCACCACGAATTGAATCGGCAGACCATTCGAGCCCGGCAGCGGCTGCGGCTGGAAGGTGACGAGGCGCTGTCCCGGCACCGACTGCGCCAGCTCCTGCTGCAGCGTCTGCTGCATCTGCTCGGCGCCGATCTTGCGCTTGTCGGCCGGCGTGAGAACGAGGCCGCCGAAGATGAGGCCGGGCGTGACGATCTGGAACGAGCTCGTCATTTCGGGATGCTTGGCGAAGGTCTTGTAGACCTGATCGCCATAGAAGAGCTTCTGCTTCAGCGTGGCGTTGGGCGCGGAGGTCGATTGCGCGAAGACGACGCCTTGGTCTTCGTTGGGCGCGAGCTCGTTCTTCGAGTTCGAATAGAGCCAATAGATGCTCACGAGCACGAGGCCGCCGAAAGCGAGCGTCACCGGCACGAAATGGAGCGAGCGCTCGAGCAGGCGCTGATAGCGCTCCTTGAGCCAGTCCATTTTCGCGTCGATATAAGCGACGATCTTCGTCTCCAGCGTCTCCTCGCCTTGTTGTGGCGCCTTCAGCACCAGCGCGCAGCTGACCGGAGAAAGAGTGAGCGCGATGATCGCCGAGACCGTCACCGAACCGGCGAGCGTGAAGGCGAATTCGACGAAGAGCGCGCCTGTGAGGCCGCCCTGAAAGCCGATCGGCACATAGACGGCGATCAGCACGATGGTCATGGCGATGATCGGCCCGGCGAGCTCGCGCGCCGCCTGCAAGGCCGCGTCGAAAGGCTTCATGCCGTCGGCGAGATGGCGATTGACATTCTCGACGACGATGATCGCGTCGTCGACGACGAGACCGATCGCCAGAACCAGCGCCAGCAGTGTGAGCAGATTGATCGAGAAGCCGAGCGCCAGCAGAATGGTGAATGTGCCGATGAGCGACAGAGGAATGGCGACGATCGGTATGACCACCGAGCGCCAGGAGCCGAGAAACAGAAACACGACGCCGGTGACGATGAGGATGGCCTCGATCAGCGTGTGAATCACCTCGTCGATCGAGCTGTTCACGAAGTCGGTCGTGTCATAGACGATATCGCTGTTCAAACCCTGCGGCAGCGATTTCAGAATATCCGGATAGGCCTCTTTGACGCCTTTGACGACATCGAGGAGATTGGCGTTGGGCGCGACGAGAATGCCGATATAGACCGCCTGCTTGCCGTTGAAGGCCACGGCGGATTCGTAATCTTCCGAGCCGAGCGTGACATTGGCGACGTCGCGCAGCTTCACATTGGCGCCGTTCACCTGCTTGACGACGAGATTGCGGAACTCCTCGAGCGAATGCATCGAGGTCGCGGCGGTGAGCGTCACCTGCACCATCTCGCCCTTGGTCGAGCCGAGGCCGGCGATATAGTCATTGCCCTGCAACGACGCGCTGAGCTCGCTGGCGGTGAGGCCATAGGCGGCGAGCTTGACCGGATCGAGCCACGCCCGCAGCGCGAAAGTCTTGCCGCCGATGAGCTCGGCCGTCTGCACGCCCGGCACCGATTGCAGGCGCGGCTGCACGACGCGGATCAGATAATCGGTGACCTGGCTCGACGTCAGAATATCGCTATTGAAGCCGATATACATGGCGTCGGTGGTCTGGCCGATCTTCACCGTGATGACCGGACGCTGCACGGCCGACGGCAGCTGATTGAGAACCGAATCGATCTTGGTGCTGATCTCGGTCAGCGCCTTGCCGGAATCATAGTTGAGCCGCAGATTGGCGGTGATCGTGCTCGTTCCGACCTGGCTCGTCGAGGTGAGATAGTCGATGCCGTTGGCCTGCGCGATGGCGTTCTCGAGCGGCGTGGTGACGAAGCCGGCGACAGTCGCGGGATCGGCGCCGAAATAAGAGGTCGTCACCGTGACGACGGCGTTTTGCGTGCGCGGATATTGCAGCGTCGGCAGGGTGAAGAGCGAGCGCAGGCCCAGCACCAGGATCAGCAGGCTCACCACCGAGGCGAGCACCGGGCGACGCACGAAAATGTCGGTGAAACGCATATTCGTTGTCTCCGTTCACTGATCCACGGGCTTGGGATCGGGATCGACCGGCGGCTGCGGCGTGTCGGAAATTTTCAGCGGCGAGCCGTTTCTGAGCTTCACCTGTCCAGCGGTGACGACGGTCGCGCCTTCCGTGACGCCCTCGAGCACCGCGACCTCGTCGCCGCGCGTCGCGCCGAGGCGCACGAAAGCCTGCTGCGCGGAGAGGCCCGCGCCCTTGTCGTCGGCCGCCGCGCTCTTTTGAACGAGAAACACCGAATTGCCGAAGGGCGCATAAACGATCGCCGTCTGCGGCAGAGTGATGAGGCGCTCGGGATTTCCAGTCGCTATGTCGATCTGAGCGAACATTCCGGGCGTGAGCTTGTGATCGGCGTTGGCGAGGCTGGCGCGCACCTGCACATTGCGGCTCGCCTGATCGACCTTGGAGTTGATCGCGACGATTTTGCCGGTGAACTTCTTGCCCGGAAAAGCATCGACGCCGGCGTCGATCGATTGGCCGACCTCTATGCCGTTCAACGCCTGCTGCGGCAGAGTGAAATCGAGATAGATCGGATCGAGCGCCTGCAGCGTCACGATGACCGAGCCCGCGCCGATATATTGGCCGAGATCGACGCCGCGAATGCCGAGCCGCCCCCCGAAAGGCGCGCGCAGAGTCTTCTGCGCGATCACCGCCTCCTGCTGCGCGACTTCCGCCTCCGCGCTCTTGAGATTGGCGAGGTCGGTGTCGACGCTCGCCTGGCTCGCGGCGTGAATCTTCAGCTGCGCCTGATCGCGGCGAAGATTGACCCCGGCGAGCTCGGCGGAGGCCTTCAGCGCGGCGAGCCTGGCGATATCCGTGTCCTTGCGCAATTCCAGCAGCAGCTGACCCGCCTCCACTTGCTGACCGGACTGAAAGTGAATCTTCTCGACGATGCCGGACGCCTCCAGCGACAGATCCGCGCCGTTCACTGCGCGAAACGTGCCGACCGCAGTGAGCTTGGAGCGCCATTCCTGAAATCCCGCGGTCGTGACCGAGACGGTCTGCGGCGGATTGGCCATGGAGGCGAGAAAACCCTTGATCATCATGTTGCGGAAGGCGTTGAAGCCATAGAGTCCGCCAAAGACCAGCGCGACGATCGCGAGCATGATCGCCATCGGTTTCGCCAGGGCTCCGAAACGATCCTGCAGCAAGGTTCTAGCGACCATCTCGAGCGTCCTCCGCCTCTGCTCTGATCGCCGCGGCGATCGGCGATGTAGCGATAATATCCGTGGGCTTGGCCTGCGAGGCCGGCGTCTCGTCTATGCGGTTCCACCAGCCTCCGCCGAGCGATTGCAGCAGCGCCGCCGTATCGGCGAAGCGCGCCGCCTGCGCCTTGACGCGATTGAGCCGCGCATTGAGCAAAGTCTGCTCGGCGTTCAGCACGATCGAATAGGTCGTCGAGCCGGCGCGATATTGCGCGCGCGCGATCTCGAGGCTCTCGGCCGCCGCCTTCTCCGCCGCCACTTGCGCGCGCAGCGTGCCGGCGTCGTGCTTCACGGCCTGCAGAGAATCGGCGACATTCTGGAAAGCGGAGATGACCGTGGAGCGATATTGCGCCGCCGATTGCTCGAAGGCCGCGACCTTGGCCTCGCGCGTGTGGAACAGCGAGCCGGCGTCGAAGGCCGTAGCCGAGGCCTGCGCGGCGAGCGTGTAGACCATGGTCTGCGGCGTGAACAGCGAGGTGAAATTCGTCGCCTGCGTCCCACCCGTGGCGCTGAGCGTGAATTGCGGCAGCATGTTCGCCGTCGCGACGCCGATCTGCGCGCTCGCCTGATGCACTTGATTCTCGGCGGCGAGAATATCCGGCCGCTGGCGCACCAGAGTCGAAGGCAGGCTGACCGGCAATTCGCCGGGCAGGCGCAGGCCGGAAAGGTCGACGGCCTCGCCTTTGTCGGCGTTGGGAAGACGGCCGAGATAGGCCATCAGCAGATTGCGATTCTGCGCGCGCGCTTTTTCCAGCGGCGGCAGCGTCGCCTCCGCCTGCGCGAGCTGCGCGCGCTCGGACAGCACATCGGCCTGGCTGACGGCGCCGAGCTCGAATCGCTTCTCCAGCAGATCGAGCTGCGTGCGATAGGCGGCGATGAGATCGCGCGTCACCTTGATCTGCGAGGCGTAGGAGGCGTCGGAGATCGCCGCGGTGACGACATTGGCGGTGAGCGCGAGATAGGTCGCCTCGAGCTGGAAACGCTTCTGCTCGGCGGCGGCCGTGTCGCTCTCCAATGTGCGCCAGGATTTTCCGAACACGTCCGGCGAGAAGGACACGGACACATTGGCGTTGTGCAGCCCGTAGACAAAGGTCGAGGCCGAGCTGGACGAAGAAGACGAGGACGAAGACGACGACGAACTCGACGAGGAGATGCCGGCGTATTGCGCCGTCGTCGATTGCTGCCGCGTATAGCTGTCGCCGAGCGTGGCCTGCGGCAGAAAGGTGGCCGAATTGGCCTCTATCGTCTCGCGCGCCTGACGCAGCGCGGCCTCGGCCGCCATAATGTCCGGGTGATTCGCCACAGCCTCGGCGACCAGCGCCGATATTTGCTTGGAACGAAACAGCTTCCACCATTCGCCCGGCACGTCGCGGCCATGGGCGAAGCGCTGCGAAGCCCCGCCCGCCACCGCGGCCGCCTCCGTCTTGGCTCCTATCTTGCCGTAGCCTGCGTCGGCGGGCGCCGGGGGCGGAACGAAATCCGGCCCGACAGCGCAAGCGGTGAGCGCCGAAGCCGCGAATGTGACTGCCCCAGCGGCGGCGGCGCGTGCTATCCCCCGCCTAGGCGCAGTTTTCGCTTCTCGGATAAGGCTTCGCGAAAATTTCGGCATGACCCTCTCGAAAACTGAACCGTTCAGTTTTAATATAAACGCAAAGGCAGAGTGTCAATGCTGAAACTGAACGGTTCAGTTTTTCCCGGGGCTGGCGAAAGCGCGCCGAGACTGAAAAAAGACCCGGGAACGGGCGAAGGGGACAGAATGGAACGGGCGGAACCGAGGATATGACCGAGGGAGCGGAATGGACCGCGACCGAGGCGTGCGCGGAGCATGTGCCGAACCGAAAGGAATGTCAGATCCTTTCGGCGGCGCGGACGCAATTTCTGGAGCAGGGCTTCGCCGATACGTCCATGGACGCGATCGCGCGCGCGGCCGGCGTGTCGAAAGCGACGCTCTACGCCTATTTCCCCAGCAAAGAGGCGCTGTTTCGCAATCTCATCGAGATCGAATGCAGCCAAAAATGCACCGATGTTCCCGAGCCCGATTTCGGAGCCGGCGTCGAGCAGGCGTTACGCGAGCTCTGCGGACATTTCGTCGCGCGCTTCCTGACCAAGGAATGGGCGGCCTTTTTTCAAGCGGTGTCGAGCGAGCGCTGGCGCTACCCCGAACTCTGTCACCTTTATTTCAACAGCGGCAAGCAGAATGTCCTCGATCTGGTCTCCAACTATCTCGAGGAGGCGAAGGCGCGAGGGCTGCTCGCCATCGACGACGCCCAAATGGCGGCGGAGCATCTGTTGCATCTCACCGTCTCGGACCTGCCGATGCGCGTCGCGCTGGGATTGGACCTGCGCAGCGAGGCCGAATATCAGCGCGTGATGGAGTCTGGTCTCGCCGTATTTTTGAAGGCCTATAAAGCGTGAGCGCGATTCGCGCGACATACGCGATGCCCTCCCCCTGACGGCAGGAGAGGGGCGAAGTCGCGATCGTTCGACGCGTTTCCAAACGCGTGCGGCCTAATGCGCGGAACCCATTGCGCGACGGCAGGCGCCTTCGCATTCCTTGCACACATCGGCGCAGATGCGACAATGCTCGTGATGCTTGGCGTGGCGGCGGCATTCCTTCTCGCAGGCGCGACACATATCGACGCAGGCTTGTAGAATGGCGCGCATCGCCGTCTCATCCGTCGCGCTGCGACGCGAGGCTATGGCGCCGGTCGCGAGACATATGTCCGCGCAATCCTGATCGAGCCTGATGCAGCGACGCAGATCCGCGACATTCTCCTCCGAAAGGCAGGCGTCGGCGCAGACAGAGCAGGCCTGAGCGCAATCGAAACAGGCTTCGACGCAGCCGACGAGCGCCGCGTCGGCGCGGCCGCGCATTTGCGGATGACTGGCGATGATGGCTTCCACATGCATTGAGGCGTCCTCCTCTATTGGGCAATCATGATTTGGCCGCGTGCTGCGGCTTGCCCTTGCGCTTGGTGGCGGCGAATTCCTCGAGCTGCTTCTCGCTCATCGAATCGAGCATGGAGCGCGAGGCTCCTTTGAGCTCGCTCTTCGGAATCTCGCCGCGCTTGGCCGCGAGCGCGGCGCCGGCCGCCATTTGCTGAGCCTTGGATTTGGCGGGCATGGACTCCCTCCCTTGGATTTTTCGCGCCGCGGGAAGGCGACGCGGGGCGGAGGATAACCCGCGCGGGCGGGCGTGGTTCCGTCAGCCGCGCCGCCCTATGCGCAGGCTGGGCGCTCTGCCGCCGCTCGCGAGATAGACGCCGAGAGAGACGCAGAGCAGCGCGATCTGCTCGATGAGCGACGGCGTTTCGCCGAGCAAGGGAATTGCGATCAGCGCCGCCATGGGCGGCACCAGCGCCGAGAAGGCGGCGCCGGCCGAAGCGCCGAGAAGCTCTATGCCCTTGCCGAACAGAAACAGCGCGACGATCGAGACCATGACGCCCTGAAACAAGGTCTGAATCACAATGTCGCGCAGCGGCGCATCCATGCCGTGCAGCCCGTGAAAGGCGAGATAGACGGGCCCGTAGAGAATGAGCGAGCCTGTCGACACCAGCGCCGCGGCGTGCAGGGAATCGAGGCCGGACGCGCGCAACACGATGGCGTAGCCGGCCCAGATGAAGGCGGCGACCAGCAGCAGAATATGCCCTATCTGCGTATCGCCGAACGAGACGGCCGTCGGCCCCGCTATGGCCGCGCCGCCGATGGCGATGAGCGCATAGCCGATGAGCCGGCTCGCGGCGAAGCGCTCGCGGGTCAGAAGAAACGACAGAAGCGCGACGAAGAGCGGCATAGAGCCCGGCAGCAGCGCGCCCGCATGAGCGACCGGCGCCAGCCTGAGCCCGCTGGCGGCGACGAGCACATAAGGCGCGCCCGCGCTGCAGACGAGAATGAAGAGACGCAACGCGCCGAGCCGCTCGAGCGCGAGCCCCTTGCGCAGCACGATCGGAAACAGCAATAGGCCGGCGGCGCCGAAGCGCAGCATTGTGAGATCATAGACGGAGAGCGTCGTCGTCACGCCGAGCCGTGTGACGACGAGCCAAGTCGCCCAGACAGTGACCGCGGAAACGCCGAACATCGCGCCTGTGGCGTATCGCGCCGTTTGCGGCGCGCCCTCGGCGACCTCCTCGCTCATCGCATATCTCCCGCTCGAAACTTCGCTGCGCCGCACTCATAATCGAGCGAGAGGGAAAGCGCGAGCTTCTCCTTTTCGCCGCAATTTCGCCCGGCGCGTTTGACGATGCGGCGCGATGCGCCATCTCAACGCGCATGTCCGCGCCAATTCCCATAGGCGAGCTCTTCCTGCTCGGCTTCCGCACGCCGCATGTTCCGCCCTGGCTGCGCGATTTCGCGCGCGACTATGGGCTCGGCGGCGTCATCCTCTTCGATTACGACTGCACGGATCGCAAATATGAGCGCAATATTTTCGATCCCGCGCAAGTGAAAGCGCTCTGCGCGGAGATACACGCGTTGCCGACGCGCCCGCTGATCTTCATCGATCAGGAGGGCGGCAAGGTGCGGCGGCTGAAGGAAGAACGCGGCTTCGCGCCGCTGCCGAGCGCGCGCCAATTCGGCCGGCTGACGCCGCAGGAACGGCTCGACGCATTGCGTCCGGCCTTTACGGAATTGCGCGATCTCGGCGTAGACGCCGATCTCGCGCCCGTCGTCGATCTCGACATAAATCCAGACAGTCCCGACATAGGCTCGGCGCAGCGCAGCTTTTCCGCCGATCCGCGCGTGGTCGAGGATTGCGTCGGCGCGCTCGTCGAGGTCGCGCGCGCCACGGGGCTGAAGCTGTGTCTCAAGCATTTTCCCGGAACCGGCGGCGCCAAGGTCAATCCGCACGATCATGTGATGGATCTTTCCGACTGCCTCACCGATGCGCAGGTGAAGATATTCGAGACGCTGGCGCCGCGCGTTCCCATGGTCTTGTTCAGCCATGGCGTGGTGAATCAATGGGAGCAAGACACGCCCTGCTGTCTCTCTTCCGTCGCCGTGCGCAAATTGCGCCGATCGGCGCCGGGCGTCGTGATATTGACCGACGACCTTCAGATGCAAGGCGTGCAGAAGCTGATGACCACCGGCGACGCCGCATTATGCGCGCTACGCGCCGGCGCGGATTTCATCCTCATCGGCAATAATATGAAAGACGAGCAAGCGGAGTCGGCGCGCTATGCGCAAAATCTGCTCGACGCCTGCGCGAAGGATGCGTCGCTCGCCGACAATGCGCGCGCCGCGATCGAGCGCATAAGACGCCTGAAGGCGTGAAGCGCGCATCGCTCTTTCACCATTCTTCGGCGGAGCGCTCGCCAGCGACCCAGGTCGAAACGATGCGAAGAGTCTGCGGATCGAAGGCGGTCATATCGGCGCGATAGCCGGCGACGAGCCGGCCGAGCCTCTTGCCGAGCCCCAAAAAATTCGCCGGATTGGTGGAGGCGAAGACGAGCGCGCGTTCGAGCGGCAGATCGAGCAGCGACACGCAATTGCGCACAGCGCTCGCCATATCGAGCGAAGCGCCGGCGAGCGCGCCCTGCGCCGTCATGCAGCGACCGTCCCGCACGAGAATCTCCTGGCCTTGCAGCGCAAATCCCTTCCCGCTTCCGCCGACCGGCGGCATTGCGTCGGTGACGAGCATGGGATGGCCGAGACCGGCGCGCAGAGCGAGACGCAGCATCGCCGGAGCGACATGCTCGCCATCGACGATCAGCCCGTAATAGGCGGACGACGATTCGAGCGCCGCCGCGATCGGCCCCGGCTCGCGGCTGGCGAGCGGACGCATGGCGTTGAAGAGATGGGTGAAGCCGGTCAAGCCCTCCGTCATCGCTTCGCGCGTCTGCGCGTAATTCGCCATGGAATGGCCGAGCGCGACCTTGCAGCCGGCCGCGACGAGCTCGGCGATGAAGCCCGGCGGCGTCTCCTCCGGCGCGAGCGTGACGAGCGATACGCCGCCACGCGGCGGCGCGAGCATGTCCACATGATGCGGCGAAGGCGCGCGGCGAAGATCGGCGCGATGCACGCCCAATCGCTCCGGCGAGATGAACGGCCCTTCGAAATGCACGCCCAGCACGCCGGGCGCATGAGGCATGATATCGGTCACGGCGCGCTTGGCCGCGATCATCTTCTCATCCGTGTCGGTGATCAGCGTCGGCAGCAGCGACGTCGCGCCATATTTGCGATGCGCGTGGAGAATCGTCGCGATCGCCTGCGGCGTCGGCGCGTCATTGAACAGAACATCGCCGCCGCCATTCACCTGAATATCGATGAATCCCGGCGCGAGCCAGACGCCTTTCGGCAACTCGAACACATCGGCGCCGCGCGGAATCTCACGGCGCAGAATGAGCGCGGCGATGTCTCCGCCCTCTATCGCCACGGCGCAGTCGCGATGGGCCGATTCGCCGTCGAAGACGACATCGGCGGCGATCATCCGGCGCGGCTCCTCGCTCATCGCGTGCGCGTCACCTTCTGCAAATGACGGGGACGATCGACATCGACGCCGCGCACGACGGCGAGTCGCGCCGCCATGGCGTAAAAGCTCTGAATGAGGCAGATGGCGTCGGTCTCGGGATGGTCGGGCGCGAGCGCCGGCAGGCGGCCGCGCGTCTCGTCCTCGCGATCGGTGGTGAAGAGCGCCGCGCCTTTGCCGCGCAAATCCTCGGCAAGACGACGCATTCCGATCGCCGCTTCATCGGTCGGCGTCAGCATCAAGATCGGATAGAGCGGCGAGACCAGCGACACCGGCCCGTGCATGAATTCCGCCGAGCTGAAGGCTTCGGCGTGGAGATTGGCGGTTTCCTTCAGCTTCAACGCCGCTTCGCGCGCAATGGCGAGCGTCGGCCCGCGCCCGATGGCGACGAGACTTTCCGCGCGCGCGAACGCCTCGACGAGGCGCGACCAATCGAGCTCGCAAGCGCGCGCGAGCCGCTCCGGCAGGCGCGCGAGCGCGTCATCGAGCGCGCGATCCTGCGACCATGATGCGACGAGACGCGTGAGCGCGGCGAGCGAAGCGATGAAGGTCTTGGTCGCCGGCACGGCGAATTCCGGCCCCGCCGCCATGGGCAGAACGAATTCGCATTGCGCAGCGAGATCGCTCTCCACTTCGTTCACGAGACAGACGGTGACGGCGCCGCTGCGGCGCGCGGCGGCGGCCAGCTCGATCAGATCATTGCTGCCGCCCGATTGCGAGATCGCCAGAAACAATTGGCCGTCGAGCCGCAGCGAGCCGCCATAGACGCTGGCGATGTTCGGCGCAGCGGCGGCGACGGGAACGCCGAGGCCGCGCTCGACGAGATGCTTGGCGAATGTCGCCGCATGAGCGGAGCTGCCGCGCGCGCAGGTGACGACGACGCGCGGATCGACAGCGCGCAAGCGCGCGACGAGCGGCGCGAGACGCGGAGCGAGCTGCTCCTGCTGCCGCGCGACCGCATGAGGCGCCTCGCGCGCCTCGATCGCCATTCGATTGTCTCGCATGATCATCGGCGGCTCTGCTGCAGCTTCGTCACGCCCCCCGCCCGCGCCTATATGTCACAAGAACGCGCTTCGGGCGAGCGCGAAATCCCCTCGCGCGGCAGCGCCTTCGCTTGCGATTTCGCGTCGAGGGACGAATTCTTGTCTTCAAAGGAGACATCGCATGGAAACGGAGCGTCCGAGCCCGCGCTATTCGTCGATCGACGCATGGGAGCCGCGCGAGATTCTCGATGCGATGATCGAGGGGCAATTCGCCGCCGTCGCCGCCGTGCGCGCTGCGCGTCCGGCGATCGAGACCGCGGCGCTCGCCGTCGTGCGGCGCCTCTCGCGTGGGGGACGCATCGTCTATGTCGGCGCAGGAACCTCCGGCCGGCTCGCTGTGCAGGACGGCGCCGAATTGACGCCGACCTTCAGCTGGCCGCAGGAGCGCTTGCTGCTATTGATGGCCGGCGGCGACGATGCGCTGCTGAAAGCCGTCGAAGGCGCCGAGGACGAGGCCGAGCGCGGCGCCGAGCTGATGCGCCGCCATGCGATCGGCGAGGCCGATGTCGTCATCGCCGTCGCCGCCAGCGGCACGACGCCTTTCACGCTCGCCTGCCTGCGCGAAGCGGCGCGGCGCGGCGCGCTGACCATCGGCGTCGCCAATAATCGCGATGCGCCGCTGCTCGCGGCGGCGGAACATGCGCTGTTTCTCGACACGGGCTCGGAGGCGATCGCCGGCTCGACGCGCATGAAGGCGGGCACGGCGCAGCGCATCGCCCTGCTGATGCTCTCCTCGCTGGTGATGATTCTGCAAGGACGCGTCTATGAAGGGCTGATGGTGGATGTGCAGGCCTCCAACAAAAAGCTCCTGCGCCGCAGCGAGCGCATTCTCGCGCGCCTCACGGGCGGCCGCGACGCCGCCGAAATAGACGCGGCGCTGCGTCGCGCCGACGGCAGCGTCAAGCTGGCCTATCTTCTTCTCCAGGGCCATGGACTCGATGAGGCGCGCGCCGCGCTCGAAGACGCGCGCGGCCATTTGCGCCGCGCCGTGGAGGCTCTGGCCGGCGCGCCGATTTGAAAATTCTTCGGCATCCGGGCCCCGACGGTTCGAATTTTGATGCGTATTCGACGAAGACGTATAATTATTCGCCGAAAGGGAATCGTGAGAGCATGACAGTCAACAAGATCGACGCGCTGCTGGCGCTTCGCAGCGAAGGGCGCTTTCTCGTCGGGCGCGATCGCATCAAGCTGCTCGAGGCTGTCGCCGAATATGGCAGCATCACCAAGGCCGCGAAGGTCGTGGGCTTCAGCTATAAGACGGCCTGGGACGCCGTGAACGCGATCAACAATCTGCTGCCGAGCCCCGCTTTTGTGACAAAGGCCGGCGGCCGTTCCGGCGGCGGCGCCGAGGTCACGGCGGAAGGGCGCCGGCTCATCGCCACCTTTCATCGTCTGGAGGAGCGGCTGTCGCGCATCTCCTCGCTCATCGCCGAAGAGGGCCTCGAGGATCAGGATGATTTTCTGCTCTGGAGCGTGGGCGTCAAAATTTCTGCACGCAATGTATTTCAGACGGAAGTCGTCTCGGTGAAGAAATGGCCCGTCGATGTCGAGGTTCTGCTGCGCGTCTCGCCGGAGACCTCCATTCACGCCATCGTCACAAACGACTCGGCGGTCGAGCTCGGCCTGGAGCCGGGACGCAAGACGCTGGCGCTGATCAAATCCTCCTTCGTCCATCTCACCACGCCCGAGCACACGCCCCCCGGCGTGCGCAATCAGTTCACCGGCGTGGTGCGGCGACGAATCGACGCAGAGCGCAACAGCGAGGTGCTGCTCGACATCGGCGCGGGCAAGACGATGCACGCTGTCGTGCCGCGGCAGACGGCGGAAGATCTCGGCATAGCGGAAGGCGAGCGCGCCGTCGCCAGCTTCAGCCCGACCGACGTCATACTCGCGGTAGACTGAAATCGAAATTCATATCGCCGGTTGAAAGTTCAATCCGCAGGCGTCTCGCCCGGAAAATGAGCGCTCGTGTCGATTGACACGCCCGCGGCGGCGCTTTTATGTTTTCATTATGTATCACCGAGACATAACGAATCGCCTCTCCCTTCGCCCCAGCCGCCGCAGCGTGGTGGCGGGCATTCCGTCTGCGCTCGGCGTCGCTCTGCTCGGCAGGCCCGCGCGCGCCGCGGACCAGCGCCTCGTGGTCGTCACCAGCTTCCCGGAAGAGTTGACGACTCGCTATGAATCCGAGTTCGAGAAGCTCCATCCCGGCGTTCACGTCCAATTCGTCTGGAAGCAGTCGCGCGACGCGCTCGCCATGCTGAGCGAGACGGACCAGGGCGGCGCCGACGTCTATTGGGCGCCCGCTCTCGGAAATTTCCCTATATTGCGAGACCGCGGCGCCTTTCAGAAAGTCTCGGTCGACCGCGCCGCTCTGCCGGGGCGGCTCGGCGGGCAGCTTCTCTCGGATCCCAATGGGCTGTTCGAAGCCTATGACGTCGCCGGCTATGGCATTGTCGTCGATCCGGCCGCGCTCGCCCGCGACGGGCTGAAGCTGCCCGAGAGCTGGAGCGATCTCGCCGCGCCCGCTTATGCCGGCCGCATCGTCATGCCCATTCCGGCCAAGGTCGGCTTCTCGCCGGCGCTCTATGACATCGTCCTGCAATCGGAGGGCTGGGAGCGCGGCTGGGCGCTGCTCGCCGAGATCGCCGGCGGCGCGGAGCTGCTCGGCTCCGGCGCCGGCCCGACGGCGACCGTGAAAGAAGGGCGCGCGGCGCTCGGCCTGACGATCGACTTCTTCGCTTTCGGCGCGCTGGCCAATGGCGAGAAGATTTCCTTCGTCTATCCGCAGAAGACCGCCTTTCTGCCGGCCCATATCGCCGTCACCGCGGGGACGCGCCGCCTCGAGGCCGCCAAAGCCTTTGTCGATTTCATGCTTTCGACCAAGGGCCAAAAGCTGATGATGGAGGCCGACAGCAGCCGCCATCCGGCCCGGCCTGACGCCTATGCCGACAAGCCGGCCGCCGTCGTCGATCCTTTCGCCCTGCCGCCGGGAACCTTCTACCCTTATGATTCCGAGATCGGTCGGCGGCGGCCCGGCGTCGTCAGCGTGCTGTTCGATTTCGCCATTACAGAGCGCCACGCCGAGACGCAGCGCCTATGGCGCGCCATTCACGCCGCCGAAGCGCGGCTCGCGGCCGCCCCGGACGCCGCGGGAAGCGCCGCCGTCGCCAAGGCGCGCAAGCTCGCCGGCTTCACGCCCGTTTCCGAGGCGCAGGCGAAAGACCCCGCTTTTCTCGATCGTTTTTCCAGCCGCGAGCTGAAGGACGGCGATCTCGCCGCCCGTTGGCGCGCAGAAATTTCATCGGCCCGAGCCGAGGCGCTGAGCCTCGTCGCCTCCGCCGAGCCGCGTCTGTGAGGCGGCGGCTTCTCCTCCCATTCGCGCTGTTCGTTCTGACCGCCGGCGCGCCCTATGAGAATCCCAAGCTCGACGGCGATGCTTTTTCCCGCCCCTTCGTCGGGCTGGACGAGGGGTTTTTGCGCGCCTTTCGGCAGGGGAACGCGCTGTTTCGCCAGGCCTGGGTCATCGGCCCGTCGCAGGATCAGAGCGAAATCACCGGACTCGGGCCGCTCTATAATCGACTCTCCTGCATCGCCTGCCACGTCAAGAACGGCCGCGGCCCGGCGCCGGACCCGGAGAATGGGATCGCCCGCGCCATGGTGGTGCGGCTCGGCCTGCCCGGCCGCGACGCCCATGGCGGGCCGTCGCCGCATCCGACCTATGGCGGCCAGCTCAATCCGGAGGGCAATCCCGGCGTCGCCGGCGAAGGCCGCGCGATCGTGGCGTTCGACGAAGTCGAGACGCGCCTTCCCGATGGCGAGGCCGTTTCACTGCGTCGGCCGCGCCTCTCCTTTCGTGATCTCGCCTATGGACCGCTCGGCGACGATGTGCGGATTTCGCTGCGCAATGCGCCTCCGGTCTTCGGACTCGGCCTGCTGGAGGCCGTGCCCGACGAGGAGATTTTGCGCTATGCGGCGGGCCAGAGCCGCGGCCGGCCGAACCATGTCTATGACATGGCGGCCGGCCGCATGGCGCTCGGCCGCTTCGGCCTGAAGGCCAATCAGCCCAATCTGCGCCAGCAGATCGCCAACGCCTTCGCCGAGGACATCGGCATCTCCTCCTATCTCTTCCCCGAACCCAATTGCACCGCTGCGCAGTCGGAATGCCGCGCGGCGGCGGGACGGGAGATCGAGCTCTCCGACGCGCGGCTCGAGGCTTCGCTCGCCTATATGCGCGGCCTCGCCGTTCCGGCCCGCCGCGATCTCTCCGATCCGCGCGTCGCCAAAGGCGAGACGCTGTTCCGCGATATCGGCTGCGCCGCCTGCCATCGCGAGACGATGACGCTCGGAGAGGCCGCCTACGCGCCCTGGCTGAGCGGGAAGGAGATTCATCCCTATAGCGATCTTCTGCTGCACGACATGGGCGATGGGCTCGCCGACGGGCGCGAGGATTTCGAGGCCGGTCCGCGCGACTGGCGCACGCCGCCGCTATGGGGCCTCGGCCTCGCCGGGCGCTTTGGAACGCCCGCGGATTTTCTCCATGACGGGGCCGCGCCCGCAGCGTCACGGAAGCGATCCTCTGGCACGCCGGAGAGGCGGAGGACGCGGCGCAGCGGTTTCGCGGCCTGACGCACGCGGAGCGCGAGGCGCTGCTCGCATTTTTGGGGTCGCTCTAATGGACGCGAAATCTCGATGAAGCGCGGAATCTGCCCCCTCTCCCGCTGAGTGGGGGACGGCTGGCGAGGGGGCGTCGGGACTATGGGACAATCGGGGGAAGAACGATGAAACTCAGCAAATTCGCGCCCTTGGGCGCCGCCAGCGTCGCCGCGCTCATCGCGAGCGGCGCAACGCTCGCCGCCGAGCAGCCGCAGCCTTTCGATCTCGGCGAGATTCACGTCGGCCTCGAGCACAAGGCTCTTCCGCTCGACAAGAAGAAGGACGACGGCCCGGCGCCGCTGCAGCAGACCGACTCTTATGGCGGCGTGACAATCAGCAACCGCCAGAACGAGACCTTCCAGCGCGATTCGCTCGATCGCGCCGTCAATCTCGCGGCCGGCGTCGTCAGCAATTCGACAGGCGGCACGCGCAATGAGCAGAACATCTATGTGCGCGGCTTCGACCGCTGGCAGGTTCCGCTCACCATCGACGGCGTTCGCGTCTATCTGCCTGCCGACAATCGCCTCGATTTCGCGCGCTTCATGACGCCGGACGTCGCCTCGGTGCAGATCGCCAAGGGCTATGTCTCCGTTCTGGACGGTCCGGGCGGCATGGGCGGCCAGATCAATCTCGTCTCCCGCAAGCCGACGAAGGAGATAGAGGGCGAGTTGCGCACCGGCCTCGAATTCGGCCGCGACGGCAGCTATGAGGGCATAAAGACCTATGCGCTGCTCGGCACGAAGCAGGATAATTATTATCTCCAGCTCAGCGGCTCCTGGCGCGATCTGCGCGGCTGGATGCTGCCGGAGAGCTATACGCCCACCAATAATCAGGGCGAGGGCTTCCGCGGCAATTCGGGGACCTATGATTGGAGCCTCAACGCCAAGGCCGGCTACACGCCCAACGACACCGACGAATATTCGCTGAGCTTCATCCGCCAGGACGGCAAGAAGGGCGCGCCCTATCACACGACCGACGGGCTGAACAGCCAGCGCTATTGGCGCTGGCCCTATTGGCGCGTGCAGAATCTCTATTTCCTCTCCAACACCAAGATCGGCGATTCGTCCTATGTGAAGACCAAGGCCTATTGGAGCAAGTTCGATAATGATCTCTTCTCCTACAACGACCCCTTCCTGGCCTATCAATCCTCGGCCAAAGCCTTCCGCAGCTATTATCAGGATTATGCGCTCGGCGCGGATATAGAGGCCGGGCATGATTTCGGCGAGCTCGACACGCTGAAGATCGCCGGCCACTATCGCTTCGACGAGCACGCCACCTGGCAGGAATATTACGGCGTCAATGTCGCCAATAAATCGACCGGATGCGTCATAAACGTCATCTGCTTCACTCAACCGATCGTCTACACGCAGGAAGACACTTATTCGATCGCGGTCGAGAACACCTTTCATCCGACCAAGGACATCGATCTCGTCGGCGGCTTCGCCTATGACTGGCGCCATCTGCGCAAGGCGGAGGATTTCGTGGTCGGCACGGGCGTCATCGGCTATCAGCTGCGGGATGTGCAGGCCCCCAATTTCCAGGGCGCGGCCATCTGGCGTTACAGCGACACCGACAAAGTCTATTTCAACGTCTCCGACCGCGAGCGCTTCCCCACCATCTTCGAGCGTTTCAGCTCGCGTTTCGGCGGCGCCACCTCCAACCCCGGACTGATGCCCGAGCGCGCGATCAATTTCGACATCGGCTGGGCGAGCGAGTTCGCGCCGGGCAGCCGCATTCAATTGGACGCCTTCCACTCCATCGTCCGCAATCTGATCCAATCCGTGCCGGCGCCCGCCTATGGCGCGAGCGTCACCCAGAGCCAGAATGTCGGCGACGCCAGCTTCTGGGGCGGGGAGGTCACGGTCGATTATCGCGCCTCCGACGAGCTGTCGCTGGGCGGCAATCTGACGCTGATGCGCCGCTCGGTCTATGCGCCCTACATCCTCAACTTCCAGCCGACGGGCGTGCCGGACGGCAAAATGTTCCTCTACGCCGGCTGGCGGCCGTTCGACGGGCTGACGCTGACGCCCAATGTCGAGATGAACAGCAATCGCTGGACCTCGAACACGGCGGGGACGATCTATTATCGGACCGGCGCCTTTTTCCTGGCCAATTTCACGGCCGAATATCAGCTGCATCCGAATTTCAAGATCGAAGGCGGGGTGCGCAACATGTTCGACACCGCCTACACATTCACCGACGGCTATCCCGAGGCGGGGCGCAGCTTCTTTCTCGGCGCCAAGGCGACGTTCTAGAGCGCTTTCCGATCGAACGGAATCGTTCGATCGATCAGAATTCGCTCCCACGCGAGAATCTACAGCGCTATCCGATCCAATTGGATCGGATAGCGCAACGGCTCGCGTGGGGCTGGCCGCGCGCCGGCCGGCCCCGACGGCGACGCTTTGCAAGCGGGCGCGGCGCGGCTACCAATGGGGCAAATGGGCGCGGGTGATTCGTTTTAGCCGCGTTCCCGCTCTGGCCGGGGCCGCTCCATGGCGTTCCGGCAGATCATTCGGATGGCCTCATGACCAAATTCGCGCTCGACTCCCTCGATCTCGCCGCGCTGCTCTCCTCCCGCGTCTGCCATGACGTGATCTCGCCCGTCGGCGCCATCGTCAATGGACTGGAGGTGCTGGAGGAGGAGAAGGACGCCGAGATGCGCGGCCATGCGCTGGCGCTCATCAAATCCAGCGCGGCGGAGGCGTCCGCCCGGCTGCAATTCTGCCGCCTCGCCTTCGGCGCCGCCGGCTCCAAGGGCGCCGAGATCGACACCGGCGACGCCGAGCATGTGACGCGCCAGCTGCTCGCCGACGAGCGCACCAAGCTCGAATGGAGCGTGCCGCGCGTGCTGATGTCGAAGAACAAGGTGAAATTGCTGCTCAATCTCTGCCTGATCGCCGATGCGGCGATTCCGCGCGGCGGCGTCATCTCGGTCGCCTCCACCGGCGCCGGAGACGAGGTCGCCTTCACCCTCGAGTCGAAGGGCGTGAATGCCCGCATCGCCGCGGCGATTCCGGCCCTGCTGGCCGGCGAGCCGGAGGAGGGCGTCGTCGACGCGCGCGCCATTCAGGCCTATTACGCCGGCCTCGTCGCAAAGGCGAGCGGGCTCGAGGTCGAAATCTCCACAGAGCCGGAGCATGTGACCATCACCGCGCGGCCGGCCGCCGCGCAGGCGGAGCAGGAGATCGAGACGCCGACGGCGCTCGAGGCCTGAGACGAGAGCGTCTCCGGCCGAAGCGGACGCCGGTTCGGCGCTTGAAACGCGTCGGAACGAGAACTCGCGGCCTTTCTGCGCTTCGACGACCACAGAAAGCCCGCGCCTTCGACCTCGAGCGTGGGAATTTCACTTCTCTTAACCAGAATGCGTCAAGAATGGCGTCGACGCTGCTCATGCGGCCCGAGATCGACGACGCCATGGACGAACTTCTCAACGATTTCCTCGTCGAGACCGCCGAGCACATCGATGCGGCGACGATGGAGCTCGTCTGTCTCGAGAAGGACCCGAGCGATCGGGCGCTCATCGCCAGCCTCTTCCGCCATGTGCATACGATCAAAGGCACCAGCGGCTTTTTGAAGCTGCCGCGCGTCGGCCGGCTGACCCATTCGACCGAGGCGCTCATCGGCGCGCTGCGCGACGGCGCGCCGGTCCGCGCCTCGCATGTCACGCTGATCTTCGCCGCCGTGGACCGCCTGAAGGAAATTCTCGCGGAAATGGGCCGTTCCGAGGAAGAGCCCGCGGGCGACGACGAGGAGCTCGTCGTCGCGCTGGAGGACGCGACGCGACGCGCGCGCCTCGGCGAGGCCGAGCCGCCGGCGGCCGAAATCGCCGAAACGGACCTCGCCGCGCCGCTCGCGGGACCGCGCGCCGCGCAGCCGCCGAACGAGGCGCACGCCGCCGGCGTCGCCCATATCGGCGAGACGGTGCGCGTCTCGGTCAATGTGCTCGACCGGCTGATGGGCATCGTCTCCGAGCTCGTCTCCACCCGCAATCGGCTGCTCGAATTGTCGAGCGCCTGGGCCGGCGGCGACGAGGCGATGAGCAGCACGGTGCAGACGCTGTCCAATATCACCAGCGATTTGCAGGATGCGGTGATGAGCGCGCGGATGCAGCCGGTCGGACGGCTGTTCTCGACGCTGCCGCGCCTCGTGCGCGATCTCGCCCATGATCTCGGCAAGAAGATCGTCATCACGACGGAAGGCTCCGACACCGAGCTCGACCGGCAGGTGATCGAGCTCATTCGCGCGCCGCTGACCCATATCATCCGCAATAGCGCCGATCACGGCATAGAGCCGCCGGCCGAGCGCGCGCGCATCGGCAAGAACGAAACCGGCGTCATCACCGTGCGCGCCGCCTATGACGCCGGCCAGATCATCATCGACATCGCCGACGACGGCCGCGGGCTCGACGTCGCGCGCATCCACGCCAAGGCGCTGGCCAATGGGCTCGTCGGCGAGGCGGACATCTCCAAATTCACCGACAGCGAGCTGTTCGAATTCGTCTTCACGCCCGGCTTCTCGACGGCGGACGGCGTCACCAAGGTCTCCGGCCGCGGCGTCGGCATGGATGTGGTGCGCGAGAATATCCAGTCGATCGGCGGCTCCGTCTCGCTGACCTCGCGCTATGGCCGGGGCGCCTGCGTGACGCTGCGCATTCCGCTGACGCTCGCCATCACGCCGGCGCTGATCCTGACCAGCAACGGCTCCCGCTTCGCCATACCGCAGATGACCGTTGTCGAGCTCGTCGGCGTCGGCGACGGTTTCGAGCACGCGATCCAATATATTCATGACGCGCCGGTGCTGCGCCTGCGCAATGACGTGCTGCCGCTGCTCGATCTCTCCACGACGCTCGCGCTCGGCCGCCCGGCCGAGGAGGAGACGCGCGACGGCTTCGTCGTCGTGCTGCGCGTCGGCGCCGCGCGTTTCGGCCTGCTGGTCGAGACGATCGCCGATGTGCAGGAAGTCGTCATCGAGCCGCTGGTGAGCGCGCTGGCGCGTCTCGGCGTGTTCTCGGGCCAGACGATCCTCGGCGACGGATCCGTCGTGCTCATTCTCGATCCGGCCGCGCTGCTCGAACATGGCGGATTGCAGCGGCTGGCCGAGCGCCCGGCCGAAGCGGCGACGCCGGAAGCCTTCACGCCGCGGGCGGAGAAGACGCGGATCATACTGGTCAAGGCGGGCCCGGGCCCGCTGAAGGCGCTGCCTCTGTCCCTCGTTCTGCGCATAGAGGATGTGCCGCGCGAGCGGCTGATCCCTTCGGACGGGGCTTTCGTCATGGCCTATCGCGACAGCCTTCTGCCGATCATTCCGGCGACGGCGGATGTGTCGCTCGACCGCCCCTCCAGCCCGATCCTGGTGCTGTCCGGCGCGGGCCAGTCCATGGGCCTGCTCATAGAGGATATCGTCGACGTGACCGACGAAATTCTCGATCTGCAGCGGGAGAGCAATTCCCCGCATATCCTCGGCTCGATCCAGCTCGGCGGCGAGATCGTCGAATTTCTCGACGCCACTTACTACATGCGCATCGCCTGCCCCGCCGCCGTGGCGCGCGGCGTCAGCAAGCGGCATCGCATTCTGCTCGTCGACGACAAGGCCTTCTTCCGCGACATGCTGGCGCCGATTCTCGGCTCCGCCGGCTATGAGGTGACGACCGCGGCCTCGGCGCCGGAAGCCCTCTCCTTCTTGCGCAAAGGGCTCGCCGTCGAAGCCGTGGTGACGGATACCGACATGCCGGAGATGGACGGCTATAATTTCGCCCGCGCGCTGCATGAGCTGCCCGGCCTCGCCGATCTGCCGGTGGTGGCGCTCGCGGCGCAAGCCGCGCCGAGCGTGCTCGCCGCCGCGAAAGCCTGCGGCATCGCTTCCGTCACCGGCAAATTCGATCGCCGCGCGCTCATCGAATGCGTCGGCCGCCTGCTCGACAAGGCGGACACAGCGCCGCGCGATCTCGAATTGCGCATCATGTCGGAGCTCGCCGCATGACGCAGCAGCAACGCGAGACCAATGGACGCCGCCGGCCGATCGACGCGCCCAAGCGGCCGACCCGCAATTTCACCATAAAGGTGCGCGGTCAGAGCTTCGGCCTGCCGGTCGAATGCGTGAAGACGATCTTCCATGTCGACAAAGTGACGCCGGTCCCGCTGGCGCCGCGCGAGATCGCCGGCCTCGCCAATCTGCGCGGCCGCATCGTCACCGCGCTGCGGCTCGATCGCTGTCTCGAGCTCGACGGCGGCGACCGACCCGATTCGAAGCTCGCCGTCTGCATAGAGCACAATGGCGAGCGCTACGCTCTGCTCATCGACGAGACCGGCGACGTCGTCACCTGCGAGGAGGACGAGCGCATGGTCTGCCCGACCCATGTCGGACAGCAATTCATCGACGCCACCAACGCCTGCTACCGCCTCGACGACGATTTCCTGCCGATCCTCGACATTCCGGCGCTGGTGCGGCGCCTGTCGAGGCAGAGCGAGAGCGGCGGCCGCGACGGCCATTCGAGAGACGCATCCCGAGGAGGAGACTAATGAAGCAGATTCTGGTCGTGGACGATTCTGCGGTCATCCGCAAAGTCGCGCGCCGCATTCTCGAAGGAATGCAATTTTCCACCATCGAGGCGGAGAACGGCCGCAAGGCGCTGGTCGCCTGCGAGCAGGCGATGCCGGATGCGATCCTGCTCGACTGGAACATGCCGGAGATGGACGGCGTCGAATTCCTGCGCGCGCTGCGCAAAATGCCCGGCGGGGCGGGTCCCAAAGTGGTGTTCTGCACCACGGAGAACGAGGCGAGCCATATCGCTCTGGCGATGGACGCCGGCGCCGACGAATATATCATGAAGCCCTTCGACCAGCATGTGGTGCGGTCGAAGCTCGAGGATATCGGCGTCATCTGAGCCCGAACGGCAGGAACAGGGACGCTCTCGCGAGCGACGGCGCAATGCGGAAACGGGCGGCGGTCCGCGTTTTTCGACCCGGCGCGGAGACTGCGGCGGGGAGGCTGGAATGAGCCTCGCCTTCGCGCGCCTGCGGCGCCTCATCGGCTCGGTCGCCGGCATTTCGCTCGACGCCGACAAGCTCTACTTCGCCCAGAGCCGGCTCGAGCCGATCATGCGGGCGCATGAATGCCGCGATCTTGCCATGCTCATGCGCCTCATCGAAAAGCACGAGGACGAGGCGCTGCTGCAGCGCGTCGTCGAAGCGATGACGAATAACGAAACCTCGTTTTTCCGCGACCGCGTTCCCTTCGAGAAGCTGAGGCAGGAATGGCTTCCCGAACTGATGGCGCGGCGCGGCGAGCGGCGCCGCCTGCGCATTTGGTCGGCCGCCTGCTCGACCGGACAGGAGCCCTATTCCATCGCCATGGCGCTCGCCGAGTCGGAGCCCGATCTCGAGGACTGGACGATCGAGATCCTGGCGACGGATATTTCGGAACTGGCTCTGGAGACGGCGCGGCGGGGCGTCTATAGCCAGTTCGAGGCGCAGAGGGGCCTCACCGCGGCGCGGCTGCTGCGCCACCTCGAGCCCTTCAAAGGATATTGGCGCGTCAATGACGCGCTGCGGGCGCGCGTCGCCTTCCAAAAGCTCAATCTGCTCGACGAATTTCGCGACGCCGGACCTTACGACATCGTCTTTTGCCGCAATGTGCTCATGTATTTCGAGCCCGATGTGCGGCGCGACGTCATGACGCGCCTGTTCGGCGCCCTGGCGGAAGACGGCGTGCTGATTCTCGGCGCGGCGGAGACGATGGAGTTCGACGAGCGCTTCACGACATCGACCTCCGGCGACTGCCGCATTCTGCCACGCCGGCGCCGCGCCGCCATCGCGTGATCCGCGCGGCTTCGGGCGCGATTCGGGCAGCCGATCTCATGAGTTCTCGTTTCGACGCGTTTCCAACGCCGAGCCAGCGTCCGCTTCGGCTGGAAACGCTCTCGAAGCCAGATGAGCGGCAAAAATGCAAAGGGGCCCGGCGAGGGCCCCTTTGCATTTCGTCGCTCCGGCTTCGGGCTCAAGCGGTGATGCGCTCGTCGGCTTCGCTCGGCTCGCGCAGCACATAGCCGCGGCCCCACACCGTCTCGATGTAGTTACGGCCTTCGCTGGCGTTGGCGAGCTTCTTGCGCAGCTTACAGATGAACACGTCGATGATCTTGAGCTCCGGCTCGTCCATGCCGCCGTAGAGATGGTTGAGGAACATCTCCTTGGTGAGCGTCGTGCCCTTGCGCAGCGAGAGCAGCTCGAGCATCTGATATTCCTTGCCGGTCAGATGCACGCGGGCGCCGGAGACCTCCACCGTCTTCTGGTCCAGATTGACGACGAGATCGCCCGTGGTGATGACCGATTGGGCGTGGCCCTTGGAGCGGCGCACGATGGCGTGAATGCGCGCCACCAGCTCGTCCTTGTGGAAGGGCTTCGTCAGATAATCGTCAGCGCCGAAGCCCAGACCCTTCACCTTGTCCTCTATGCCGGCGAGGCCGGACAGGATCAGAATCGGCGTCTTGACCTTGGCGACCCGCAAGGTGCGCAGCACCTCATAGCCGGACATGTCGGGCAGATTCAAATCGAGCAGGATGATGTCGTAATCGTAGAGCTTTCCGAGATCGATGCCCTCTTCTCCGAGGTCCGTCGTATAGACGTTGAAATTCTCGGATTTGAGCATGAGCTCGATGCTTTGAGCGGTCGCGCTGTCATCCTCTATCAGTAAAACGCGCATTTTCGATCCCCACCCAGCTCCACCAAATCTGCCCCCGGACGCCGTCGCGCCGCCCGAGCGTCGACGATGCGCCGAGATTCGTCGGGCGCGCGCCGAGTTCTATGTCTATTTGTCGAAACGCTAAGCGGTAATGGTTAACAAACCCTGACCTTCGGCCCGGCGGCAAACCAGAACCTCGATCGTCGACGGCCGGAGGAGCCGCCACGAGCCAGAACAGCGTCTCTCGAGGGGGACGAATCGACCGGCTCCCTCATTTATACAAGCCGCTCGCGCGGCTGCGAAGCGCTCCGGCGCTACGCAAACTCCGCGGCGAAAGCTTCACGAAAGCCCCGCGACGCCACGGTTCGCGCTGCGCTGCGTGATTGACTTATGCGCGGGCTTTCTCCTATATGCCGGCGCGGCGTCGGAAAGACGCGTTTCGTGCGGGGGCTTGCGCGCCCGCAAAAATGCGGATGCAGCCGGCCGCGGGCGAGACGCCCGACGAGACCTGAACACAAGATCGAGGGCCGTGGCGGCGGCCGGCCGATGACGAGCTGTCGGCGCGAGGGCGATGTCGACGCGAGCGCTGTCGGCGCGCGCGGCGGGACGGCTCTTCGATCGGCGACCTGAGCGAGCGGAGACCCAAGGTGAAGAGAACTTATCAACCCAGCAAATTGGTGCGCAAGCGCCGCCACGGCTTTCGCGCCCGCATGGCGACCGTCGGCGGCCGCAATGTCCTCGCGGCGCGCCGCGCCCGCGGACGCAAGCGCCTGTCCGCCTGATTTTCGCAGGCTTCTCGGCCGAACGAGGACGAGAGGCATGAGCGAGAACATCCCGGCCGAAACGCGGAAGACGAAACCGCGACGCCTGCGAAAACGGCGCGAGTTTCTGCGCGCCGCCAAGAGCGGGCTCAGTCGCGGCGCGCGCGCCTTCAAGCTGCAGGCGGCGGCCCGAGAGGGCGAAGATGCGGAGGCGCCGCGCTTCGGCTTCACCGTGACGAAGAAAGTCGCCGGCGCCGTCGGCCGCAACCGTATCCGGCGCCGATTGAGAGAGGCCCTGCGGCTCTGTGGCGCATCCGGTCTCCCGGGCTATGATTATGTCTTCGTCGCCCGGCCCGAGGCATTGACGGCGCCTTTTCTGGAATTGACGGCGCAAATCGCGGACGGACTGACGAAGCTCAGGCCGGGCGACAAGACCCGGCGCCACCATCGCAACTCCAAAGACAGGCCGCAGGCGTCATGAACGAATATACGAAGAATGTCCTCATAGCGGCCGGCCTGTCGATGCTGGCGATCGCCGGCTGGGATTATTTCTACGCTTTCCCCAAGCTCGAGCAGCAGCAGAAGGAAGCGCAGCTCGCGCAGCAGCAGAGGCCCGCGGCGCAAAAGCCGGCCGCCAAGCCCGCCGATCAGTCCGCCGCCGACAAAGCCGCGCCCCCGGCCGCCCGGCAGCCACAGCAGAACGTCGCCGCCGCTCGGCCCGCGCCCAAGACGCGCGAGGCCGCGCTCGCCGAGAGCAAGCGCGTCTCCATCGACACGCCCTCCATTTCCGGCTCGATCGCGCTGAAAGGCGGACGCATCGACGACGTCTCGCTGAAAAACTATCACGAGACCGTCGATCCCACGAGCCCGATCATCGTGCTGCTCTCGCCCGAGGGCGCGCCGCAGCCCTATTACGCCGAATCGGGCTTTCTCGCCTCCGACAAGGACACGGCGCCGCCCGCTCTGCCGACCAGCGAATCGCTGTGGAGCGCCGATCGCGATCAGCTCACCGTCGGCCAGCCGCTGACGCTGTCCTTCGACAATGGCCAGGGCCTCGTCTTCAAGCGCAAAATCGCGATCGACGATCAATATATGTTCTCGGTGACCGACAGCGTCGAGAATCACGGCCAGAGCCCCGTCACCCTCTATCCCTATCTGCGCGTGTCGCGCATCGGCGCGTTTCCGAGCGCCGGCTACGCCGTTCTGCACGAAGGCTTCGTCGGCGTCTTGGGCGAGGCCGGCCTGCAGGAGCTGAAATTCGACAAGGTCGAGAAAGAGCCGCACGCCACGAAATCTTTCGAGGCGACCGGCGGCTGGCTCGGCTTCACCGAGAAATATTGGGCGGCCGTGCTGGTGCCGCAGCAGGATCGGCCGCTGGTGGCGCGCTTCTCGGCTTCGGGCGCCGGAACGGCCAAGGCCTATCAGGCCGATACGGTCGAGGCGCCGCTGACGATCGCGCCGGGCGCCTCGGGCTCGGTCGCGTCGCGCATCTTCGCCGGCGCCAAGGTCGTCGACACGCTCGACGCCTATGAGGGCCAGGGCATCAAGCTCTTCGACCGGCTCATCGATTGGGGATGGTTCTACTTCCTCACCCGGCCGATGTTCCGCATCATCGACAGCCTGTTCCATGTGCTCGGCAATTTCGGCCTCGCCATTCTGGCCGTCACCGTGCTCGTCAAGATCGCCTTCCTGCCGCTCGCCAACAAGAGCTATCTGGCCGTCGCCAAGATGAAGGAAATTCAGCCCAAGATTCAGGCGCTGAAGGAAAAATACGGCAGCGACAAGCAGGCGATGAGCCGCGAGCAGATGGAGCTGTTCCGCCGCGAGAAGGTCAATCCCGCCGGCGGCTGCCTCCCTGCTTTGCTGCAAATTCCGGTGTTCTTCTCGCTCTACAAGGTTCTGATCATCACCATCGAAATGCGCCATGCGCCCTTCTATGGCTGGATCAAGGACCTCTCGGCGCCGGACCCGACCAATATCTTCAACCTCTTCGGCCTCATCCCCTTCGATCCGACCCATATTCCGGTCTTCGGCTCGTTTCTGTGGCTCGGCGTCTGGCCGCTCGTCATGGGCGTCTCCATGTGGGTGCAGATGAAGATGAATCCGGAGCCGACCGACGAAATCCAGAAAATGGCTTTCGGCTGGATGCCGGTGATCTTCACCTTCTCGCTCGGCAGCTTCGCCTCCGGCCTCGTGATCTATTGGACCTGGAACAATGTGCTCTCGGTCGCGCAGCAATGGGTCATCATGAAGCGCGCGGGCGTGAAGTTCGAGCTGTGGGACAATCTGAAAAAGACGTTCACCTTCAAAAAGGCCGCCTGATCGCAGGGCGCGCCGCACCCTTGGATCACGCTTTGAACGAAACCCGCGACGAGGATTTCACCGAGCCGGGCCGGCTGCTCTTCGCCGGCCCGTGCGATTTCATATTCGCCAGCGCGAAATCCGGCGATTTGCCGCCGATCGGCCCGCCGGAGATCGCCTTCGCGGGCCGCTCCAATGTCGGCAAATCCTCCCTCCTCAACGCTCTCACCGGCCGCAAGACCTTGGCCCGCGTCTCCAACACGCCGGGGCGCACGCAGCAGCTCAATTTCTTCGCTCTCGGCGCTGCGCCGGGCGCGGAGCCGCTGCGCCTCGTCGATATGCCGGGCTATGGCTACGCCGCCGTCGGCAAGGAGAAGATCGCCAATTGGACACGGCTGATGGAGGAGTTTCTGCGCGGCCGCGCCTCGCTGGCGCGCGTCTTCGTGCTCATCGACAGCCGCCGCGGCGTGAAGGATCTCGATGAAGAGATGTTCGATCTGCTCGACCGCGCCGCGGTCTCCTATCAGATCGTGCTGACGAAGTATGACGAGCTGAAGGTCTCCGAGCGCGAGGCCGCCGTCGCCGCCGTGGAGGCCGCGCTGGCCAAGCGCCCGGCCGCCTTCCCGCGCCTCGCTGTCACCTCCTCCCGCACGGGCGACGGCGTGACGGAGCTTCGCGCCGGGATCGCGCGGCTGCTGGCCGAACGAAACGCTTGAATATTGCAGCCTCGTCGGTTCTAACCACCTCATTCGAATGAAGCGTCGCCGCGCCCACCCTCCCCTTGCAGGGGGAGGGTCGACCGGCGAAGCCGGACGGGGTGGGGTGCAAGCCCGAGACTCGGGGCGTCACCCCCTCCCGAGCGCCTTCGGCGCTCGACCTCCCCCCTCGAGGGGGAGGTGGGGCGTCGGTCATTCGCTCGATTGGCGTGTTCTCTCACCATTAGGCGGACCCATGACCGAGGATTCGGCCGACAGCGCGCTCCAGCAAGCCCGTATTCTGATGCAGGCGCTGCCCCATATGCTGCGCTATGACGAAGCGACAGTCGTGGTGAAATATGGCGGCCACGCCATGGGCGACGACAAGGTCGCGCGCGACTTCTCCCGCGACATGGTGCTGCTCGAGCAATCGGGCGTGAACCCCGTGGTCGTGCATGGCGGCGGCCCGCAGATCGGCGCCATGCTCGGCAAGCTCGGCATAAAATCCGAATTCGCCGACGGGCTGCGCGTCACCGACAAGGCGACGATGGAAATCGTCGAAATGGTGCTCGCCGGCTATATCAACAAGCAGATCGTCGGCTTCATCAATTCCGAGGGCGGCCGCGCGATCGGCCTTTGCGGCAAGGACGGCCGCATGGTGACGGCCGAGAAGCTCGCGCGCGCCAATCATGAGGACGGCAAGGCGATCGATCTCGGCTTCGTCGGCGAGGTGGCCAAGGTCGACACCACAGTGCTCGACCAAGTGCTCGGCCGCGAGCTGATCCCCGTGCTCGCGCCGGTGGCGCAGGGCCTCGACGGCGAGACCTACAATATCAACGCCGACACTTTCGCCGGCGCCATCGCCGGCGCGCTCGGCGCCAAGCGGCTCTTGTTCCTCACCGACGTTCCCGGCGTGCTGGACAAGAACAAGCAGCTCATCAAGGAGCTGAAGGTCGAGGATATTCCAGGCCTCGTCGCCGACGGCACCATCACCGGCGGCATGATCCCCAAGGTCGAGACCTGCATGTATGCGATCGAGCGCGGCGTCGAAGGCGTCGTCATTCTCGACGGCAAGCTGCCTCATGCGGTGCTGATCGAGCTTTTGACCGACCATGGCGCCGGCACGCTGATAACGAGGTGAGGCGTTGACAGCGAAGCGCGTGGCGACGATGCGATCCTGGAGCCGCCTCACGGCTCCGGATCGCGTCGCCCCACGCACGGGGCGGCGCGCGCGATGACGGAGCCCGCCGACGAGCCGCGCCTGCTGACCATCGCCAATCGCTTCGCCCATGTCGACACATGGGTCTTCGACCTCGACAACACGCTCTATCCGGCGTCGTCGGACCTCTGGCCGAAGATCGATCATCGAATCACTTTGTTCATGATCCGCCTGTTCGGCCTCGACGGAATGTCGTCGCGCGCGCTGCAGAAGCATTATTACAAGCATTACGGCACGACTCTGCGCGGGCTGATGACCGAGCATGGCGTCGACGCCGACGCATTTTTGAAATTCGTCCATGACATCGATCGCTCGTCGCTGCCGCCAAATCATTCGCTGGCGGCGGCGATCGCGGCGCTGCCGGGCCGCAAGCTCATCCTCACCAATGGCTCGCGCGAACATGCGCTCGATACGGCGAAGCAGCTCGCCATCGATCATATTTTCGAAGATGTGTTCGATATCGTCGCGGCCGATTTCATCGCCAAGCCGCATGAGGGCGCCTATGAGCGCTTCTTCGATCGCCACGCCGTCGAGCCGAAGCGCTCCGCCCTTTTCGAGGACATAGCGCGCAATCTCATCATCCCCCATGCGCGCGGCATGACCACCGTGCTGGTGACGCCGGAAGCCGGCCATGAAGAAAAGCGCGAATCCTGGGAGATCGCCCATGGTCGCGAGCCGCATGTGGATTTTACGACCAATGATCTCGCTGGGTTTTTGGAGGGGCTGACGGCGACGTCACAACCCCAGTAGAGGCCTGATCTTCGCCGTCATCGGACAGCAGGCGGCCCGAAGCTTTCCTCGTCATGCAGGTTTTCTGGCGTCACCCCGGCGAGTAGATCATCGAGAGAGCATTCGGGCGCTGTAAGCGGCTCGATCACAACGCGGCCGCCTTCGACGCGCAACTCGACAGTCTGGCCGATCTCGAGGCGCGCCTGCTCCATGACGGCCGAAGCTATGCGCACGGCTGCGGAGCTGCCCCATTTTTCGACGATCGCTCGCATCAGGAAACCTCGCTTATCTACAGCTTCGAAGCCTACGACCGGGACGCCGCGTCGTCGAGCCGTTTTCCCATCCCGTTCAGAAACTGTCACATTTCCGCAACGGAACAGCATTCTTTGCAACGTCGCCTTGACTGTGGAGCACCCGCTCTCTTCAATGCGGCAATGATGCGAGCGGGGGCACATCGGCATTTGAGAGCGAGCGTGATCGCGCGCGTGCTCGCCTGCCTGCTCATGCTGCAAGGCTTCATCGTCGCCGCTGGCACCACTCTCGCGGAACAAACAAGCGGCGCCGCCGGCTGGACCGAAATTCACGCGACGGCGACCGAGCGCTGCGCTGGCCAGAACGGCGCCGAAAATCCGCTGAACGGCCACTCCTCTTGCGAGCGCTGCATGTTCTGCACGCTCGGCGCGCGTGGCGCCGCGCTGATCCTCGCGGCGCTCTGGTGCGTGACCGCGATCTCGCCGCCCGAACCGGATTGGCGCCTTGCGCCACGCAGCGCCGACGCGGCCGAATCCTCGACGCCGCTCGGCTGGGCCAGCACCTGGTCGTCGCGCGCGCCGCCTTCCCTCTCCTGATCCGAAACGAATCGCGGCTCTCTCGCCGCATCTTTCTATCGGAATCGCGCGCGCCTGCATGGCGTCGCGCCAGGAGCAATTTCACATGTCTCGCAACGCCCTCATGCGCGGCGCATCCGCCGGCGCGCTGTCTTTCGTCGTCTTTTCATCCGCCGCTGCGCAGGAGGCCCTGCCCGCCATCGACATCTCCGGCGAGCAGCGCCCTGCCGCCGGCCCCTCGCGCGGAAAGCTGCAACCGCCGAATGGCAAGCTGCAGCTCGATGTCGCCTCGCAGACCGGCAGCCGCCTCGGCCTGACGCCGCGCGAGACGCCGTCCTCCGTCTCCATCGTCGATCGCGCGACGATCGAGGCGCGCGGCGCGCAGACGACGCAGGAGGTTATTCAGCGAATGCCCGGCGTCGTCACCTCGGACCCGCCGGGCTCGGCCGGCGCGATCAGCCTGCGCGGCTTCGGCGCGTCATCGGTGACGCAGATGTTCAACGGCATCACCGTGCAATATGACGCCATCGCCGGACGCCCCGTCGACAGCTGGCTCTACGACCGCATCGAGCTTCTCGGCGGCGCCTCCTCTTATCTCTACGGCCAGGGCGCCGTCGGCGGCGCGGTGAACTACGTCAGCAAGATCGCCACGCGCGGCGAAGAGCGCAATGAGGCGCTGTTGATGGGCGGCATGTGGTTCAACCGCCGCGCCTCTTATGGCTTCAACAAGCAGCTCGACGAGACTAATTGGCTGCAATTCGATCTGAGCTACAAGGGCTCGCAAGGCTGGGTCGAGGATTCCAATCACAATTCCGGCGCCGGCTCCATCTCCTGGCTCACCGATATCGCGCCCGGCCTCTCCAACACTGTCGCGGTGGAATTCCAGAGCGAGCAGCGCGACGCCTATTGGGGCACGCCGGTTCCGCGTCCGTTCGGCGGAACGGGCACGATTGCCTGGGGAACCTTCGGCCTGCCGGTTCTCGATCTCAAATTCGATCCCGGCGTGCGCTTCAAGAACTACAACAGCCTGAAGCCGGTCTTCGACCAGCAGGTGCTGTGGGTGCGCGATATTGCGGAATATAAGCTCGACGAGGAGACGAGCTTCAAAAACACCTTCTATCTCTATCGCGCCGACCGGCAATATCAAAACGTCGAATCCTATCGCTACGATGCGACCAACACGCTCATAGAGCGCAGCGGATCTTTCGCCACCCGGCACGTCCAGAGCCTCGTCGGCGACAGGCTGGAGGCGACGAATGCGACGACGCTATTCGGCCTCGAATCGAAGACGGTCGCAGGCATAGATTTTTCGCTCAATCAGCAGACGCGCAACGGAAGCCTGGAATCGGGGCTGACCGTCGACTCGGTCGAGCCCTATGGCTACTCGGCCTATAAGCTCTATCAGGACAATCCAGCGGCGACGAGCTATGTGGGCGACGCCCGCAGCAAGCTCTACACGCTAGCGCTCTTCGCCGAGAACCGGCTGTCGCTGACGCCGCAGCTTCATCTCGTGACGGGCCTGCGCTGGGAGAAGATCAGCCTCGAGCGCTTCAATTATCGCATTCCGACCCTGCCCAGCGCCTCGAACCCCTATGGCAATCCCGCCTATTTCGGCAAAGGATACGAGCCGATCACCTGGCGCGCCGCGCTGATGTACGACGTGACCAAGGAGGCGAACGTCTATGTCTCCTACAGCACGGCGGCCGATCCGCCCTCCGGCATTCTGCTCACCAACAACGCCGGCGGCGTGCGCAATTTCGAGCTCACCACCGGCTGGCAGATCGAGGCGGGAACGAAGCTCGATTTCTGGGAGGGCAGAGGCTCGGCGACTCTCGCCGGCTATTTCATCGAGCGCAACAATCTCACCACTTCCGATCCCGCCAATCCCAACAATGTCATCAATGTCGGCAAGCAATCGTCGAATGGCATAGAGGCCAATGTCGGCTTGCAGGTGTTGGATAATCTCAGCGTGCAGGGCAACGCGGCCTGGATCAATCCGAAATTCGAGACATTCGAGGAGGCGGCGACGATCGCCGGAACGACGATGCGCGTGTCGCGCGCCGGCAATCGGCCGACCAATATGGCGCGCTGGATCGCCAATGGCTGGATCACCTGGGATTTCCTGCCCGATTGGCAGGCGACCTTCGCGACGCGCTTCGTCGGCGATCGTTTCGCCGACAACGCCAACACCATGCGCATACCGGCCTATACGACTTTCGACGCTGGCCTCTCCTGGCGCATAACGCCCAATGCGAAGCTGACCGCCATGCTGAAGAACATGACCGACGCCGCTTATGTCGAATGGGCGTCGGGCGGCACTGGACCGCTACTGCGGCTCGGCCAGCCGCGCACTTTCGAATTGTCGCTGAAGATGACCTTCTGAGGAGGCGGACATGAAGAGATATCTCTATCTCGCTCATCGCTGGCTCGGGATCGGGCTCTGTCTGTTCATGGCCATGTGGTTCTTCTCGGGCGTCGTCATGATGTATGTCGGCTATCCCAAGCTCTTGCCGTCGGAGAGGCTGGCGGCGCTGCCGCCGCTCGATCCGGCGCGCTGCTGCATCGATCTCTCCCGCGCTTTCGACGCTGCGGGCGAGGGCGGCGCGCCACAATCCGTCCGCCTCACCAGCATCGCCGGCGCGCCGGCTTTCATTTTCGGGCGGCGCGCGAAGGACAGCGGACCGCAATTCACGGCGGTGCGCGCCAGCGACGGCGCGCGCGTGACCAGCGTTTCGGAGCAGGACGCCACCGTCGCCGCGCGCGCCTTCCTCGGCGGCGAGGCGAGCTATGACGGAATCGTCGACGAAGACCAATGGACGCATTCCAAAGGTCTCGACGGACTGCGCCCGCTCCATCGCGTCTATATGTCCGATGCGGATTCGACGCTGCTCTATGTCTCTTCCGTCACTGGCGAGGTGGTCCGCGACGCGACGCGGACGGAGCGCCTCTGGAACTGGGCCGGCGCCTGGATCCATTGGCTCTATCCGTTTCGCGGCGGCTGGTTCGAGGCCTATTGGCACGATATCATCGTCTATTCCTCGCTCATCGGAACCGTGCTCGCCGTCACCGGCCTCGTCGTCGGAGTGATGCGCTGGCGCTTTCGCGCGCCCTATAAGACCGGCGCGCGCACGCCCTATCGCGAAGGCATGATGAAATGGCACCATATCGTCGGCCTCATCGGCGGCGCGACGGCGATCACTTTCGTGTTCAGCGGCCTGATGTCGATGAACCCTTGGAAAATCTTCGAGACGAAATCGGCCTTCGACGCCAAAGCCTATTATGGCGGCGCGCTCGCGCCCGAGCGATTCCATCTGTCCATTGCGCAAGCGCTGACGAAATTCGCGGATGACGGATTCGCCGCGCGCGAGCTCGAGCTGCGCGTCATCGACGGCGCCGGCTATTATGTCGGCTTCAGCGCCGGCGGCGCGACGCGAATCTTGCGCGCAGAGGCCGACGCCGCCCCCGCCTTCACCCTGCCGCTCGAGGAATTGAAGCGGCTCGGCGCGCGGCTCGTTCCCGACGCGAAAGTCACAGCGGCGACGGTGATGGAGACCTACGACTTCTATTATTTCGCGCGCGCGCCACACACCATGCATGGCGATGTCGACAAGCGCCTGCCTGTGTTGCGGCTCGAGTTCGACGACGCCGCCGGAACCTGGGCGCATATCGACCCGCATACGGGCGCCGTGCTCGGCAAGCTGGATTCCGGGCGCCGCGCGAGCCGCTGGCTCTTCGCCTTTCTGCACAGCTGGGATGCGCCGGCGCTGCTCGCCGCGCGGCCCTTGTGGGACGCGCTCATGCTGGCGCTCAATGGCGCGGGCTTCGCGCTCAGCGTCACCGGAATCGTGATCGGCTGGCGACGGCTGAAGCGCAAATTCGGCGAGCGCAGAGCGCCCGCTCTGGCGGTCCCGCGCAGGGCCTAGCGCCCGACTCCCGCCGGCAGCCGCACGCTGTCGAGATCGGCGCCGTGGAAGCTCGCGCCCGTGACGTCGGCGCCCGAGAGATCGGCGTCGCCGAGCTTGGCGTGATCGAGCCGCGCATTGCGCAGGCTCGCGCCGGCGAAGCGCGCCGAGGCCAAGACCGCATGGGTGAGATTGGCGCCGGTCAGATCGGCGCCGTCGAAGATCGCGGCGGTGAGATCGGCGCGCACAGGGACCATGCCCTGATTGGCCGGATCGGCGCCGAGATCGGCCTCGACGAGCTTCGCCTTCACGAAGCGCGCGCCGCGGCCGCCGCCGATGATGCGGGCGCGCGTCAGATCGGCGCCGGAAAAATCCGCCTCGTCGAGAATGGCCGCATAGAGGATCGCGCCGGAAAGATCGGCGCCCGAGAGATCGGCCTCGCGCAGATCGGCGCGGGTGAGATTGGCCTCGCCGAGCCTTGCGCCGACGAGCTTCGCCCCGGCGAGCCGCGCAGCGAAGAGATCGGCGCGCCGAAGGTCGAGCCCCGAGAGATCGAGGCCGGAGAGATCGAGATCGGTGAGCGCCACAGGCTTTCCGGCGGAGGCGGCGATCAGCTGCTCTATATCGGCGCGGCTTCGGTCCGCCGCCGCGGCCGCCGGCGGCATGAGAATCAGGAGGACGGCGGCCAAAAGGCGTCTCGCTCGGGCCGAGGACATGGTGAAGGCTCCCTCGCTCTGCGTCGCTTCTGTGGCGACGGCGGGCGAGCCTACCCCCGCCACGCGTCCACGGCCGCGGGAAAGAATGCGCCGCAGGCAGGAAAGACGTCCCGCCGCCGACGCGGCGATAGGCCCTATTTCCGCGATTGACAGGGCGGCGGCCTTGCCGCCTATAGCCCTGACCCTTTCTGCGGGCCGCCTGCCCGCGACGTCTCGGAGCTAGACGATTTCATGCCGCACACTGGTCTCGAGAACCTCATCACCACCGCCTTCGAAGACAGGGCCAATATCGACGCCTCCACGCAGGGCGACATTCGCCACGCGGTCGAGAGCGCGCTGCGTCTGCTCGATTCGGGCAAGCTCCGCGTCGCCGAGAAAATCGAGGGCGAGACCGGAGCCGGCTCCTGGAAGGTCAATCAATGGCTGAAGAAGGCCGTGCTTCTCTCCTTCCGCCTCAATGATATGAGCGTGATCGAGGGCGGGCCGGGCGGCGCGAGCTGGTGGGACAAGGTTCCCTCCAAATTCGCCGGCTGGGGCGCGGCCGAGCATAGAGCCGCGGGCTTCCGCTCCGTGCCGGGCGCGATCGTGCGTCACTCGGCCTTCGTGGCGCCGGGCGTGATCCTGATGCCGTCCTTCGTCAATCTAGGCGCCCATGTGGACGCCGGCACGATGGTCGACACTTGGGCCACGGTCGGCTCCTGCGCGCAGATCGGCAAGAATGTGCATCTTTCCGGCGGCGTCGGCATTGGCGGGGTGCTGGAGCCGCTGCAGGCCGGCCCCACCATCATAGAGGATGATTGCTTCATCGGCGCGCGCTCGGAGATCGTCGAGGGCGTCGTCGTCGGCCAGGGCTCGGTGATTTCCATGGGCGTCTTCATCGGCGCCTCGACCAAGGTGATCGACCGCGCCACCGGCCAGATTCACATCGGCTACGTGCCGCCCTATTCGGTCGTGGTGTCGGGCAATCTGCCGGGCAAGCCGCTGCCGGACGGCTCGGCCGGGCCGTCGCTCTATTGCGCCGTCATTGTGAAGACCGTCGACGCGCAGACGCGCGGCAAGACGGCGATCAACGAGCTGCTGAGGGACTGATGGAGCTGCCCTCGCGCGAGCGCCTGAGCTTCCTCTATCGCACGGAGGAGGGAAGCCTCGACCGCGCCGGCTGGCGCGGCGGCGCGGCCGGCCTCGTCACCCTGCTCGTTCCGCTGACGCTGATCTGGCTGGCGCTCTTCCCCTATACGGATCACGACCTTGCGAAGGACCCGTTCTTCGTCTGGCAGACGGTGGTCGCCTACGCCTATCTGGCGCTCTATTCGCTCGCCGTGCTGCTGATCGCGGTGAGCTTCGTCAACCTCTCGGCCAAGCGCTTCCGCGCGCTCGGCCGGCCGGCGCCGCTGCTGCTGGCCGGCCTCCTGCCCTTCGCCGCACTGGTGGCGGGCGCGATGCACTGGCTGCAGCCGCGCGTCGCCGAGGTGATGCCCTATTGGCCGGTGGCGCTCACCGATCTCGCGCTCGCCGCGGTCGCGCTGTGGACGGGGTATGAGCTGGGGGTGAGAGAGAGCGGGGAGTGACGGTTTCACCTTGCGGCGACAAGCAGCCCTCATGCTGAGGAGGCCGCGCAGCGGCCGTCTCGAAGCACGAGGGCTGCGATGCCGATCGAAGGGGCGACAGTCTACATCCTCCTCTGCGCCGACGGCGCATATTACACCGGCCTGACTCGCAAAAGCGTCGACGAGCGCGTCAGCGAGCACAATCAGGGAATCCATGAAGGATTCACGGCGACGCGCTTGCCGCTTCGCCTTCTCTGGTCGGCGCATTTCGAACGCGTGACGGAAGCGATCGCGACAGAACGGCGCATCAAGGGCTGGAGCCGGGCCAAGAAGGAAGCGCTGATGCGCGGAGATTTGGACGCCCTTCCTGGCTTGGCCGCTCGCGGCGGAAAGAAGGAACGTCGAGATTGCGGCGTCCCCTCGCCCTTCGAGACGCCTGCTGCGCAGGCTCCTCAGGGTAAGGGGACTTAAAGATTCCGTCTTCGGTCGGATCCTCGTCCCCCCCACGCGTTGACGCCTCCGCCCGGCGCCCATAGTGTGCGCGCCTCTTCGCAACCGCAACAAAAGCCGCATCATGCCCATGTCCGAGCCTTTGCCCGCCGATCTCCTCGAAGCCGCCCGCGTCTCGCCGGCCTGGCCGTTCGAAGAGGCGCGCAAGCTCGTCAAACGCGTGGCGGAGACCGGCCAGACCAAAGTTCTGTTCGAGACCGGCTACGGCCCCTCGGGCCTGCCGCATATCGGCACTTTCGGCGAGGTGGCGCGCACCTCCATGGTGCGCCACGCCTTCGAAGTGCTGACCGAAGGAAAGATCGAGACGCGCCTGCTCGCCTTCTCGGACGATATGGACGGGCTGCGCAAAGTGCCCGACAATATCCCCAATAAGGAGCTGGTCCGCGCCCATCTCGGCAAGCCGCTGACCAAGGTGCCGGACCCGTTCGGCACGCATGAGAGCTTCGGCGCGCACAATAACGCACGCCTGCGCGCCTTTCTCGACGCTTTCGGCTTCAAATACGAATTCGCCTCCTCGACGGACTATTACACCTCCGGCCGCTTCGACGCCGCGCTGCTGCATATGCTGGCGCGCTATGAGGAGGTGATGAAGATCATGCTGCCGACCTTCCGGGAGGAGCGTGCGGCGACCTATTCCCCCTTCCTGCCGATTCACCCGCACACGGGCATCGTCATGCAGGTTCCGCTCGATTCCATCGACGCCACAGCGGGGACGATCTCCTGGCGCGATCCCGAGAGCGGCGACGCCTTCGTCACGCCCGTCACCGGCGGACACTGTAAACTTCAATGGAAGCCGGATTGGGCGATGCGCTGGTATGCGCTCTCGGTCGATTATGAGATGGCCGGCAAGGACCTCATCGATTCGGTGAAGCTGTCCTCTGCGATCGTGCGCGCGCTCGGCGGCCGTCCGCCGGAGGGCTTCAATTACGAGCTCTTCCTCGACGAGAAGGGCCAGAAGATTTCCAAATCCAAGGGCAATGGACTCACCATCGAGGAATGGCTGACCTACGCCAGCCCGGAGAGCCTCGCGCAATTCATGTTTCAAAAGCCGAGCGCAGCCAAGAAGCTCTATTTCGACGTCATTCCGCGCAATGTCGACGATTACCTCTCCTTCCTCGAGGCCTATCGGCGGCAGGCGTGGAAGGAGCGGCTCGGCAATCCGGCCTGGCACATCCACTTCGGCGCGCCGCCGGAGCCGGAGACGCTCGCCCATGAGGGCGAGGCCAAGGGGACGGCGATCTCCTTCTCCATGCTGCTCAATCTCGCGACCGTGGCCAATGCGGAAGACCCGTCTGTCCTGTGGGGCTTTCTGCGCCGCTATGCGCCGAATGTGTCGCCGCAGAATCATCCGCGCCTCGACAAGCTCGTCGGCTATGCGGTCGCTTACTTTCGCGACTTCGTGCGGCCCGCGAAAAAATATCGCGCCGCCGACGATGTGGAGCGCGGCGTGCTGACGACTCTTTCGCAGACGCTGGCGTCGCTGCCGAAGGACGCCTGCGCCGAGGATATTCAGACCGCGCTCTATGATGTCGCGCGCGCCGTGCCGCGCTATCAGGATTTGAAGGCCAAAGGCGCGACGCCGGAACGGCCGGGCGTGTCGAACGACTTCTTCAACATGCTCTATGAGGTTCTGCTCGGCGAGAGCAGGGGCCCGCGCTTCGGCTCCTTCGTCGCGTTGTTCGGAATTGACGAGACGCGCGGCCTCATCGCCAAGGCGCTCGCCGGGGAGTTGCTCGGCGTCTCGAGCACAGCGCCCTCGCCCTGAGGAGGCCCCGAAGGGGCCGTCTCGAAGGGTCGCCCCCTGTGGAACATCCTTCGAGGCTTTTTGCGTTCCGCAAAAAGCGCCTCAGGATGAGGGGTGGGTTTGTCGGAGGAAACATGCGCGCTGCGGATGCGGATATTCTGATCCTGCCGGGGCTCGGCGGCTCCGGCCTCGAGCATTGGCAGACGCGCTGGGCGAAAAAGCTCTCCACCGCGCGCTGCGTGGCGCAGGCGGATTTCGATGCGCCGCGTTTTCCCGAATGGATCGAGAGCATAGAGCGCGAGATCGCCGCGGCGACGCGCCCCGTGGTGCTGGTCACGCATTCGCTCGGCGGCATAGCGGCGCTGCATGTCGCCGCGCGCGGCAGCGACAAGATCGCCGCCGGCTTCCTCGTCGCGCCGCCCTCCGAGCGCGCGATCGCCGAGCTGACGGCGATCGATCCCGCCTTTCTGCCGATTCCGCGCGAGCGGCTGCGCTTTCCCGCGCTTCTCGTCGCCAGTTCTGACGATCCTAATGCGGAGGCGGATTTCTCGAGGGTCTTGGCGCAGGACATAGGCGCGGAGCTGGTGGACGCCGGCGCGGCCGGACACATCAACGCCGATAGCGGCCATGGGCCTTGGCCCGAGGGCTCGCTGCGCTTCGCGGGCTTTCTGTCGAAGCTGTAGCGTCCCCTCCCTCACCCTCTCCCGCTTTCGCGGGAGAAGGAGGCGGCGGGCATTGCGCAAAGCGTCGATGAAGCGCCGAATCTGCTCCCTCTCCCGCGAAGCGGGGGAGAGCTGGGGAGGGGGCCTCACCGCCCGCGCATCGCCTCTATTTCCCTGCGCGCCCGCGCCTCCAGCGCATCGGCGGCCTCTCGCGTCATCAGCCGGCGCGGCGTCGCCACGTCGAGCGTCGCGCCGACGTGCGAGGGGCGCGGCGACAGAAGAAAAATCACATCGGCGAGCTCGATCGCCTCGCGCAGATCATGGGTAACGATCAGCGTCGTCACATGGCGCTCGTCGATCAGCGCGGCGATGCGCGCGCGCAGATCGCGCGCCAGCGCATCGTCGAGCGAGACGAAAGGCTCATCCAGCAGCAGAAGATCGGGCTCGATCGCCAGCGCCCGCGCAATGGCGACGCGGCGCGCGAGGCCGAGCGATAATTCCCCCGGAAAATGCCGCGCATGGTCCTCGAGCTCCAGCGCGGCGAGCAGAGCGGCGAGCGCTTCCTCGCTGGCCTGCGGCGCGGCGATGCGCAGATTGTCGATGACGCTGCGCCAGGGCAGAAGGCGCGGCTCTTGAAACACCATGCCGAGCCGCCCGCCCGCCGGAAGCGTCACCTCGCCGGAAAATTCCGTATCGAGTCCGGCGATGATGCGCAGCAATGTCGTCTTGCCGCAGCCGGACGGGCCGACCACGGCGCCGGCGCGTCCGGCCGGCAGGGAAAGCATGAGATTTTCCAGCGCCCGCTGCGGCCGGCCGCCGCTGGCGTAATCCTTATGCGAAACCCTGACCTCGAGCAGGGCGGCGGCGCCATCGCGAGACATGTCGTTCAAAGGGCTGCACCAGGAGAGTTTCGACGGCGAGCATCAGCAGGACGAAGGGAATCGCATAGGCGAGCAGCAAACGCACGTCGAAAAGCTGAAACGCCATATTGATCTCGAAGCCGACGCCATTGGAGCGGCCGATCAGCTCCACCACCAGCACGATCTTCCAGACCAGCGAGAGGCCCGAGCGCGTCGCCGCCGCGATATAGGGCGCGAGCTGCGGCAAGACGATATGCCGCAGCCGCGCGGCCGGGCGCAGGCGGAAGACCTCGGCCATCTCATCGAGCTCGTGATCGAGCGCGCGGGCGCCCTCCCGCATCACGACGATGGCGTTGGGGAGCTTGTTGAGCGCCACCGCGCCCACCGCCGCCGCCTCGGTGAGGCCGGCCCAGAGATAGGCCAGCACGATGACCACCAGCGCCGGCAGATTGAGGAGAATGACCAGCCAGGGATCGAACAGCCGATCCAGCGCCGGCCGCCGTCCCATGGCGTAGCCGAGCGCCGCGCCCAGACTCATGGCCAGCAGAAAAGCGGCGGCGACGCGCGCCAATGTCGCCGCGAGATTGGTGAACAGCGCGCCGCTCTCGGCCTCATGAGCGATCGCCTCGAAGACAGGGAGCGGCCCCGGCAGGCGGCGCGGATCGGAAAACAGCGCCGCGCCCTGCCAGAAAGCCAGCAGCAGCGCCAGCGACAGGAGGCGGATCACCGCACCGCGCTCGCCGCGGGCTCGTAGAAAGTGCCCGCGGGCAAGGTCTTCGCCGAGCCGACCAGCGCCGCGCCGCCGATCTCGGCCAGAGTGGCGTAGAGCCCGGCGGCGTCTTCCCGCTCCTGCTCGACGCTGCGGGCGGGAATGCCCTCCACATAGCTCTTGCGATAGAGCGCGAGCACGGCGGGGTCCTTGGCCGGAATGCGCTGCAGGGCGATGCGCCAGGCGGCGTCCGATGTCGCGATCAGGCGTCGCGCCTTGTCGATCATGGCGAAGAAGCGCGCCAGCGACGCGGGACTCTTCGCGGCGAAGCCCTCGTCGAACACATAGCCGGTGACGACCGGCGCGCCCTTGGCGCCGAGCGCCGTCTCCACCTTGCGCAGATCGATGACGCGGGAGAGGCCGCGCGCCTCGAGATCAGCGGCGAAATTCCAGAATTCGAGCGCGGCGTCCAGCTCGCCCTCGGCGGCCTTCTCGGCGATGAGCGGCGGCGCGCCGTAAACGATGGTCGCCGATTTGGTGAGATCGACGCCCTGCCGCTGTGCATAGGCGCGCAGCAGCAGCCAGCTCTTGTCGAGCGGGCCGCCGGCGACGCCGAGCTTCTTGCCGGCGAGATCGGCGACGCTCTTCACCGCTTTGTCGCGCGCCATCAGCGCGCCTATGGCGGTGGAGTGCGGATAGAAGGTGAGCTTGGCGCCGTCGGCGCGCTGGCGCGCCACCCACAGCCAGTCGGAGACCACGATATCAACGGAACTGCTCTGAATGGCGATCTTGGCGGCGTCGGTATTGGCGAGTTCCGTGACCGTCAGCTCGAGCCCCGCCTCCTTATCGAGGCCGAAGGCGGAAATGACGGCGAGCTCCCAAACGCCCGAGCCGGTCTTCTGCAGGCCTAGGCGGAGCCGGTCGGCCGCGCGCGCCGGCGCGACGGCGAGAAGTGCGACCAGCGCCGCGAGCAGGAGCTTTTGGAAGATTGGTCGCAAGATGAATCCCGCCTCTGTGCCGAGCGCTCGCGTGAACGAAGAAACGGGGCCTTCACCCTCCCCTCGAGGGGGAGGGTCGGATGGCGAAGCCATCCGGGGTGGGGTCGCACGGCAAAGACTCGGCGGAAACACCCCCACCCGATCGCCTTCGGCGCTCGACCTCCCCCCTCTAGGGGGAGGTGGAAACGCCTCTCCCGGCGCCACTTCTCGTTCACCCTGCGCCTCTGTGATGATTATTCACGAGACAGGATAGCACAATTCCCGAGGCGGGCGCGCAAAACGCCCGCGACGCAGCGTCGCTCACGCCGCCTTGCAGCGTCGCAGCCCCCGCCACGCCAGCACGGCGAGCAGCAGAGCCGGCAGCCCCACGCCGGCCGCGAGCGCGGAGGCGACGCCGGCCAAGGCGCTCGCCGCATCTGCGCTCGCGGGGAAGCACGGCAGAGCGGCGTAATCGGCCTGCGTCAGCGTCTGGCCGGCATGGGCGCGCGACCAGAAGAAATCGCGCCAGCGCTTGTGGAAGTCGTCGAGCCGGTCGGAGAATTCCGCATAGCGGCGGTCGCCGGAGCCGGCGATATCGGCGACCGAGCGATACATCAGCAGCGCCGGCGAGAGAAAGGACAATTGGTCGGCGAGCGCGCGCTGGCGGGCGAGTTGCTTCTCGTGACGCGCCATCACCTGCTCGACGCGGGCGTTGGCTGTCTCCAGCACGGCGAGGCGGCGAATGGTGCGCTCCTTCGCATCGCCGAGCTTCATCTCCGCCGCCGTAGCGTCGGGGTGCTCCTCGGCGTAGCGGGCGAGGGCGGCGTCGCGCTCGCGATCGGCGTCGGTCGCAGCGGCGCGCGCGGCCAGCGTCATCTCCGAGCGCGAGGGCGCCGGATAGAGCGCGTCGGCGAGCGTGTTGACGGCGGCGGGCGCGATCATGGTGAGGCCGGCCCAGACGGCGATGAGCGCCAGCGCATTATAGGCGGAGCTTTTGCCGAAACTGTCGACGACGGCCGCGAGCAGCGCCCAAAAGGCGCCATAAGCGAAGATCGCCGCGATGAGCAGCGCGAAGGCGCAGGAAGCGAGCGGCTCGGCTCCGCGCAGCAGATAGACGCCGGCGCAGGTCGCCGCGATCATCGCCAATATCGGCAGACCGGCCCGCGCCGCGAGCTTGCCGAGCAGAACGGCAGTCTGGCTCTCCGCGCTGGCGAACGTCAGAGCGAGCGTGCCCTTCTCGCGCTCGCCGGCCGAAAGATCGAAGCAGAGCGCGAGAATCGCCAGAGGAAAGACGAAGACCAGCACGAAGGAGAGATCGATCGAGCCGCTGGCGAGATGCGCCGGATTCTCGATCTCATCCGCGAAGAGGAAGCTGTCCTTGGTCCCGCTCGTCACTTTGAGCGCGGCGGGGAAAAGATCGCTCTGCCCTGTGGCGACGATCGCGAGCGGGGTCGGCTCCAACGCCGCCACCGCCGCCGCAGAGCCGCCGCCGACGAAGACCGCGTTGCGCGGATCGCGATAGGGCGGCGTCTCGCCCTTCACGCGGCCGGCGTCCAAATCGGCGAGCGTCTTGCGCAGCGAATCGAGACGCAGCGTCTCGTCGCGCCGCGCATCCTCTATCGCCGCTTTTTGCGCGGCGATGCGCTCGGCGCCGTCGAAAAAGGCGAGCGCGCTCATTGTCGCGATCGCCGCGAGCACGGCCCAAGCGGCGGCGTCGCGCCGCAGAAGCCGCCATTCGAACCGCCATGCGGCGAGAAACGCAGAGAAGGTCATGGCGGGCCTCACAGGGGTCTGAGGCGTCGCGCGGCGAAGCCGGCGAGCGCCGCGGTCAGCACGGCCCAGAGCGCGAGCGCGACGAGATCGCCGCGCGCATGGGAGAGCGCGAAGGAAACGGCCGGCGCGGCGTAATCGAAGGAGGGAATGCGCTCCCACATATCGCGTGAAGCGACATAGGCGGCGTCGCCATAGCGCGCATTATGAATGAGGTCCTCGCTCGCCGCCGTCTGAATGCGGCGCCTGTGCGCCTCCGCCGCTGTGGCGAAATCATATTGATGCCAGGAATCCGTTCCCGAGAAGCTCGTCGAGAAGGGCTGCATGGCGAGCGCGGGGAAGAGGAAGCCCGGCGCCGCGCGCAGCCTGTCCTGCGCGTCGAAGTCGGCCTGCAGCGCGCCGAAATGCTTGTCGAAAATGACGAAGCCGTTCTCGTCGTCCTTGCGCAGCGCGAGGCCGCGGAAATTGACCGGCAGATCCTCTATGCGCGAGACGCCATATTGCGCCAGCACGCCGTCGCGAAAGGCGACGAAGGCCGGATGAGATTCGTCATGGCCGAAGGTCTTGTTCTTGTCCTCGGCGATGGCGTTGCGGAATTCGAGCGCGGTGGGCAGCGGCGCGACGCGCTTGGCGACATCGGTCATCACGCGCGGGGCGAGAAAACAATTGGCGAGCCAGAAAGCGAGCAGGAGCACCAGCGCCGTGCGCGTGGACTTCGAAAAAGCCGACACGCCGAGCGCGAGAAAGACGAAGCCAGCGAGATAGAGGCCGTAGCCGAAGGAGAGCGCGAGCAGCCGCTCGAGCTGATCGGCGACGGAGAAATCATGATCGGCGAGGAAGAGCGTCGCCAGCACGGCGATGGCGAAAGCCGGAACCAGCAGAACCGAAAGCGCGCCGAGCGCGGCGAGCGCCTTGCCGGCGAGAATATCGACGGGCGAGGCGCCGAGGCTCATCAGCTGGCGCAATGTGCCGCGCTCGCGCTCGCCGGCGAAACCGGCGAAGCCGAGCAGAACGGCGACGAGCGGCATGATCGTCTGCAGCACGAAAGCGAAGGAGAGGCCCCCGAGCCGCGCGCCGACGCCGGCGTCGCGCGCCGCGCGAAATTGCGCCTCGTTCTGCTTATGCGCCTCCAGCCAGACGGCCTCGCCGACATAGGCGTCGACGCCCGGATCGGCGAGCGCCAGCGGGCTCTGCGGCTTGAACGCGTATTGGCCGAAATGCGCGGCGGCGTGCGGGTTCTTCGCGCCTTGGCCAGTCCACAGCGCGCGATCGGTCGCGGCGGCGGCGGCGCGCTCGCGATCCAGCCGCATATGCTGCGCGGCGCCGAAAGCGAGCGCGCCGAGCATCAGCAGGAAGACGAGGCCGAACAGCCAGGCGAGCCGGCTGTCGCGGCGCAGCTCCGCCCATTCCTTGAGGGCCACGGCGCGGGCGACGCGCCAGCGGCCGGCGGGCGCCTGCGTCGCAGGCGCTTTCGCGACGACGATCTCGCTCATGCGGCCGCTCCTCTGAACTGCTCGAGATAGGCCCGCTCGAGGCCGAGATGATCGACGTCATCGGCGCCGAAGACGGAGACGAGCCGGCCCGCCTGCATCACGCCGATGCGCGTGCCGCATTGCTTGGCGAGGAAGAGGTCGTGCGTGACCATCAATATCGCCATGCCCTGCTTGCGCAGCTTCTCGACCAGAGCGGCGAATTCATTGGCGGCGAGCGGATCGAGGCCGGAGGTCGGCTCGTCGAGCAGCAGCGCCTGCGCGCGCCGCGCCAGAGCGACGGCGACGCCGACCTTCTGCCTCATGCCCTTGGAATAGCCCGAGACGCGCCGAAAGGCCGCCTCCTCCGCGAGCCCGGCCTCGCCGAGCAGGGCGAGCAATTCCGCCCGCGCGAGGCGCCGGCCGCCGGAAATCTCGGTGAAATATTCCAGATTCTCGAGCCCGCTGAGCGCGCCATAAAGCATCACCGTCTCAGGGATATAGGCGAGACGACGCCGCGCCTCGAGCGGCTCGCGCGCCGAGTCGACGCCGCCGACGAGCGCCTGGCCGGAAGTCGGCGCAATGAAATTGAGGAAGAGATTGACGGTCGTCGTCTTGCCGGCGCCATTGGGGCCGAGCAGACAGAACGCCTCGCCGCCGGGAATATGCAGATTCAGCCGGTCGAGGGCGGGGCGATCCGCCTTGCCCTCATATCTCTTGGTCAGCTCGCGCGCTTCCAACATGCGAAATCGCCTCCCGACGCCGAGGGCTGTTCTCGCAGCTTTCCGCGCGTGGCGTGGGAAGTCGTCTCGAAGCGCCCGTCCGACCCGGCATCACATCGGCGCGCGCTCGCACGATACGACAGCGCAGTCACGCCCGATCGGCTGTGCTGGCCTCTGTGCTGTCGTATGCAATTCGTACGAGTTTTTCATGCTCGCGCCTTCCGTGTCAATGCGCATCGAGCGGAATAGCGCGATCAGAAAGTGAGCCACCGCTCGAAATCATCCATGTCGATGCAGAGCATCCCAGCGCGCCCCAGCGCCTCACGCTCGAAGGACGAGAAAATCGGCGCATACACCGCTTTTTCGATTCTCCAATCGCGATAGGGCGCGCCGGTCTTCGTCGCCAGAAACCGCGCCACATGTTCCTCGAAAGTCGCGAGCGCTTGCGAGTCGTGCGCGGTGGCCGAACGCTTGCAGGAACCGAAACGGATGCGACGATTGGTTTCGTCCAGCGCGATCATATCGATTTCGATGTCGCTGCCGTCGGCCTTGTTCCAATAGCCCGCGACGAGTTCTGTCAGCGGAAAATCGCCGACGCCTTTGCGGGAACATTCCTCGGTGATCTGGCGCACGAGCTTTTCGAAAGCGTAGCCCTCGTGGGTTTGGAGGGACACATCGGCTTTGGCGACGGCCTCCTCGATCGGGCGAATTCGGGCGAGCCGCACATTGCGTTGAATTGCGGCGAGCCATGCGCTCAGAAAATTGTCTGTAATGACGTAGCGCGCATTTCGCTGCTTGTCCGACGAGAGGATCGGCTGGAGCTTTTCGACCATGCCGTATTTTTCGATGAGCACCTTCAAGTATCCGGCGAGCTGATTCTCCTGCGCGGGACCGGTGCGGTCATATTCCGCCCTCAGCTGGCCATGCGACAACGGCCCGAGGCGCGCCAGGAGAGTCAGGACGGTGTCGTATCGCCCGCGCAATTCTCGAAGAAACCAATTGTCGGCTTCATCCCTCAGCGGACTCGATCCCTCGAAAAACATGGTCCGAAGCGTCTCGGATCGATAGGAGGCTATCGGCTTCAGCACGCCTTGATCGAAACAGTCACGGTAGAACTTGGGAACTCCTTCGAAGATCGACCACAGAAACAGGCGATGACGAGGATCGACGATCCCATGAGCGCGAAACATCTCGTACAGGGTTTCGAAATCCCAATGGCCGATGTGCAAGCTGTCGGTGACACGGTTGAAAAGCGGGGAGGCGCGATCCTCGAGAATCGCCGTCATTTCTGTATGGATGGAGCCGAGCGTGAAGAGCCCTCCGCCAATGTCTGAACGCGAACGGGCGAAGTCGATTTCCGATTGCAAATATGACTGGAACTCGACCAGCGACGCCCGGTTGAAATATTGAAACTCGTCGAGCGCGATTATCCATCCCAACGCCCACGAGTCGCGCAACAATACGGCGATCGACTGAAAATCTTTGCAGACGCGCCGCGCATCGTCTCGAGGGGCTCCAACGTCTTCGATCGAATCCTCGAATGCTTGGATGACGCCGCGCGGGTCGCTATCGGGAACCTGCACATAGATGGCTTTGTCCGCGAGCCCCCGCCGTCGGATCGCCTCCTGAATCAGCGACGTCTTCCCGATCCGCCGCCGCCCGGAGATCGCGCAAAAGAAAAAGCGTCGGCGCGCCAAGATCTTATCGATCTCGGCGAGCTCGACGCGCCTTCCGTAGAATCCCCATTCCGCCATCGGCTCTCGCTAACATAAAAATTTTTATGTTAGCCAATATAGGGCCGATAGCGCCTATTTGACAATGCGTTATCGCGCGAGGCTCACTTTTTCCCCGCAGCCGCGACCACATCCTCGAGCGAGCGCAGGCCCGTGGTCGGAGCGTTGACCAACACGGCCATATTGCCGGGGGCGTGCTCGTTCTTCCACATTTTGGTGTGGGCGTGCGGGATCTTCGCCCAGGGGAAGACTTCCGACAGGCAGGGATCGACGCGGCGGTCCACGACGAAGCGATTGGCCGCGGCCGCCTGCTTCAGATGCGCGAAATGCGAACCCTGAATGCGCTTCTGACGCATCCACACATAGCGGGCGTCGAAGGTGAGGTTGAAGCCGGTCGTGCCGGCGCAGAACACCACCATGCCGCCGCGCTTCACCACCATGCAGGAGAGCGGGAAGGTCTGCTCGCCCGGATGCTCGAAGACGATGTCGACGTCTTTCTTGCCGGTGATGTCCCAGATCGCCTTGCCGAAATTGCGGGCCGCCTTGGACCAGTCGTTGAACTCCGGCGTGTTGACGGTCGGCAGCTGGCCCCAGCAGCCCTTGAAGTCCTTGCGGTTGATGACGCCCTTGGCGCCGAGCGAGAGCACATAGTCGCGCTTGCTCTCGTCCGAGATGACGCCGATGGCGTTGGCGCCGGCCGCCGCGCAGAGCTGCACGCCGAACACGCCGAGACCGCCCGAGGCGCCCCAGATGAGGACATTGTCGCTGGGCTTCAGCCGGTGCGGCTCATGGCCGAACAGCATGCGATAGGCGGTGGCCAGCGTCAGCGTGTAGGAGGCGGACTCTTCCCAAGTGAGGTGCTTGGGGCGCTCCATGAGCTGGCGGTCCTGCACGCGGCAGAACTGCGCGAAGGAGCCGTCCGGCGTCTCATAGCCCCAGATGCGCTGCGAGGCGGAGAACATCGGGTCGCCGCCGTTGCACTCCTCGTCGTCGCCATCGTCCTGGTTGCAGTGGACGACGACCTCGTCGCCGACCTTCCAGCGCTTCACCTTGGAGCCGACGGCCCAGACGATGCCGGCGGCGTCGGAGCCGGCGATATGATAGGGGAGCTTATGGACGTCGAGCACGGAGATCGGCTGGCCGAGAGCCGCCCAGACGCCATTGTAATTGACGCCCGCCGCCATCACCAGCACGAGCACGTCATGGCTGTCGAGCTCCCAGGTGGGAACCACCTCGAGCTGCATCGACTCCTCGGGCGGTCCGTGCCGCTCCTTGCGGACGACCCAGGCGTGCATCTTGGCGGGGACATGGCCGAGCGGCGGTATCTCGCCGATGTCGTAGAGGTCTTTCAGTGCGGTCAACGTCTGGCTCCTCGGGAACTCTCTTTCTTGGCCGGCGGCGGGCCGAGGCGGCCATTCATATACGGCCGGCTTTCGGCTGAACAGAGCGATATTGGGGAGGGGGCGGAGGCCGGGGAGCGTAGGCCGAGAGCCTCGAGAAGCCGAAACCATGTGGCGACGCCGACCTTGGTTTCCGAAAGACACTGCGCTAAATTGGTCATCTGGTTGGTCATGAGGCAAGAGATGAGCGCCGTCACCGTCGCGGAGGCCAAGGCCCATTTGAGCGAGATCGTCGCCCGCGCAGCGCAGGGCGAGACGGTTCAAGTCACCCGCCGCGGCAAGGCGATCGCCAAGATCGCGCCGCTCGACGAGCCGAAAAAGCGCGTCGACATCTCCCGCTTGCGGGCGCTCACCGACGCCATGCCGCCCGAGACGGAATCCGCCGGAGAATTCACGCGCCGGATGCGCGACGAGGACCGCTATTGACGCTCTATCTGGACACGTCACTGCTCGTCGCGGCGTTGACCAGAGAGGCGGAGACGGATCGCGTCCACTCCTGGCTCGGCGAGCAGACCGACGAGTTGGCGATCAGCGATTGGGTGGCGACGGAATTCTCTTCCGCTTTGTCGATCAAACTGCGGAACCGCCAGATCGGACTTCCGCAGCGGGCCGAGGCGTTGGCGGAGTTCGCACGGCTCGCGTCCGCAAGCTTCCTGCTTCTGCCGATCGCCCCGCTTCACTTCCGAACCGCCGCCCATTTCTGCGACCTGCACGCCCTCGGCCTGCGCGCCGGCGACGCGCTGCATCTCGCCCTCTGCGCATACCATGGCGCGAAGCTCTGCACGCTGGACCGCCGGCTCGCCGAGGCGGCTCCGGCGCTCGGCGTCGCCGTGCTGGCCCCGTGACCCTCACCCGAGCGCTTTTGCCTCGCCAGCGTCTTGTGTTATCGCAAGCTTCGGAGGGAGACCGAACACATGACCGAATCCGCTGCCCCGCGTCGCGACAAGCCCTGGCTGTTCCGCACCTATGCCGGCCATTCCACGGCCAAGGAGTCGAACCATCTCTATCGCTCCAACCTCGCCAAGGGCCAGACGGGTCTCTCCATCGCCTTCGATCTGCCGACTCAGACCGGCTATGACAGCGATCACATTCTCTCGCGCGGCGAGGTCGGCAAGGTCGGCGTGCCGGTGTCGCATCTCGGCGACATGCGCACCTTGTTCGACGGCATTCCGATCGCGGATATGAACACGTCGATGACGATCAACGCCACCGCCGTCTGGCTGTTCGCGCTCTATATCGCGGCGGCGGACGAGCAAGGGGCGCCGCGCGCAAAGCTGCAGGGAACGACGCAGAACGACATCATCAAGGAATATCTGTCGCGCGGCTCCTATGTGTTTCCGCCGGCGCAGTCGCTGCGGCTGACGCAGGATCTCATTCTCTTCACCACGAAGGAATGCCCGAAATTCAACCCGATGAATGTCTGCTCCTATCATCTGCAGGAGGCCGGCGCGACGCCGGCGCAGGAGCTGGCCTATGCGCTCGCCACCGCTTGCGCCATTCTCGACGGGGTGAAGGCCGCCGGCCTCTCGGAAAAGGATTTCGGCGAGGTGGTCGGCCGCATCTCCTTCTTCGTCAACGCCGGAATGCGCTTCGTCACCGAGCTGTGCAAGATGCGCGCTTTCGTCGAGCTGTGGGACGAGATCACGCGCGACCGCTATGGCGTGAAGGACGAGAAGTCGCGCCGCTTCCGCTACGGCGTGCAGGTGAATTCGCTCGGCCTCACCGAGCAGCAGCCGGAGAACAACGTCTATCGCATTCTCATCGAGGCGCTGGCGGTCGTGCTGTCGAAGAACGCCCGCGCCCGCGCCGTGCAGCTGCCGGCCTGGAACGAGGCGCTCGGCCTGCCGCGGCCCTTCGATCAGCAATGGTCGCTGCGCATGCAGCAGATCATGGCCTATGAGACCGATCTTCTCGAATATGGCGACATCTTCGACGGCAATCCGGCGATCGCCGAGAAGGTCGCGGCGCTGAAGGAAGAGGCCGTCGCCGAGTTGAGAAGAATAGACGAGCTGGGCGGCGCCGCGGCGGCGGTCGAGATCGGCTATATGAAATCCAAGCTCGTCGAGAGCAATACGGCGCGGCTCGAGGCGATCGAGGCCGGCGAGCAGATCGTCGTCGGCGTCAATAAATTCACCGAGGGCGAGCCCTCGCCGCTCACCGCGGGCGACAATCAGATCATGGTCGTGCCCGAGCATGTCGAGGCCGAGCAGATCGCCCGGCTGAACGCCTGGCGCGAGCAACGCGACGCCAAGGCCGCGCAGGCCGCCCTCGACGAGCTGGTCCGCGCGGCCAAGGAAGGCCGCAATATGGTCGAGCCCTCGATCGCCGCCGCCAAGGCCGGCGTCACGACGGGCGAATGGGGCTCGGTGCTGCGCGGCGTCTTCGGCGAATATCGCGCGCCGACCGGCGTCTCCGCCACGGCGCGGCAGGTCGGCGGCCAGCTCGACGCGGTGCGCGAGGAGGTGCAGCGCGTCTCCACCAAGATCGGCCAGCGCGCGAAATTCCTGGTCGGCAAGCCGGGCCTCGACGGCCATTCCAACGGCGCCGAGCAGATCGCCGTGCGCGCCCGCGACGCCGGCTTCGACGTGATCTATGCCGGCATTCGCTCGACCCCGGCCGAGCTGGTCGAGACGGCGCAAAAGGAAGGCGCGCATTGCGTCGGCCTTTCGATCCTCTCCGGCTCGCATGTGACGCTCGCCCATGAGGTGCTGCGGCTGATGAAGGAAAAGGGCCTCAGTGACGTGCCGCTCGTCGTCGGCGGCATCATTCCACCGGCCGATGAGAAGCTCTTGCGCGAGAATGGCGTGGCCGCCGTCTACACGCCGAAGAACTATGATCTCAATGCGATCATGACCGATCTCGCGCAGATCATCGAGAAGAGCGTGGAGGGGCGGGCTTAAAGCCCCATGGGCGCTAGGATAAGGGGCTGACGGGGTATTTGAACTGCAATTTTCGTTTTCTTCGGGGTTCTGCGAGGAGGTGGTGGAATCTCGGGGAAGCGTCGAGCGTGAGGCGACCGAGGATCGCGGCGCGCAATATCGCGATAACGAACTTTTGCGCGCGCCATATCGACGGCGCGTAATGCGCCGCGAGCAGGTCTTCCGGGGGAAGAGTCCAGGAGGTCCTGGCTGCATTCGTCGGTGAGGATGGCGAGGATCAGATGGGCGTATGTCCAGCTGCGCCCGCCCTTTTCGGCTCGGCCGGCCTCTTGAAGGCGAGCTCGATCTGCCATCGCAAGCGATACAAGGCGAGCACGTCGGCGCCCAAGCGGCGGTCTGCCGCAGCGACATGCCGCCGGGACCTCGCGCCAAAGCCAACGAAAGCGGAGAAAAAGGGACGTACGCGAGAAGAGGTGGATCAGATCATTGCCTGGCTGACCGGCTATGATCCGCGCGAGTTGCGCGCTCGGCTGGAGGAGCAGACGGATTTCGAAACGTTCTTTGCGCTGGCGCCGCGGCTCGATCCGTCGCGCGTCGCGATCACGGGCATGATCTGCGGCGTCCGACTGGAGGATATTAGAAGCGCAGACCATGCGCGAAATCAGATATTTGGACAAACTCATCGACGAGCTCGCGCGTGGCGGGCCGATGGCGAAAATACTTCGAGAGACTTGATCGCGAGCGAAGCCGAGAGGCGGAGCTTGACAGCGGATTTCCGGATCAGTTATATAACCTTTTAGTTACATACATGGTAGGTAATTAATGCCCGACCCTCTCAGCGCCACCTTCGCCGCTCTAGCGGACCCGACGAGACGCGCCATACTCGCGCGGCTCGCTCAGGGCGAAGCCTCCGTCGGCCAACTGGCGGCTCCTTTTTCCATCAGCCAGCCGGCGGTCTCGAAGCATCTGAAGGTGCTCGAGCAGGCCGGCCTCATCACCCGCGGCCGCGCCGCCCAATCGCGTCCCTGCAAGCTGGACGCGGCGCGGCTCCGCGACGTTTCCGATTGGCTCGAGACCTATCGGCGCTTCTGGGACGAGAGCTTCGACCGGCTCGACGCCTATCTCGCCGAATTGCAGAAGGGCGACCCCGATGCTCAAAAGAATTGACGACGCCATCCCGCCGCTGACGATCACGCGGCGCTTCTCCGCGCCGCCGGCGCTGCTCTTCGACGCTTGGCTCGATCCGAAGGCCGTTGGCGGCTGGCTGTTCCGTACGCCGAATGGCCAATCCGCGCATGTCGAGATCGACTCGCGCATCGGCGGCGGCTACGCCATCCACGAGCAGCGCGGCGAGAATCTCGCGACGCATTTCGGCGAATATATCGAGATCGAACGCCCGAGCCGTCTCGTCTTCACTCTCGGAATGCAACGCGAAGGCCCGTCCACGCGGATCGAGATCGACATTCGTCCCGACGGCGCCGGCAGCCTCTTGACGCTGACGCACCATATGACGGCGGAAGCGGCCGCCAAATCCTTCGCCATCCGTTCCGGCTGGACCGGAATTCTCGAGGGCCTCGCGCGCCAGGCCGGCGAGAGCGACACGCCGCATCGGCTCATTCTGCTGCGCACATTCGAGGCGCCACGCGCGCTCGTTTTCAAATGCTGGACGGAGCCGCAGCATATGATGCGCTGGCTCTGCCCCGCGACATTCACCGTGCTCTTCGCCGAGAATGATCTGCGCATCGGCGGCAAATGGCGCGCCGGGATGCGCTCGCCCGAGGGCGAGGAGTTCATTCATCATGGCGAATATCTCGAGATCGACGCGCCCGCGCGGCTCGTGATGACGCATGAATGGGAGCGCAATCATCTCGAGCCGAAAGCGCTGACGACGATCGAGTTGGAGCTCACGGAGCAGGGCGGGAAGACCGAGATGATCTTCGTGCAGCGCGGCCTCGCCACCGCCGAGTCCGCCGCCTCGCACGGCCATGGCTGGACCGGCGCATTCGATCAGCTCGGCGCCCTCGCGCGCGAGCTGGCGACAAGCGATCATTGAGGAGGCGTCATGTCCGACGATGCTCGCATTTCAGTCCCTTCGGACGTTCCGGAGATTTCCGGGACGCGTCTCTTCGAAGCGCCACGCCCGCTGGTTTTCGACGCTTTCGCCGCGCCGGATCGGCTGGCGCGATGGTTCGGGCCGAAGGGTTTTTCGCTCACGACGCAAGCTTTCGAATTCGCGCCGGGCGGCGTCTGGCGCTTCGTCATGCACGGCCCGGACGGGCGCGATTATGAGAATAAGATCGTCTTTTGCGAAATCCTGCGGCCGGAGCGCATCGCCTATTTTCATCCCGGCGATGACGAGAATGTCGAGCCCGTGCGGATGGAGACGATCATCGCCCTCTCTCAGGAAGGCGAGAAGACGCGCATCGATTGGCGTATGCGCTTTCCTTCCCTCGCCGAGCGCGATCGCGTCGTGCGCGACTATGGCGCCGCGACAGGCCTCGCCGAAAATCTCGGACGTCTCGGCGATTTCATCGAGGAATCGGCAGGTCCCGTCTTCGTCACGTCACGCCGCTTCGCCGCCTCACGCGAGCTCTTGTGGAAGGCGTTCGCGGAGCCGGAGCGCATGGCGCAATGGTTCGGGCCGAAGGGCGTTCCGGTCATCGCCTTGCAAATGGATTTTCGTCCCGGCGGCTCCTATCATTATGGGCTGCGGACGCAGGACGGCGGCGCCATATGGGGCCTCTTCGAATATCGCGAGATCGAAGCGCCGACGCGCATCGTGCTCGTCGACTCTTTTTCCGATGAAGACCGCGGACTCACGCGCCATCCGCTCAGCGAGACCTGGCCGCTGAAGGTGGAGACGACCTTTCTCCTCGCGGATACGGAAAGCGGCGGCTCCGAGTTGACGCTGCGCGCGCGGCCCTTCGAGGCTAGCGCGGAAGAGATCACGACCTTCGCCGCCACGCTCGACGCCCAGGGGAATGGCTGGGCCGGAACACTCGAGCAGCTCGACGCCTATCTCGCGCAGGACTGACCGAGCCCCGCCATTTTTCAAAAAAAGGAGCATCCAATGACGATCAAGCCTTATCTTTTCTTCTCGGGCCGCGCCGACGAAGCCATTACTTTCTACCGGCAAGCGCTCGGCGCCGAGGTGAATTTCCTGCTGCGCTTCGACGAGAGCCCCGAGCCGCCGCCGCCCGGCGCGCTCGCGCCCGATTGGGGCAAGAAGATCATGCATTCCTGCCTTCGGATCGGCGATTCGGAAATTTTCCTGTCGGATGGATGCGGAACGGGTCCTTCCGGCTTCAACGGATTCGGCGTCTCGCTCGAGGCGAAGAGCGTGGCGGAGGCCGAGCGCATGTTCGGCGCGCTCGCCGATGGCGGCGAAGCGCGAATGCCCTTGGGCGAGACGTTTTTCGCCGCCACCTTCGGCATGGCGGTCGATCGCTTCGGCGTGCTCTGGATGATCATCGTCCCGAAGTGAAAAAGGTGCGGGACGGTTGACGAAGCGCTTTGCGCGGACATGATCTCCTCCCACGAAACGAGCGCCCGTCCGCGACGCTCGCTGGGAGAAACATGATGTCGATTCAACCCTATCTGATCTTCGACGGCCGCGCCGAAGAAGCCGCCGCCTTTTATGAGAAGGCGCTCGGCGCGCAGATACAGATGCTGATGCGCTACAAGGACAGCCCTTTGCCCCAGCCGGAGGAAATGCTGCCGCCGGGCTGGAGCGCCAAGGTCATGCATATGGCGCTGAAGATCGGCGACACGATCGTCTTCGGCTCGGACGGCGACGGCGAGGAGACCGGCTTCAAGGGCTTCTCGCTGTCCTATAGCGCGAAGACGCAAGAGGAGGCCGAACGCGTCTTCGCAGCGCTCGCCGAGGGCGGCGAGACGAAGATGCGCTTGACCAGAACTTTCTTCTCACCCGCGTTCGGAATGCTCACCGACCGCTTCGGCGTGCCCTGGATGGTGGTGCTGCCGCAATGACGGCGCGCGGCGCTCTTTCGCTCGCGAGCGGGAGCGCCGCTCCGCTTTTTTTCGAGGTTCGACATGTTGGAAATCATCGGCGCCGGCGTCGCCGTCATCATCGCCGCAATTCTCGTCCTGGCCGCGCGCCAGCCGGACGTCTGCCATATCGCGCGCTCCATCTTCATCGCCGCGCCGCCGGAGCGAATATTTCCGCTGATCGACGATCCGCGCGCGAGCAATGAATGGAGTCCTTTCGTGAAGGATCCGAGTGTGAAGCTCTCCTACGCCGGGCCGGAACGCGGCGTCGGCGCGGCCTGCGATTTCGAAGGCAATGCGAAGGTCGGCGCGGGGCGAGTCGAGATCGTCGAGTCCGTCGCGCCGTCGAAAGTGGTCGTCACATTACGCCTGGATCGGCCGATGAAATGCAGCAATCGCGTCGAATTCACCATTGCGCCGCAGAATGGCGGCTCGCTCGTCACCTGGGACATGAAAGGGCGCCAGCCCTTCCTCGGCAAGCTGTTCAGCCTCGTCATGCGGCCGGAAAAAATGGTCGGCGGCGCTTTCGAGCAAGGTCTCGGCGATCTCGAGCGCCTCGTCGAGACGGCTCGCGACGAGGCGGCGCCGACAGCGTGATGATGCGATGTCGAGAGAGGAGCCTTCGGCCGCGCCTCAATTGCGCCCGAAGGTCTCGTCGAAAGAATAGCCGGTGCCGCGCACAGTGCGGATCGGGTCCTTCTCGCGGCCGCGGATGATCGCCTTGCGCAGACGGCCGACATGGACGTCCACGGTGCGCTCGTCGATCTCCGCCGACAGCCCCCAGACGCTGTCGAGCAATTGCGCGCGCGAGAAGACGCGGCCGGGCTTTTCCATCAGATATTCCAGCAGGCGGAACTCCGTCGGGCCGAGATGAATCTCGCGCCCGCCGCGCTTCACCCGCCGCGTCTCGCGGTCGAGGTCTATGTCGCCGGCGACGAGCCGCGTCGCCACGCGCTCCGGCCGCGCGCGGCGCAGCAGAGCGTGAACGCGCGCCATCAGCTCCGGCGTGGAGAAGGGCTTCACCACATAATCATCGGCGCCCACCGAGAGACCGCGCACGCGCTCATTCTCGTCGCCGCGCGCGGTGAGCATGATGATCGGCATTGTGCGCGTGTCGTCGCGCGCGCGCAGCCGCCGGCAGATTTCCAGGCCGGAAACGCCGGGCAGCATCCAGTCGAGAATGACGAGATCGGGCACGGATTCGGCGAGGCGGATTTCCGCCTCGTCGCCGCGCTCGACATGTTCGACCTGGAAGCCTTCCGATTCGAGATTATAGGCGAGCAACAATGCGAGGGCCGCCTCGTCTTCCACGACGAGAATTCGCGGCGCCCGATCGTGCGGCGTCTCGCGCGGCGTTGCGACGCGAATCTCGTTCATTGCGAGGGCTCATCCGTTTCCACGCTGGGGGAGATGCTGGACGACTTGCCCTTGGGGCGGTCGGTCGGCATCGACTCGCCAGTGACGAGATAGACGATCGTCTCGGCGATATTGGTGGTGTGATCGCCGATCCGCTCTATATTCTTCGAGCAGAAGAGCAGATGCGTGCAGAAGGAGATGTTGCGCGGATCCTCCATCATGAAGGTGAGGAGATCGCGGAACACCGAATCTTCCAGCGCGTCGAGCTCGCTGTCATTGGTCCACACGGCGCGGGCGCGCTCGACGTCGCGCTGGGCGTAGGCGTCGAGCACGTCCTTCAATTGCATGGCGGCCACTTCCGCCATCGTCTTGAGGCCGATGATGGCGCGCGGCACGCGCGCCTCGGAGAGGATTTTCACCGTGCGCTTGGCGATGCTCTTGGCGAGATCGCCGACGCGCTCGAGATCGGCGGCGATGCGCATCGCGGCGATGCATTCGCGCAGATCGATGGCGAGCGGCTGACGCCGCGCGATGGTGAGGATGGCGTTCTCCTCTATCTCCCGCTGCAGCGCGTCGAGGCGCTGATCGGTGGCGACGACGCGATGGGCGAGCTCGATGTCGAAATTAGCGAGCGCATCCATGGCTTCGGCGAGCATTTTCTCGGCGATGCCTCCCATCTCGGCGATACGGCGGCCGAGCACTTCGAGGTCGCGGTCATAGGAGCTGACGATATGTTCGCTCATGTCTCATAATCCTCGTGCGCGATCGCGCTCAGCCGAAGCGGCCGGTGATATAGTCCTGGGTCTTCTTGTTCTGCGGCGCGGTGAACAGATTGTTCGTCTCGCCGAATTCGACGAGATCGCCGAGATACATGAAGGCGGTGTAATCGGAGACGCGCGCCGCCTGCTGCATATTGTGGGTGACGATGGCGATCGTGTAGCGCTCCGACAATTCGTCGATGAGCTCCTCGATCTTCGCCGTCGAGATCGGGTCCAGCGCCGAGCAGGGCTCGTCGAACAGGATCACCTCCGGCTGAATGGCGACGGTGCGCGCGATGCACAGGCGCTGCTGCTGGCCGCCCGAGAGGCCGAGGCCGCTCGAATTCAGCTTGTCGCGCACTTCGTCCCACAGCGCCGCGCCACGCAGCGCCGCCTCGACGCGGCCGTCGAGCTCGCTGCGCGACAGCTTCTCATAGAGGCGAATGCCGAAGGCGATATTGTCGTAGATCGACATGGGGAAGGGCGTCGGCTTCTGGAACACCATGCCGACGCGCGAGCGCAGCAGGTTGAGGTCGATGCTCGGGTCGAGGATGTTCTCGCCGTCGAGCAGCACCTCGCCCTCGGCGCGCTGCCGCGGATAGAGGTCGTACATGCGGTTCAATATGCGCAGCAGAGTCGATTTGCCGCAGCCGGATGGGCCGATGAAGGCCGTCACCTTATTGGTGTAGAGCGGCAGCGAGATCGATTTCAGCGCTTTCGACGACCCGTAATAGAAATCCAGATCGCGAACCGAGACTTTGGTCGGAATGGAGGCTTCGACAACCGGCATGGCGGTCATTTTTGTTTTCCCTGGCTGCTGAGCGCGCGCGCGGTGATGGAGAGCAGAAGGACGGCGACGGTGACGAGCAGAGCGCCGGTCCAGGCGAGCTGCTGCCAATCCTTGTAGGGCGAGAGCGCGAATTGGAAGATGACGACGGGCAGGCTGGAGACCGGCGCGTTGAGGTCGGTGCTCCAGAACTGATTGTTGAGCGAGGTGAAGAGCAGCGGCGCGGTCTCGCCGGAGACGCGGGCCACGGCCAGCAGCACGCCGGTGACGATGCCGGATTTCGCGGCGCGATAGGCGACGCGCATCAGCATATGGGAGCGCGGCAGGCCGAGCGCCGCCGCCGCCTCGCGCAGCGGGCTCGGAACCAGCAGCAGCATGTCCTCCGTCGTGCGCACGACGACCGGCACCACCAGCACGGCGAGCGCCAGAGCGCCCGCTATGCCGGAGAAATGTCCGACGCGGGCCACCACCACCGTATAGACGAAGAGGCCGATGACGATGGAGGGCGCGCTGAGCAGAATGTCATTGATGAAGCGCACCACGGTGGCGAGCTTCGAGTAGCGGCCATATTCGGCCATGAAGGTGCCGGCGAGCATTCCGAGCGGCGTGCCGAGCAGCACGCCGATCACCGTCATCACCAGCGAGCCGGCGATGGCGTTGAGCAGACCGCCGCTGGAGCCGGGCGGCGGCGTCATTTCGGTGAAGACGGCCGGCGTCAGGCCGCGGGCGCCTTCATAGATCAGCGCGCCGAGGATCAGCACCAGCCAGGCGAGACCGAAAATCGTGCCGGTCCAGCACAGAGTGGTCGCGAGCGCATTGGTGCGTCGGCGGGAGGAATAGAGGGACAAAGGTCAGGCTCCCGATTTCTGCTCGATGCGCATCAGCATGAAGCGCGCCGCCGCCAGAACGAAGAAGGTGATGACGAAGAGGATGAGGCCGAGCTCGATCAGCGCCGACGTATAGAGATCGCCGACCGCCTCGGTGAATTCATTGGCGATGGTCGCCGAGATCGTCGTGCCCGGCGCGAGCAGAGAGCTCGACACTTTATGCGCATTGCCGATCACGAAGGTGACGGCCATCGTCTCGCCGAGCGCGCGGCCGAGGCCGAGCATCACGCCGCCGATGACGCCGACGCGCGTGTAGGGGATGACGACATAGCGCATCACTTCCCATGTCGTGCAGCCGACGCCCGAGGCCGCCTCCTTCAGCACCGGAGGCACGGTGTCGAACACGTCGCGCGAGATGGAGGTGATGAAGGGCAGCACCATGATGGCGAGGATGAAGCCCGCGGTCAGCATTCCGATGCCATAGGGCGGGCCGGCGAAGAGGCTCGACAGCAGGGGAATGTCGCCGGTGAGCGAGATCAGCGCCGGCTGCACATGCTGCTGCAGGAAGGGGGCGAGCACGAACAGGCCCCAGATGCCGTAGATGATCGAGGGAATGCCGGCGAGCAGCTCGATGGCGACGCCGATCGGCCGGCGCAGCGCATGGGGGCAGAGCTCGGTGAGGAAAATGGCGATGCCGAGCCCGAGCGGCACGGCGATGACCATGGCGATGGTCGAGGTCACCAGAGTGCCGTAGATGGGCGCGACGGCGCCGAATTTCTCGGTGACGGGATTCCAGGATTCCGTTGTCAGGAACCCGAGGCCGAAAGCCTGTATGGCCGGAAGCGAGCCATAGATGAGCGAGAAGATCACGCCGCCGAGGATCAAGAGAACGAGGATCGCCGCGGCGCGCGTCAAATTATGAAAAAAGAAGTCGAACAAGGCCATGCGGCCGAGCACTTTCCTGCGGTCGACTTCGGCGGCGCGGGGCGTCGCATCTACGATTGCTAGGTCGGACACGCTATTATCTCTCGTTTGGCGGTTGAAGCCGGCTTCCATCGCGCGCTCCCGAAGGCGGATTTTTCATGTGAGGTCATAGCGCAGGTCTCGGGAGAACTCACCTCGTCGAGAGGCTCCGCGTCGAAAAGAAAAAGAAGCGGACGGAGCCAGGTCTCGGGCAGGTCGTCTTGCGCCATTCACCAACCTGCGGTTCTCGCGCGTCTCGCGTCGAGCGGCGACGCCGGCGAAATGGTCTTTCGCCGGCGCGCAGAGATATTTTAGTTCGACGCCAGCGGCTTGCCGCTCGCATCCTTCACATTGGCGGCCCAGCTCTTCTTGATCAGAGCCACGACATTGGCCGGCAGCGGGATATAGTCGAGTTCCTCGGCCGCCTTGGCGCCCTTGGCGAAGGCCCAGCCGAAGAATTTCAGCGCCTCGGCCGCGGCCGCCGTGTCCTGCGGCGCCTTGGGCAGCAGAATGAAGGTGGCGGCGGTGATCGGCCAGGACTGCGCGCCCGGCTGGTCGGTGAGGATCTGATAGAAGCCCGGCGCGTTGGCCCAATCGGCGTTGGACGCCGCGGCCTGGAAGGTCGGCGTCGTCGGGGCGACCGTCTTGCCGTCCTTGTTGACCAGCTTGGTGTAGGTCAGCTTGTTCTGCTTGGCGTAGGCGTATTCGACATAGCCGACGGCGCCCTTGGTGTTGGCGACATTGTTGGCCACGCCCTCATTGCCCTTGGCGCCGATGCCGACCGGCCATTCGACCGAGGCGTTCTCGCCCACCTTGCTCTTCCAGTCGGCGCTGACCTTGGAGAGATAGTTGGTGAAGTTGAAGGTCGTGCCCGATCCGTCCGAACGATGCACCACCGCGATCGCCGCCGCGGGGAGCTTGGCCTTCGGATTGAGCTTCTTGATCGCGGCGTCGTCCCAGCTCTTGATCTCGCCGAGGAAGATGGACGCGAGCGTCTTGCCGTCGAGGACGAGCTCGCCGGAGGCGACGCCGTCCAGATTGACGACCGGCACGATGCCGCCGATCACCTGCGGCCATTGGGTGAGGCCGGCGGCCTCGAGGTCCTCGGCCTTCAGCGGCTGGTCGGAGGCGCCGAAGGTCACGGTGCGGGCCTTGATCTGCTTGATGCCGCCGCCCGAGCCGATCGACTGATAATTGAGGCCGTTGCCGGTCTCTTTCTTATAGCTGTCCGCCCATTTGGCGTAGATCGGATAGGGGAAAGTGGCGCCGGCGCCGGAGATGTCGATCGCAAAGGCGGCTCCGGCCGTCGCGACGGCCAGGGTCGTCGCCAGAGCGACACGATGGAGAACTTTGGAAAGCATGTCGGTCTCTTTCGAGCTCGAGGTTCACTGTGTCGGCGCGCAGCGAGCGCCCCAGCGAGGCGCACACTAGGGCCGCGCGACGAGGGTTTTACGACAGCTGGATGACTGTCACATGACATGCTATCAAGTTGATATTATTATATTAATCGCCGAACATCAGGCGCTGTCGGCTTTTTCTGGCTCGATCAATGGCAAAAATACGCGAAAAGTGGCGCCTTTCCCTGGCGCGGAATCTATGGCGAGCCTGCCGCGGTGGCGAGCCACGATATGCTTGACGATGGCGAGCCCGAGGCCGGTGCCGCCCTTGGCGCGACTCTTGCCGGCGTCGACGCGATAGAAGCGTTCGGTGAGGCGCGGCAGATGCTCCGGCGCTATGCCCGGCCCATGGTCGCGAACCGAGAAGACGGCGGAGGCGCCGAGCGGGGAGAGCGAGATCTCCACCGGCCCGGACCCGTATTTGATCGCATTTTCGATGAGATTTTCGGCGACGCGGGCGAGTTCGTCGCGATCGCCCGGAACGACGACCTGGCCCGTCATGTCGACCTTCAGCTCGATCCCGCCATCCTCCGCCATGGGCGCGAGCGTATCGACGATATGGGCGACGAGAATGCCGAGATCGACCGGCGTGTCCGGGCGCAGATGCAGATGCTGCTCGATGCGCGAGAGGGAGAGCAGATCGTCGACGAGGCGCGACATGCGCTGCGCCTGCTCGCGCATGATGGAGAGGAAGCGGTCGCGCGCTTTGTCGTCGTCGCGCGCCGGCCCCTGCAGCGTCTCCACGAAGCCGAGCAGCGAGGCGAGCGGCGTGCGCAATTCATGGCTGGCGTTGGCGACGAAATCGACGCGCATCCGCTCGACGCGGCGCGATTCGGTCAAATCGCGCAGGCTCACCACGGCGGCGTTCTCATAGCCTTCGAGGCGCAAAGGCGCGATATGCACCTCGAACCAGCATTCCACCGGCAGGCGCTCGAGCCAGATGACCTTCTCCGGCTGGCCGCCGCGCAGCACGCGATCCAGCGCGTCGAGCACGTCGGGCGAGCGCAGGCTGCGCGCCAGCGGATCATTGGGCCGCAAGGATGGGAGCACGGAGCGCGCGGCGCTGTTGGAGGCGACGATGCGCGCCTCCGAATCGATCACGAAGACCGCCTCCGGCAGAGCGTCGATGACGAGGCCGAGCAGCGCTTCGCCCTGATAGCGTCGGCGTAGATCGGGCATTGATCCTCTCGGTCGAAATCAATCGCGACCGAAAGCGAGCCCGAAGGCTCGCGGTCCGGAGCGCGCATTGGACCGCGAGCCTTCGGGCTCGCATCGGAAACGGGCGGTTGCAAGAAGGATCACTCGCGCGCCTCCAATATGCGGGCGATGGTCTCGCGCAGGCTGTTCCAGCGCCGCGAGCCTTCGTCCGCCCCCAGAAGCGCCAGCGCGAAGATGAAGGGCAGGAAATAATAGATGACGCGGAACAGCAGGAGCGAGGCCAGCAGGCTCTCCTGCGAATGCGACGGCAGCGCGTTCAGCATCGTCGCCTCGAAAACGCCTATGCCGCCCGGCGCATGGCTGATGACGCCGAGAATGCAGGCGAAGACATAGACCGAGACGAAGGTGAGAAAGTCGAGATCGACGTCCCGCGGCAGCAGCGCATAGAGCGCGGCGGCGGCGCAGCAGAGATCCGCTATGCCGAGCAGTGTCTGGCCGCCGGTGGGCAGGAGCCCCGGCAGCTGGAAGAAATGGCCGCGCAACCGCACCTGTCGCGGGCGGAGCGAGACCCAGACGAAATAATAGCCGACGCCTGCGCAGATCGCGAGGCCGAGGCCGAAGTTGAGGAAGGCCGGAAGCTTGTCGATGGCCCCGAGCTCGCCGGCGCGGGCCATGAGGCCGAAGCCGACGAAGGAGGTCATGCCGAGCCAGAAGGTGACGCCGGCGATGACGGTGATGTTGGCGACCTGCACGGCGGTGACGCCGACGCGGGCATAGATCCAATAACGGACCGCTGCGGCGGTGACGACGGGAAAGCCGAGATTGAACGAAAAAGCATAGCTCGCGAAAGAGGCCAGCGCGGCGATGCGATAGCGCACGCGCAGCCGCAGCTGGCGCAGCGCCAGCGCGTCATAGCCGGTGAGCGCGAGATAGGAGAGCGCGGTGAACAGCAGAGCCGCGAAAATCTGCTCCGCGCTCATCGCCGCTATCGCGCCGCGGACGTCGGAGAATTTGACGCTCGAGATCGCGCTCGCCAAAGCGAAGCCCGCCAGCGCGAAAACGGCGAGGCTGGCGACGCCGCCGAGAACTTTGCCGAGGCTCGGCGCGATGTAGCGCCGCGCCGTCGACAAGAAGCCCGGTCCGGCGCTCTGGTCGGAATTCGCCGTCTCTTCGGCGGGCGCGACGACGCCCGTCTCATCGAGTTCGCTGTCTGACCGCTTCAATTTCGCTTTGTCCTCGAGACGTCTTCGAATATGCGCGGAATAGGCTTCGATACGACGTCGGGCGGCGGAGTTCAAAGGCGACCGGCGGGCCTCGCGGCGTCCGTTCATAGGTTTTCCAGATCCTGTGTTGCAGCCGCCCGCGAGGGCGACCGGATGAGCGCCGCCGCAGAGCCCGCCCTTCCGTCTCCTTCATGCGGGTGTCGCAGGAAAACGTCGCGGGGAGAGCATGGTTCGGTTTCGTCTCGAAGCGTGACGATAAGATGACGCGTGGCCCGAGAACAAGCCGTCAGAAGAGGCCGTGCACGAACCAGCGCGGCGACGGGCTCTCGCGGCCGAAAAGCCCCTCGCGAAACAGCCAGAAGCGACCGCCTTCCCGATCTTCTACGTAGAAATAGTCGCGCGTGGCGGCGTCTTCCGGCGCGCTCCACCATTGCGGGGCGATGCGCTCCGGCCCCTCATAGGCCGCGAGCTCGTGCAGCAGCCGCCGCCAGCGGAAGCGCAGCGGCGGCCCGTCGGGCGTGAGCGCCACCGCCTCGATCGGCTCCGGCCGCTCGAACAGCCGCAGCGGCCGCGCCGGGACGCCATCACGAAGATAGGGCGGCGGCGCGGCTTCCGCCGCCGCGGGGGCGGGACCGGAGGCGGGCCGCAGCGCGACGGCGAGCTCTGGAATATGCGAGGCCTGCGGATAGGCCCGCAGCACGCGGCGTGGGCCGAGCCGCGCGCCGAGGCGATCGACGAGATCGTCCAGCCGCGCGTCATGCGCATTTTCCCGTCCGGCCAGGCCGAGATCCGCCTGCGGCGCATCGCAGCGCTCGACGCGCCCGGCTCCGAGTCGCAGCACGTCATAGCCATAGCCCGTGTCGAGCCCCTCCTCCGCCAGCACGGCGAGGCGCTCGCGCAGCAGCAGAGCGATCGTGTCGGGATCGCGCAGCGGCCGGCTGGTTCCCGTCTCTATATGCGCGACGGCGCCGTCGACGCGGTAGAAGACCGCCTCCAGCTCCCGTGCGCCGACGCCATGGCGCTCGAGCAGCAGACACAGCTCTCGGGCGAGGCCGTGCAGCGTGCGCTCAATGTCCCCCTGCCGCGTGAGCCCTTCGGGAAAGCGGCGCTCGGCCATGAAATCCGGGGCTTCGAAGCGCGGCGAGATCGGCTCGCGGCGGCGGCAGGCGATGGCGTCGAGCCGCGCCATGGCCTCCGCCCCGAGCCTTGCCGTGAGCGGCGCGCGCGGCCGCGCCAGCAAATCGCCGAGGCTGCGCAGCCCGGCGCGATCGAGCCTTTGCCGCGCCGCCGGGTCGAGATCGAGCGCGGCGACCGGCAAGCCGGCGGCGATCGCCTCCAGCTCCTCCCCGGTCGCTCCCTCCGCCACATGGCGCAGGCGGGAGAAGCGCGCCAGCGCCCGCGCCAGCGCCGGGCCGGGCGCGATCGCCCCTCTGGCCGCAAAGCCCTGGGCGGCGAGGCGGCGCTCGACCTCCGCCAGCAGCGCCGCCTCGCCGCCGAAGAGATGCGCCGCCCCCGAAATATCCAGGAGCAGCCCGTTCGGCGGATCGGCCGCGGCGAGCGGGGTGAAGCGGCGGCACCAATCGGCGATCCGTCCCAGCAGCTCGGCGTCGGCCCGCGGGTCGGCCTCGGCCAGCCGCAAGGCGGGGCGCATGGCGCGCGCGTCGGCCACCGCCATGCCGGGGGCGAGCCCGCCTTTTTCGGCGCGCGCGTCGACGGCGGTCAGCCGCTCGGCGCCGCCGAGCTCGGCCCAGACGGCGAAGGGCGCCTCCGCCTCATCGGGCGTGGGTGCGTTTTTGCGCGCGAGCCGGTCGGTCGACAGGCGCGGCAGGAACACGGCGAGGCAGCGCATGGAAAGGCCACTCATGGAACTCGGCCTCCTGATGGTCGAAAACAATATCGCGCCAGGCCTGCGGGTCGAAGGCGCCGACGAGGCCGCGCGCCTTGACGACGCGCAGACGAAAAGCGAGCGGGCCGGGCAGGGGCCGCGGCGCGCCCTCGGCCCGGGGAGGCGGCGCGCCGGCGGCGATCTCGAAGCGCGCTTCGGCGGCGCTGGCGAGTCTTTGCGCGGCGCCCGCCGCGCGCGGCAGCAGCAGCAGGCCGGCGCAGTCGCCGCGGCGGGCGGCGAGCGCCAGCCGGCGCGAGGCGGCGAGGTCATAGGCGCCCGCGTCAGCCCAGCTCTCGGCCCAGCTCTCGGCGATGACGACGGCGGCGCCGCTCTTCAGCGCCTCCTCCATGGCCCAGAGCGTCTCGCGCGGACGATGCGTGCGCGCCAGCACCAGATGCTCCGGCGGCAGGCCCGCCGCCTGCAGGCCCCGCCCATAGGGCAGGCCGAGCTCGCGGGCCGCCATATCCTCGGCGATCCAGACGATCCCGCCTTGTGGCCGCAGGCGCAGCCGGCGCAGCGCCAGAGCGAAGGCGAAGCCGGCCGCCGCCGCCGCGTCGGTCGGCCGCGCCGGCAGCGCCTCGCGCAGGCCGCCGCGGCCGGGATCGAACAGGCGCGACAGCCCCTCGTCCCGCGACGCCGGAACGGGCGCGGGCGCGCCGCCCGCTTCCAGCGCGGCGATCCGACGACGCAAAAAAACAATGCGTTCCGATGAGCCGCTGCGCGACATCGGGTCCCCGATCTCCAGGAGTGTTGCCTATTTGTTCTCAAACTGACTCCGCTGAGGGGGAGAGTCAAGCGGGGTGAATTTGCGTTTCTCCTGCCCGCGGCCGCTTCCATGACAAAGAAAAATGACCTATTTTCGTGGAAAATGACCAGATTGGAGCCTGCACATGCCCAGCTACTCCATCGCCAACGCCAAAGAGCAACTCTCGCGCTTGATCGACGAAACCCTGCGCGGCGAAACCGTCACGATCACGCGCCATGGCAAGCCCGTCGTCGAATTGCGCCCGAGCGCGGGCGCGCCCGATAGAATGACGGCCGAAGAAATGGCGCGGCTGCGCGCGCGCCGCGCCGCTCGTCCTCCGCTCGGCGAGGACGCCGTCACGATCATCCGCGAGATGCGGGACAAGGAGCGGTGAGCTTCTATCTCGACGCCAATCTGCTCGTGGCGCTCTTCGCTGCGGACGTTCACTCGGCTGCGGCGGACGCCTGGATCGATTCAAATCCAAGAGAATTATGCGTCGGCGATTTCGCGAGAATCGAATTCGCCGCGGTCATGTCACGGCGTTTTCGCGTCGAGCCGGCGAGCGAGAAGCTCTTGCGCGAGGCGCTCGATGATTTCGATGAATGGACGCGGCGCATGACGATTCCGATCGACACTCTTCCGCGCGACATGACGCTGGCCGATCGTCTCGTGCGTGATTTTGACTTGAAACTATCCGCGCCGGACGCATTGCATCTGGCTCTCTGCGAAAATCGAAACGACACGCTCGTCACTTTCGACATGCGCCTCGCAGAGGCGGCGCGCCGCCGAGGCGTGCAGACGATCGCCCCCTCATGACGAAGGGCGTCTCGGCTCCGCCACCCAATGACCAGGATGTCGCGGCTTCAAAATGCGGCCGCCTCCCCTGAAAACAAACATGCTTACCTCTCCCCGGGGGAAACCCCGCCGGGGAGGGCTGCTCATATCGCCGACGATCTCGTCGCGTCTGGCGTCACGCGGGGACGCAAGTGTCGGGAACCGGACAAACCTCGGCGCAATGCGGAGACTCGCCGTCGCATTCCGTGCACTTCTTGGGGTCGATGATATAGGTGTCGCCCTTCATGCGAATGGCGGCGGTCGGACAGTCGAACTCGCAGGCGCCGCAGACAGTGCATTGCGACGCGATAATCTTCAAGGCCATAATACTCTCCCCGATCGTTTTGGGACGCAGCGCCCGCGAAACGGCGCCGCGCGTCTCGACGCGACAGATGGGGGTAAGCAAGAATCGTTTCAATTTACCGCGGGCCGCTGCGAGACGCTTCCGCTCGTGACGGATGGTCGCGCGGGAGGCGACCGGCGACGCCTTTAAACCCGACATTGCCCGTAGACTAATAATCCGGTTTAATCCGGCCCGCGAGTGCGCCGTGGCGCCGAAAAACGAGGACGGAAATGCCGATCGACAGCAAGCATCCCGAGACACTGGCCCTCCACGCCGGCTGGCGTTCCGATCCGGCGACCGGCGCCGTCGCGCCGCCCATCTATCAGACGACCTCCTATCAGTTCCGCGACACCGAACACGCCGCAAATCTCTTCGCGCTGAAGGAACTGGGCAATATCTACACGCGCATCGGCAATCCGACGACCTCCGCGCTCGAGGATCGTCTCGCCGCGCTCGAGGGCGGCGTCGCGGCGCTCGCGCTTTCCTCTGGACAGGCGGCCTCGGCCTTCGCGCTGCAGAATCTGGCGCGCGCCGGCGACAATGTCGTCGCCTCCACCGATCTCTATGGCGGCACCTGGAATCTCTTCGCCAACACGCTGAAGGACCAGGGCCTCGAGGTGCGCTTCGTCGATCCGAGCGACCCGGAGAATTTTCGGCGCGCCACCGATGATCGCACGCGCGCCTATTACGCCGAGACGCTGCCCAATCCCAAGCTCGTCGTTTTTCCCATTGCGGAAGTCGCCGCGATCGGCCGCGAATATGGCATTCCGCTCATCGCCGACAACACCGCCGCGCCGCTATTGGTGAAGCCGCTCGAGCATGGCGCGGCGATCGTCGTCTATTCGACGACCAAATATATCGGCGGCCATGGCACGTCGATCGGCGGCGCGATCATCGACGGCGGCAATTTCGATTGGGAGAAATTTCCCGAGCGCCAGCCCGCGCTCAACACGCCGGACGCCAGCTATCACGGCGCCGTCTGGGTGGAGGCGGTGAAACCGCTCGGCCCCGTCGCCTATATCATCAAGGCGCGCACAACATTGCTGCGCGATCTCGGCTCCGCGCCTTCGCCTTTCAATTCTTTCCTCACGCTGCAGGGCATAGAGACTCTGCCGCTGCGCATAGAGCGGCACGTCTCCAATGCGCAGGCGGTCGCGGATTTTCTTTCGACGCGCTTCGAGGTCACGAAAGTGATTCATCCCTCGCGCCAGAGCGGCGCGGAGCGCGAGCGCGCCGACAAATATCTGAAGGGCAAATATGGCGCGCTGGTCGGCTTCGAACTCGCCGGCGGCCTCGAGGCGGGGCGCAATTTCATCGATGCGCTGAAGCTCTTCTATCATGTCGCCAATATCGGCGATGCGCGCAGCCTCGCCATTCATCCGGCGACGACGACGCATTCGCAGCTCTCGCCGGAGGCGCAGCTCGCGACCGGCGTGACACCCGGCTATGTGCGCCTCGCCATCGGCATAGAGCATATCGACGATATTCTCGCCGATCTGAATCAGGCGTTGAAGGCGGCGAGCTGACGCGCGGGAATGTGAGAAAGGGCGTGCGAACGAGAAGCGGCGCCCGGAAAGGCGTTTCCACCTCCCCCTCGAGGGGGGAGGTCGAGCGCCGCAGGCGCTCGGGAGGGGGTGACCCCCGATTCTTGGCCGGGGAACCCCACCCCGGACCGCTTCGCGGTCCGACCCTCCCCCTAAAGGGGAGGGTGCGCACGCTCCTTTGGCCGCGCCCTCAGACCGCCTGCGCGTATCTCTCGGCCTGCTCGAGATCGACGGAGACGAGCTGCGAAATGCCGCGCTCCGCCTGCGTCACGCCGAACAGACGATCCATGCGCGCCATTGTGATCGGGTTGTGCGTGATGGCGACGAAGCGCGTGTCGGTCTTCTTGCGCATATCCTCGAGCAGGGCGCAGAAGCGCTCGACATTGTAATCGTCGAGCGGCGCGTCCACCTCGTCGAGCACGCAGATCGGCGACGGATTGGTGAGGAAGACCGCGAAGATCAGCGACATTGCGGTCAGCGCCTGCTCGCCGCCGGAGAGCAGCGTCATCGTCTGCGGCTTCTTGCCAGGCGGGCGGGCGAGAATGTCGAGGCCGGCCTCCAGAGGATCGTCGCTCTCGATGAGCTGCAATTCCGCCGTGCCGCCGCCGAACAGCAGGCTGAACAGCTCCTTGAAATGCGCGTTCACCTGCTCGAAGGCGACGAGCAGGCGCTCGCGGCCCTCCTTATTGAGGCTGGCGATGGCGCCGCGCAATTTCTTGATCGCCTCGGCGAGGTCTTCGCGCTCGGCCATCATCTTGTCGCGTTGCGTCTCGATCTCGCCGAGCTCCTCCTCTGCGCGCAGATTCACCGCGCCCAATCTTTCGCGATCCGCCTTCAGCCCTTCCAGTCTGCGCTCGATATCGGGGATGGAGGGGAGCTGTGTCTCCTCGCCGGTGACGCCGGCGAGCTCGGCGAGCGAATGCTCCTCGCTCTCCAATTCCATGGCGATGGCGTGCTCGACATCGGCCGAGCGGCGGCGCGCGGCCTCGAGCTGCGCCTCGCTGCGGGCCTTCTCCTCGCGCGCGGCGCTCATCGCCTCCAGCGCCATGCGGGCGGCGCGATCGGATTCCGCCTGCGCGGTCTCGCCGGTCGTGCGCGCATCGGCGGCGGCGCGGCGGGCGGCCTCGGCCTCCTCGATCGCCGAGAGAAGATTGCGGCGCTGGAGCAGGAAGGTCTCCGGCGAGTCGATCAGCCGCTCCTGCTCGTCACGCGAATCCTCGAGGCGGCGCTCCAATTCGGCGATGCGGTCCTGCGCGCGGTCGCGCCGCTCCATCCAGGAGGCGTTCTCGCGCAGGATCGCCGATTTGCGGGCGGCGCGCGTCTCGGCCTGATGGCGCAGCGAGGTGAGCGCGGCGCGCGCCTCGCCGGCCTGAGCGCGCTCGGCGGCGGCGCGGGAGCGCACATGCTCCACCGCGCCGGCGAGCGAGGCGGGCTCGTCCAAATCGTCCAGCGCGCGCGCGGCGCTCTCGCGCTTCATCGCCGCCTCGTCGCGATTGGCGAGGATTTGCGCCTTGGCCTCCTCGAGCGCCGAGAGACGCTGGGCGATCTGGCCGAGCCGGCGCTCCGCCACGACATGGCGCTCGCGCGCTTCTTCCAGCGCGGCGCGGGCGCGGCGTTGCCCTTCGCGGGCGGCGCTTTCGGCGAGGGCGGCGGCGCGCGCCTGCTCCTGCGCCGTCTGCGCCTCGTCGGCGAGCGCGTCTGCGGCCTCGCGGGCGGCGGCGGCCTCGAGGCGAAGGTCGGCGAGGCGATTCTTCTCAGCGAGGCGGCGGGCAGCCGGCGTCGGCGCCTCGGCGGCCTGGGTGAATCCGTCCCAGCGCCAGAGGTCGCCCTCCTTGGAGACGAGGCGCTGGCCGGGCTTCAACAGCGTGCGCAATGCTGCGCCCTCGCTGCGCAGCACGACGCCGATCTGCGCGAGGCGGCGGGCCAGCGCTGGCGGCGCCTGCACCATCTCGGCGAGCGTGCGCACGCCCGGCGGCAGAGCGGGATCGCCGGCGCCGGAGGTGAGCGCCCAATGGGCCGGAGCGGAGGTCTCGATGGAGGCGTCGAGATCGTCGCCGAGCGCGGCGCCGAGCGCGGTCTCATAGCCCTTCTCGACCGTGACGCTCTCGACGATCGGCGCCCAGAGGTCGCCGCCGCCCGATTCCAGCAGCTTCTCCAGCGTGCGCGCCTCGGTCTCGAGCCGGCCGGCGCGCTTCTCGGCCTCGGCCAGCGGCTGGCGCGACAGGCTCTCCGCCTCGCGCGCCTCGATCGCCGCCTCTTCGGCCATCAGCGCGGTCTCGTCGGCTTCGCGCGCCTGCTCGTTCGCCATTTCCAGCGATTCGGCGAGGCGCTCCACTTCTTCCGCCGCGCCGCCCTGGCCGGCGATCAGCGCGAATTCGGTCTCGACGCGGGTCAGCTCCGCCTCGAAACGCGAGACGCGCTGCGTCTCCTCGCGCAGCGCCGCCTCCAGCGCGCCACGCTGGGCGTTGACGCCCGCCAGCGATTGCTGCGCCTCGGAGAGCTCGGCCTCCGTGCGGGCCAGCGCTTCCTCTATCTCGGCGAGACGCTCGCGCGCTTCCGCTTCGCGCTCGGCGCCGATCGCGTCCTGCTCGGCCAGCTCGCCGCGCTCGTCCTCGAGCCGCTGTGTCACTTCCGCGGCGTCGTCGATCAGCGCGCGCTCGCGCTCGACGTCGCGGGCGAATTGCTCGGCGTGGCGGGTCAGCTCGGCGATGCGCTCCTTCGCGCGTTTCTCCTCGCCGTCCAGCGCGTCGCGGGCCATGATCAGCCGATGCAGCGCCGCGCCGGCCTCGGCCTCCTTGTCGCGGAGCTTGGGCAGCTCGAAGGCGGCGATCGCCTGTAGCCGCGCGGCCTCGGCCTGCTGCAACGTGCGCTCCTCGACGAGCTTTGTATCTTCTTCCAGCTTGCGCTCGGCGAGCTTCAGCTGCTCGCTGGCCTGGCGATGCGCGATATAGGCCGCGAGCGCCTCATTCTTGCGGATTTCCGCCGCCACGGCGCGATAGCGCTGCGCCTGCCGCGCTTGGCGGCGCAGGCTCTCGGTCTGGCCGTCCACCTGTTTCAGCACATCCTCGAGGCGGGTGAGATTCTCGGCGGCGGCGGTCAGCCGCAGCTCCGCCTCGTGCCGGCGGGAATGCAGGCCGGCGACGCCGGCGGCGTCCTCCAAAATGCGGCGGCGCGCCTGCGGCTTGGCCGAGATAATCTCGCCGATCTGCCCCTGGCGCACCAGCGCCGGCGAGCGCGCGCCGGTAGCGGCGTCGGCGAAGAGCAGCTGCACATCCTTGGCGCGCACCTCGCGGCCGTTGATCCTATAGGTGGAGCCGGCCTCGCGCTCGATGCGGCGAGTGACTTCCAGCGTCTCGGCGTCGTTGAAGGCGGCCGGGGCGGTGCGGGAGCTATTGTCCAGCACGAGGCCGACCTCGGCGACATTGCGGGCCGGGCGCGAGCCGCCGCCGGAGAAGATGACGTCATCCATCCCCGAGCCGCGCATGTTCTTATAGGAGTTCTCGCCCATGACCCAGCGCAGGGCCTCGACGAGATTGGACTTGCCGCAGCCGTTCGGCCCGACGACGCCGGTCAGGCCGGGCTCGATCAGAAAATCTGTGGCCTCGCAGAAGCTCTTGAAGCCGAGGAGACGGAGCCGCTGGAATTTCATGGCGGCAAGAGCGCCACAAAATAGCGGGGAAAGCAAGAACAGGGCCGCGATATGTTGTGGAGGCGGGGCCTCCCGGCGAGCGATCGGGTGGAGCTTCCCTCGTCCTGAGGAGCGGCCGCGTCTCGAAGGACGAGGGAAGCTTCATGCGCCGCCTTCTGGAGCTCGCCCTCGTGCGTCGAGACGGCCGCTTCGCGGCCTCCTCAGCATGAGGGCGAGGGTGGGAGAGGAGGCGATCACGCCCCCGCGGTGATGAACTGCGCCTTGGCGAGATCGGCGAACAGCCCGCGTTTCGCCACCAGCTCGTCGAATGTCCCACTCTCGACGATCTCGCCGCGATCCAGCACGAGAATGCGATCGGCATGGCGCACCGTCGCCAGACGATGCGCGATGATGAAAGTGGTGCGGCCCGCGGTCGCCGCCTCCAGCGCCTGCTGCAATTGCCGCTCGGTGGTCGCGTCCAGCGCGCTGGTCGCTTCGTCGAAGATCATGATCGGCGGGTCCTTCAGCAGCGCGCGCGCGATGGAGAGGCGCTGCCGCTCGCCGCCCGACAGCGTGCGGCCGCGCTCGCCGACCATCGTCGAAAGCCCCTCGCTCTGCCGCGCGACGAGATCGCGCGCCTGCGCCAGCTCCACCGCGCGGGCGATCTCTTCTTCGTTCGCATCCGGCTTGCCGACGCGCAGATTCTCCTCGATCGAGCGTGCGAACAGCATGGGCTCCTGAAACACGACGCCGATGTTGCGGCGGAGCGAGGTCAGCGTCATGTCGCGAATGTCGACCCCGTCGATCGTCACGCGGCCTTGCGCGGGATCGAAGACGCGATGCAAGAGACCGAGCGTCGTCGATTTGCCGGAGCCCGTCGCGCCGACCAGCGCGATGGTCTCGCCCTGCCGCGCCGAGAAGGAGACGTCGCGCAGCGCGAGACGCTCGCCGCCATAAGAAAAGCTCACCTTCTCGAAGGCGACTTCGCCCTCGAGCCGGCCGAGATCGCGCGCATCCTCGCGATCGGCGACCGTCGGGCGCGTGTCGAGGATAGAGAAGAATTCCGCGATTTTCGGCGCGAGCAGAAACAGCACATTGAGGAAGCCGACCATTTGCTCGAGCCGGCCGATGAGCATGGTCGCGAAGCTCATGAAGGCGACGATCTCGCCGATGGAGGCGAGGCCTTGCAAATGCAGCCATGCGCCGAGCAGAAAGATGACGAGCAGGGTGAGCGTCGCCGAGGCGCGGCTCGCCACTGCGGCGAGCGCCCACCAAGACAGCACCGGAATTTGCGCGGCGAGCAATTCGTCGATGATCCGCCGCAGCGCATTGGTCTCGCTCTCTATGCGCGTGAAGCTCTGCACCACGGCGACATTGCCCAAAGCGTCGGAGGCGTGCTCGGCGAGCGACGAATGATGACGCTCCACCTTGCTCTGCAATTGCTCGGTGCGGCGCAGGACAAAAGAGGTGAGCGCGCCGAAGACGATGACGAGAAGGATGAGCGGCAGAGCGAGCCGCCAATTGACGAAGAGCGTCGCCGGCAGCAGCACGAAGAGTGCGACGAAGGAGGCGCAATTCTCGCGGAAGAAGGAGAGCCACAGCCCCGCCATGCCGGAGGCGCCCTCCAGCATCACCTTCAGCAGCCGGCCGGAATGCGCGCCGGCGTGAAAGCTCGACGGCAGATCGAGCACATGCTCGAAATAAGCGGCCATCACCGCGAGCCGGCTCCTATGCGCGAGGCGGTCGGCATGGAGCGCGACCAGCACAGAGGCGGCGATTGAGAAGAGGCCGAAGCCGGCCCAGGCCGCGAGCAGCGGCACGAGATCGCCCCAGGCGAGCTTGACGCCGGCCGCCTGCGCGCGCGTGAGCACGTCGATGACGCGGCCGAACAGCATGGGCTCGGCGAATTGCGCGATGGCCACGGCGAGATTGGCGGCGACGAGGATCGCCGCGAGACGTTTCTGCGGCTTCAGCTGCGCGAGGACACGGAGATAGACGGAGAGCACGGACATGAGACAACTAAATGGGAGAGGCGATGGCGCGGTCTATAGCGGGCGGGCCGGGGAGCGCAAGGTCGCGCGAGACGAGAGCTTCGCGAATTCTCGCCAGCCACGCTTGTATTATCCGCCCATATGGCCCACATAGGTTCTATCGAGTTTTCGGCCGGTCGACTCCTGCTTCGCGCCTAACGGCGCCCCGGGCATTATGACTTCCTCTCCAGAACATCGATCACGTGAGGCGTCGCATGTCGCGAACGCCCCAAATCCCCCTGTTCTTCGAAAGGACAAGTCATGCAGACCGGCATAGTGAAATGGTTCAATGCGCAAAAGGGTTTCGGCTTCATTCAGCCGGAGGCCGGCGGAGCCGACGTCTTCGTTCATATCAGCGCCGTCGAGCGCGCGGGCCTGCCCGGCCTCGCCGAGGGCCAGAAGCTCTCCTATGAGATCGTCGTCGACCGGCGCAGCGGCAAATCATCGGCGGATCAGCTGAAGGTCGACTGACCTTTTAAGCGATCAGGCCCTGCGCGCCGACCGCGGATGTACCGGCGGCGAGCGCGGGGCCTTCTCCCCCGGTGGAGGCGCGTCGTTCCTCAAAGGATCGGCGCGTCGCACTCCATCCGAAAGGGCCCGACATTATGAGCGCGCATTCGAATGAGCTCTCCCGCCATCAGCGGCTTCGCAAAGAGGCGCCGACGCATAAGTTTCGTCTCGGCGCGCAAATCTATCACCGCATCGGCGCGCGATCGGAAAAAGAGACATTCCGGATCATGCGCCTGCTGCCCGACAGCGGCGCGGGATTCCAATATGTCATCAAAGGAGACCGGGACGGTCTCGAACGTGTCGTGACGGAAGCGGGAATGGAATTCGCCTGGTAGTTTCTCGCTTCGTCTCGTCCCACACAGGCCGCGCAGCGGCGCCGTGATCGATTTCGCGCCGAAAAGCGCGGACGACAGGGAGAAGAGCGATGAGCGCATTCGATTACGGCATGGAAGCCGGCCTTTTCTCGTCCAAGACTCTCGCCAAACGGTCGAGATCCTATCAGAACTCCGTCCAATTCCGGCGCTTCGCCCAGGCTGCGGAGGCGATTCGCTACGCCGTGGAGGACATGCCTCCCGCCATGCTGGGAAGCTGCTCGCTCGAAGTGGCGGAGGCGACATATTCCGGCGCGGCGATTCGCGGATTATATGAAAGCGCGGAATTTCCGCTGCCACGACGGATCGACTCGAAAAAATAAATTCCGCGACGTGAAGCGAGCCGTTTCACCTTTACGCAGAGGCTTTCGGGACAAACCGCTTCACGGCGATCTGGTCGGAGCGGTCGCGCATGGCGCAGGCGTCGAACCACGCCTGCATCTTCAACAGAGTGTCCATGCTCATTCCGAACGCCTTCTCTATGCGCAGCGCCATTTCCGGCGATAAAGCCGCTTTGCCGTTCACGAGGTCGGACAAAGTGGCGCGGCGCACGCCCAGCGCATCGGCGGCCTGCGCGACCGAGAGATCGAGAGGCTCGAGAACCTCCTCGCGGATGAAAACGCCAGGATGCGGCGGCCTCATGCCTATGGTCACAGGCGCGTCGGTCATCAGTGATAATCCTCCAAGTCGAGGTTGGTGATTTCGCCGCCGTCGAGTTCGAACGTAATGCGCCAATTGCCGGAAACGGAAATGCTCCAGGTTCCGGCCCTGTCCCCGGAAAGTTGATGTATCCGCCAGCCCGGCGGGCCTTGCAGGCCCTCCATATTCGTCGCGGCGACGAGCGCGGCGAGAATGTTGCGCGTTCGGTTCACCAGATCGGGACGCAGCTCCCTCGGGTCGTCGCTCTCGATGAAGCGCCTCAGGCCTCGGTGCTTGATCGTGCGAAGGTTCATCGAATTAATGTACGGCGTAACCGTACATATCGCAAGTGTTTTTCGCGCCGCGCCGCTGGAGCATCGCCGCGGCGCGCGATAGATTCCCGCCATGACCGCCCCGCTCACCCGCGACGATTGCGCCCTTTCCCTTCTCCCCCGGCCCGGCTCGCCGCCGGTGGAATGGGTCGTGACCCCCGGCCTCGTGGCCTATGAGGCCGCCGTCGCCGAGATGGAATCGCGCGTCGAGCGCATCGCCGAGGGCGCGGCTCACGAGCGCGTCTGGCTCATCGAGCATCCGCCCGTCTATACCGCCGGAACTTCGGCCAAGGAGGCCGATCTCCTCGATGCGCGTTTTCCCGTGCATCGCAGCGGGCGCGGCGGGCAATTCACCTATCATGGGCCGGGACAGCGCGTCGCCTATGTGATGCTGGATCTGACGCGGCGCAAGCGCGATCTGCGCGCCTATGTGGCGGGGCTCGAGGCCTGGCTCATCGAAACGCTCGCTTCGCTCGGCGTCGCCGGCGAGCGGCGCGAGGATCGCGTCGGCGTGTGGACGCGCCGGCCGGACAAGCCGGCGGGCCTCTTCGGCGAGCCGGCCGAGGACAAGATCGCCGCGATCGGCGTGCGCGTGCGGCGCTGGACCACTTTCCATGGATTGGCGCTGAATGTCGCGCCGGATCTCACGCATTTTTCCGGCATAGCGCCTTGCGGCGTGCGGCAATCGCATCTCGGCGTGACGAGCCTCGCCGATCTCGGCGAGGTCTCCGATATGGCGACGGTGGACGCGGCTTTGCGCCGCGCCTTCGAGCCGATTTTCGGAGCGACGACGGCGCCTCAGTCTCCCGAGAGATGAGCGAAATCGCGCACCACGCGCTCATAGACGTCGCGCTTGAAGGGCACGATCAGTTGCGGCAATAGCGCCGCGCGCTCCCAGCGCCAAGCGTCGAATTCCGCCGTATGGCGTCCGCCGTCTGGGCGCTCCACATCGATCTCGGCCTCGTCGCCAGTGAAGCGCAGCGCGAACCATTTCTGCGTCTGGCCACGATATTTGCGGCGCTTGTTCGCTTCCGGCGGAAGATCGTAGCTATACCAATCCGCGCTCTCGGCGAGGACGGAGACGCTGGTCACATTGGTCTCCTCGCGCAATTCGCGCAGCGCCGCGGCGAGTGGCTCCTCGCCTTCGTCTATGCCGCCCTGCGGCATCTGCCACACGAATTGCTGGAGAAGCGGCGGATCGTCCTTGCCGACGCGGCGGCCGACGAAGACGTGGCCGCGCGCGTTGATCAGCATGACGCCGACGCAGGGTCTGTAGGCCAGCTCGCTCATTTCCACTTTCCGGCTCTCGCCTCTTTGTCCTCGACCCGCGACGCTAGCGCGCTCAGCGGGACGAGCGCTATTCCCTTGCGCTCGAGCTCACGCGCGAAACGCGCGAGGCGCGCCATCGTCCGCGGCAGCGCGCCGGCGACGATGATCGCCTGACCATTACGGCGCGCTACGGCCTCGATCTGCGTCAAGGCCTTCTCCACAGCCTCGCCAGAAGCGCCCGCGTCGATCGCCACATCCGCCCGCGCCGCCGTCAAGGCGAGGCGCGGCGCCAGGCTCGCGACCAGCGAGCGCGGCGAGGTGCCGTCGTCGAGAAAGAGCAGCCCGCGCCCGGCTATGTCCGTGAGCGTCGGCGTCAGCGCCGTCTCGTCGGCGGTGAATTGCGCGCCGAGATAGTTCACGACGCCGATATAGCCGGAAAATCGGCTCATCAGCCAGCGCAGATCGTCGAGCCCGGCGCCGCGCGTCGTCAGCAGCGTGTGCGGCCCGGGATTTTCGCGTGGATAATCGTAGGGCTCCATCGGCGCCTGCAGCAAAATCTCGTGACCGCGGTCGCGCGCCTTCGCCGCGACGCTCTCGGGATCGGCGCCATAGGGCGCGAGCGCCAGCGTGACGGCGCCCGGCAATTCGTCGATGGCGCTCGCCGTGAGCTGCGCATTGAGCCCGACGCCGCCGACGACGAGCGCCACGCGTGGCGCGCCGGCCGGCAGACGCGCGCTGATGGCGGCGGGGCGGGCGTAGATTTCCATCGGCTTTTCGCTGCCGGCGCCGATCTTGGGCAGCGGGCCGTGGCGGCCCTTTTCCATCACGCGCGTGTCGGGCGCGGGCGCGAGCGCCGTATGCTGCTCGTCGAGCCTTATCACGAGAGCGCCGGGCGCCTCGGCGCCGCCGATGCGCGTGATCTTGACGCCGGAGCGCTTCTCTATGTCGGCGATTTCATCCGCGCGCTTGTCGGATTCTGTGGCGGCATGTTCCGCGGGAGCGCTCGCCGGCGCCGGCGGCTCGACCGTCTCTATGCGCGCGACGGCGACGGGCCGGCCGGCCTGCGGGTCGCGCATCGTCGGCGCGAAGGCGGCGAGACAAGCGCCGCCGAGCAGCGCCGCGGCGAAAACGACGGCCCGCCCGCGCCGGCGCGGCGCGGGGCGCGGTTCCGGCGCCGCGTTCAAGCCCAATGGCGCGTTCAATTCGTCGGTCATGGCCCGCAGCGGCTCCCTATTGCGGCGAGGCGCGATTCCCGGCGCCTCGATCATTCATCAATGCGTCGAACCCGCGCCGGCTCACGAAACCGCCTGCGCCAGCGCCGCCTGCTGCTGCGTGGTCATGCCGGCGATCTGAGTCGTGGTGAAGGCGGCGATCTGATTGCCGTTGAGCGCCAGGAGCTCTGTCGTCGTCAATGCGGCGATGGCGGTCGCCGTCAGCGCGCCGACTTGCGTCGTCGTCAATCCGGCGAGCTGACGCGCATCGAACGACGCGATGACCGCGCCGTCGAGATTGCCGAGCTGCTGCGTGGTGAGCGCGCCGATCTGCGTGGAGGTCAGCGCATCGAATTGCGTCGGCGAGAGAGCGCCGAGCTCGGTGGTGGTGAGATTGACGATCTGCGTCGTCGCCAGCGACGAGATTTGCGTGGTGGTGAGCGCGCCGACCTGCGTCGTCGTCAGCGCGCGCAATTGCGGGCGCAGCAGGCCGCCGAGCTGGTCGTCGGTCAGCGCCGCTATCTCGGTCGTCGTCACCGCCTGCATCTGCGTCGTCGTCAGCGCCGAAAATTGCGTGGCTTGCAGCCCCGCGAATTGCGTCGTCGTCAGATTGGCGATCTGCGACACAGAGAGGCCGGAGATTCCATCCGAGGAGACGGCGCCGATCTGCGTCGCGCTCAAAGCCGAGAGCTGCGTCGTGGTGAGCGAGGCCGCCTGCGTCGCGGTGAGACCGCCGAGCTCGGTCGCCGAGAGCAGCGCGATCAGCGTCGAGGTGAGGCTCGCAAATTGCGACGATGTCAGCGCCGCAATGGCGGAAGCCGAGAGGCTCGCGAATTGCGTCGAGGTGAGCGAAGCGATTTCTGTGGTGCTGAGCCCCGCCACGGCGGACGGCGACAGGGCGCCGATCTGATCCGCCGAGAGCGCGGCCGATTGCGTGTCGGCGAGAGCGGCGATCTGCGTCTGACCGAGACCCGAGACGCCGGTCGTCGAAAGATAGGAGATTTGCGCCGCGCTCAGCGCTGTCAAACGCTCCGTGCCGAGCGAGGCGACCTGCGCGGCGGTCAGACCATAAATTTCCTGCGCGGTCAGCAGCTTCAGCTGCGTCGTGGTGAGCGCGGCGAGCTGCGTGGTCGAGAGCGCGCCGATCTCGGTGGAGGAAAAGCTCTGCAATTGCGTCGTCGACAGCGCGCCGAGCTCCGTCGTCGTCAGCCCGCCGATTCCGGTCGTCGACAATGCGCCGATCTGCGCGGCGGTCAGCGCCGCGAATTGCATGGAGCTCAACGCGCCGAGCTGCGTCTGCGTCAGCCCGCCGACGCCCGTCGTCGACAGCGCGGCGATCTGCGTCGCATTCAGCAGCGCGAGCTGCGTCGACGCCAGCGCCGCCACTTGCGTCGCGGCGAGGCCGCCGATCTGCGTGCTGGTCAAGAGGCCGATCTGCGCCGATGTGAGCGCCAGCACCTGCGTCGTCGTCAGCGCCGCCATTCCGGTGGAGGAGAAGCTGCGGAACTGCGTCGTCGTCAGCGCGCCGATCTCGTCGCTGCTCAGCCCCGCGATCGCGGTCGTCGAGAGGGCGGCGATCTGCGTCGCAGTGACGCTGGCGAGCTGCGTCGTGGTCAGCAATCCGATCTGCGTCGCGGTGAGGCCGGCGATCGCCGCGGCCGTCAGATATTTGATCGTCGTCGTCGTGAGCGCGCCGAGGCGCGTGGCGTCGAGCTGCGAAACTTCGGTGGAGGTCAGCCCGCGCGCCTGCGTCGCGGTGAGCGCGCCGACCTGCGTCGTCGTCAGCGAGGCGAGCTGCGCGCTGGTCAGCGCGGAAATCTGCGTGGCCGCCAGCGCGCCGAATTGCGTGGCGTTCAGAGCCTGGAGCTGCGTCGTCGTCAGGCCGCTGATCGCGGAGGTGGAGAGCGCCGAAATCTGCGTGGCGGCGAGCGCGTCGAATTGCGTTCCGGCGAGCGCCGCCGCCTGCGTCTGCGTGAGGCCTTGCAGCTCGAGCGTGGTGAGCGCGGCGATCTGCGTCGTCGCCAGCGCGGCGAGCTCCGTCGTGGTCAGCGCGCCGACCAGCGCCGCGGTGAGGCCGCGCAGCTGCGTCGTCGTCAGCGCCTGCAATTCGGTCAGAGTGAGGCCGGCGATCGCCGTCGTCGACAGGCCGGAGAGCTGCGTCGATGTGAGCCGCGCGAGCTGATCGAGGCTGAAGGCGGAAATCTGCGTCGCCGTGAGCGCGCCGGCCTGCGTCGAAGTCAGCGCGCCGATTTGCGTCGTGGCGAGCGCCGCGATCTCGAGAGTGGTGAGCGCCGCGACGGCGGTCGTGGCGAGCCCTCCGATCTGCGTGGTGGTGAGCGCGGCGATCTGCGTCGTCGAGAGCGCCGCCGCCTGAAGATCGGTGAGGCCGGCGAGCGCCGTCGTCGTCACCGCCGTCAATTGCGTCGTCGAAAGCGCGCCGAGCTGGGACGTCGTCAGCGCGGCGAGCTGCGTGCTGGCGAGGCCGCGCAGCTGTGTCGTGGTGAGAGCCTCTATGACGCCGGTCGAGAGGCTCGCCACCGAATCGGAGGAGAGGCCCCTGAGCTGCGTCGACGAGAAGGCGCCGATCTGCGTCAGATCGAGCGCCGCGATCTGCGTGTCGACCAGCGCGCTCATCTGCCCCGCGGTGAGAGCGGCGAGCTGCGTGGTCGCGAGCTCGGAGATTTCCGTCGCCGTCAGTCCGCCGATTGCGGTCGTGGAGAGCGCGGCGATCTGCGTCTTCTGGAGCGCGTAGATTTGGAGCGGCTGCAGAGCCGCGATCTGCGCATCGTTCAGAGCGCGCATCTGCGTGGTGACGAGCGCGGCGATCTGCGTCGCGGCGAGGCTGGCCGCCTGGCTCGTCGACAGGGCGGCGACCGCGGTCGTCGACAGAGCGGCGATCTGCGTCGTCTGCAAGGCGGAAATCTGCGTCCATGTCAGCGCGGCGATCTGCGCGGCGCCGAGGCCCGCGGCGCCGTCGCGGCTCAGAGCCGCGATCTGCGACTCGCCGAGCGCGGCGATCTGAGCATCCGACAAAGCCCCGGTCAGCGTCGCGGTGAGCGCGCCGATCTGACTCGTGGTGAGGCTCGCGACATCGTCTGCGGACAAGCCCGCAAATCCCGTCACCGACAGAGCGGCGATCTGCGTCGCAGCGAGAACGCCGAGCTGCGCGGGAAGCAATGCGGAGACCTGCGTATCGCCGAGCGCGTGCAACTGCGTGGAGGTCAGCGCCTTCAATTGCGCGCTCGACAATTCGCCGATCTGGCTCTCCGCGAGACCGCCGATCGCGATCGCGGAGAGCGCGGCGATCTGCGTCGTCGTCAGCGCGTCGATCTGCGACGGAGTCAGAGCCGAAGCCTGAGTCGCGGTGAGGGCCGCGACTTCTGTCGTCGTCAATGCGGCGAGCTGAACCGAGCTCAGAACATTGATCTGCGTCTCGGCGAGCGCGCGCATCTGCACGGCGCTGAAGGCCGCGATCTGCGACGTCGTCAGCGCGGCGAGCTGGTCGCTGGTGAGGCCCGAGGCGCCGGTCGAGGTGATGGCGGCGAATTGCGTGGAGGTCATCGCCGCGATCTGCGTCACCGTCATCGCGGCGACCTGCGTGTCGACGAGGCCGGCGAAGGCGCGCGAGGACATGGCCGCGATCTGCGTCGCGCTCAGCGCGGCGATCTGGCTGGCGTCGAAAGAATTGAGCTCGCTCGAGGTGAGGCCGGCGATCTGCGTCGTCGTCAAGCCGGCGATCTGCGTCGCGCCGAAAGCGTCGAGCTGCGTCGTCGTCATCGCGGCGATCTGCGCCGAAGTGAGGCCGGAGAGCTGGTCGACGGAGAGATTGGCGAAAGCCGTCGCGCCGAGGCCGGCGATCTGCGCCGCGGCGAGCCGCGTGATCGTCAGCGCCTGAATCTCCGTCGTCGTCATATTGTCGAGCTGTGTCGTCGTCAGCCCGCGCGCCTGCGTCGTGGTGAGCGCGGAGAGCTGCGTCGTCGTCAGCCGGTCGATGGCTTGCGAGGACAGTCCGCCGATCTGCGCCGCAGTGAGCGCCGCCGCCTGCGTCGTCGTGAGATTCTGCAGCTCGGCCGTGGTCAGCTGATTGAGGAAAGTGGTGGTGAGCGCTGCGATCTGCGTGGAGGCGAGCGCGGCGACCTGCGCGCTGCTCAATCCGCCGGCGCTGCTCGAGACGAGCGCGGCGATCTGCGCGGCGGTGAGATTGGCGATGGGGAGCGCCTCGACCGCCGTCGTCGTCAAGGAGAGGAGCTGCGTCGTCGTCAGGCTGCGCGACTGTGTTATCACGAGCGCCGACAGCTGTGTCGTCGTCAGATTGCCGAGCTGCGTCGTGGTGAGGCCGGCGATCTGCGCGGCGCCGAGCCAATCGACCTGCGTCGTCGTCAGGCTCGCGACGAAGGTCGAGGAGAGAGCGTTCAGCAGCGTGGTGGTGAGCGCGCGGAACTGCGTCGCGGACATCTCCGAGAATTGCGTCTCGGAGAAATCGGCGAAAGTCGTCGCGCTCATCGCGGAAAATTGCGCCGCCGAGAATTCGGCGATGTCGAGCGATCGCAGCGCCGTCGCCGAGAGATTCGCGAGCTGCGTCGCCGTCAGGCCGCGCGTCTGCGTCGTCGTGAGATCGGCGAGCCGCGTCGTCGTCAGCTCGGCGAGCGTCGTGTCGGAGAGGCCGGCGACCTGCGCGGCGGAGAGGCCGCGGAATTGCGTCGTGGTGAGCGCGCCGAGCCGCGTCTCCGAGAGGCTGTTCAGCGTCGTCGTGGAGATAACAGCGATTTGCGAGGAGGTGAGCGCCGAAAATTGCGTGTCCGAGAGATTTCCGAACGCGGCGGGGCCGAGCCCGGCGATCTGCGCATTGGAGAAATTCGCGACCGACAGCGCCTGAATCTCGGTGGGGGTCATGGCCGAGAGCTGCGTCGTCGTGAGCGCGCGAGTCTGTGTCGCGGTCAGAGCGGCGAGCTGCGTCGTGGTGAATTCGGCGAGGTCGGTCGTCGTCAGCGCCGCGATCTGCGTCGCCGCCACGCCGGCGATCTGCGTCGTCGTCAAAGATTCGATCGTCGTTTGCGAGAGGCTGTCGAAGGCCGTCGTCGTCAGCGCGCCGATCTGCGTCGAAGAGAGGGAGGAGATCTGCGTCGCGGAGAGACTGTCGACATCCGTCGCATTCAGCGACCGCACCTGCGCCGCGGTCAGGCTGGTCACTTGCAGCGCGACGATCTGATCGAGGCTCAGCGCGTCGAGCTGCGTCGCAGTGAGGCTGCGCACCTGCGTCGAGCTGAAGCTCCCGATCTGCGTCGTGGAGAGATTGGCGAGCTCCGTCGTCGAGAGGCCGGCGATCTGCGCCGCGGTCAGCGCCTGCAACCGCGTCGTGTCGAGACTGCCGATCTCGGTCGCGTCGAGCGCATTGAGCTCCGTTTTGGTGAGCGCGGAGAGTTGCGTCGTCGTGAAGGAGTCGAAGTCGCTTTCGGCGAGCGCCTCGAATTGCGACAGATCGAGCTGCGCGATCGCGCCGCGCGACAGCGAGGCGACCTGCGTCGTCACCAACGCCTGCAGAGTGCTGGTCTGCATAGAATTGAGCTGCGTCGCCGTCAGCACGGCGATCTGCGTCGTGTCGAATCCCTCGATGTCCGAGGTTTCGAGCTCGCTCATGACAGTCGTCGTGAGACGGGCGATCTGCACGGTCGTGTATGACGAGTAGATCGACGTCATGACAGCCCTGCTCCGCGCGCCTGTTCCCGAGCCGGCCCGAGGCGCGGCGGCGCGGCCGCGGCCGGCGCGACGATCTTTGCCGGGAGAGGCTTGCGTGAAACTGGGCTCGCAGTATCGGTCGCGGATCAGCGAGCGGCGGCGTCCCGCGCCGTCGCGCGCGCGGCCCAATCGAGATAGGCCGGATCGCCGGCGGAAACGTCGAGGCGCAATATTTCCGGAACCTCGTAAGAATGCGCGGCGCGAATGGCGGCGGCGAGCGCCTGGAAATCCTCGGTCCGCGCTTTCGCCTGCACGAGAAATTCGGGATCGGCGCGGGTTTCGCCATTCCACTGGTAGAAGCTGCGAATGGGGAAAATCTGGATGCAGGCGGCGAGCTTGGCGGCGAGCAGGGCGCGGGCGATGCGCTCGGCGCCCGCCTCATCGTCGATCGTCGTCTGGACGACGCAGAATTTCGGCTCTTTCGCGCTCACGGGGCGTGACTATGGGCGCGCCTCGGGCCGAAATCAACGCGGCGGGCCGCCATTCGGCGCTTTTCTTGCTGGGCGCGAGGCGAGCGGCCGCCGACCCGCGGCTACATCCGGAGACAAAAGGACATGTTCACCAGGGTCTGCAAGGAAGACACTGTTTTCGAAGGGGAAATGCGGCTCGTCATCGCCGATTCCCATGTGATCATCCTCGCTTGGGCCTTCGGCGGGGAAATCAAGGCCTTCCAGGGCGTGTGCCCGCACACCAATGCGCCGCTGGACACCGCCGATTTCGACGGCGAGGTGCTCACCTGCCCGCTGCATAATTGGACCTGGGACTTGCGCACCGGCGATCCGATCCATCCTCAGGAAAGCCGGCTCGCCGAATATCCGGTCAAGATCGAGGACGGCGTGGTCTATATAGATACGGACGGCGTCGCGCCCCTCTTCGCCGAGCGGTGAGCGGGCGGCGCGGACTCGATCGGCCCCGTACGGCGTCGCGAACGGGGTGAATTTCACAAGCGGTTGATCTCATTGCGCCGAGCGCTAGGCGCCGTTCGGCGCGCGCAGATCGACGAGATCGGCCGTGAGCGGGCGCGCCCGCGCGAGGAGAAGATTCTGCTTTTGCCGAATCGACAAAATTCTCTATGTTTCGCGCCGGATGCGTCTCTAGGCCACGAAGAGAGGTAGGAGATGAACCTGTCCGAACAGCCCCCCGTCCCCGAGGAGGCTTCGAGCGGCGCCGACGCCGTGAGCCTGGACGCGCAGCTCGAGGCGATGACCGCCGAGCGTGATCGCCACGCCAAGGACAAGATCGAGCTCATCACCAAGGCGAGCGCTTTGGCGAAGGATCTCGAAGCCGCGCGCGCGGAACTCGCCGCCGCGACGGAGGAGAAGGATAGAGCGGTTTCGGCCGTCGCCGGCGAGCGTGACGGCGCGGTCCTGCATCGCGATCGGCTGAGCGCCGAGCTCGACGCTCTGCGCGCCGAGCTCGGCGCCGCCCATGGCGCCAAGGAGAAAGCCGCCGTGCTGGCCGCGCAGGCGAGCGCCGAGATCGCCTATTTGAAGGACAGGCTCGCCGCCGCCGGCTCGCCCGATCCGCTGGTCGTCTTCTGCGATTACGCGCGCGAGAAGACCATCGCCGCCGTCGCCTGGACGCGCGCGAAAATCCCGGAGGGCCATGCGGCGCTGCCCTGGTTCGACCGCATCGTCGAGGCGACCGCGACCGCCGGCCGGCTGACCGCGAGCTTCCTGCGCTGGCTCGCCCCGCGCCTCGTCGAGGCCTATCAATGGGCCAAGCCGCGCGCGCTGGAACTCTACGCCAAGGCGAAGCACGAGATCGAGACGAGATACAAGCAGAGCTGATCGCTCTCCCTCGAGCCGATAGCGGACGACGCGCGCCTTCCCGGGATGCGCGTCGTTTCGCTTTCGGCGTCCTCGAGATCGGGGCCGAGACCGGAGCAGAGCCCGCCCGCTTCTGTCAAATCCGCTTCCCTTCGCTCCCCGGCGCTGCTATCCCCGCCGCCATGACGACGCGCAAAATCGACAATATCCGCAATTTCTCCATCGTCGCGCATATCGACCACGGCAAGTCGACGCTCGCCGACCGGCTGATCCAGGCGACGGGGACCGTCGCCGCGCGCGATATGGTCGAGCAGGTGCTCGATTCCATGGATATCGAGCGCGAGCGCGGCATCACCATCAAGGCGCAGACCGTGCGCCTCGATTACAAGGCCAAGGACGGCAAGGATTACGTCCTGAACCTCATGGACACGCCCGGCCATGTCGACTTCGCCTATGAGGTCTCGCGCTCGCTGAAGGCCTGTGAAGGCTCGCTGCTCGTCGTCGACGCCAGCCAGGGTGTCGAGGCGCAGACGCTCGCCAATGTCTATCAGGCGCTCGACGCCGGCCATGAGATCGTGCCGGTCTTGAACAAGATCGATCTGCCGGCGGCCGAGCCCGACCGCATCCGGCAACAGATCGAGGACGTCATCGGCCTCGACGCCGCCGACGCCGTGCTCATTTCCGCCAAGACCGGCATCGGCATTCCCGATGTGCTGGAGGCGATCGTCACCCGCCTGCCGCCGCCGCAGGGCGACGAGGAGGCGCCGCTCAAGGCGATGCTGGTCGATTCTTGGTACGACGCCTATCTCGGCGTCGTCGTGCTGGTGCGCGTCATCGATGGGCGGATGCGCAAGGGCCAGAAGATTCTGATGATGGGCACGAACGCCCATTACGAGGTCGACAAGATCGGCGTGTTCAAGCCCAAGATGCTGGACGTCGCCTCACTCGGCCCCGGCGAGGTCGGCTTCATCACCGCGCAGATCAAGCAGGTGGCCGACACGCGCGTCGGCGACACCATCACCGAAGACAAAAAGCAATGCGCAGAGCCGCTGCCGGGCTTCAAGCCGGCGCAGCCGGTCGTGTTCTGCGGCCTCTTCCCGGTGGACGCCGCCGATTTCGAGGATTTGCGCGCCGCCATCGGCAAGCTGCGCCTCAATGACGCGAGCTTTTCTTACGAGATGGAGACCTCCGCGGCGCTCGGCTTCGGCTTCCGCTGCGGCTTCTTGGGGCTGCTGCATCTCGAAATCATTCAAGAGCGTCTGCGCCGCGAGTTCGATCTCGATCTCATCGCGACGGCGCCTTCGGTCGTCTATAAGATCAAGCTGACCAATGGCGAGGAGATCGAGCTGCACAATCCGGCCGACATGCCGGATGTGGTGAAGATCGACGAGATTCTCGAGCCCTGGATCCGTGCGACCATCATGACGCCGGACGATTATCTCGGCGCCGTGCTGAAGCTCTGTCAGGATCGGCGCGGCGTGCAGATCGATCTCAATTATGTCGGCAAGCGCGCCATGGCGGTCTATGACCTGCCGCTCAACGAGGTGGTGTTCGACTTCTACGATCGCCTGAAGTCGATCTCCAAGGGCTACGCCAGCTTCGACTATCACATCACCGATTATCGCGTCGGCGATCTCGTCAAGATGAGCATATTGGTGAACGCCGAGCCGGTGGACGCTCTGTCCATGCTGGTGCATCGCACGCGCGCCGATTCGCGCGGCCGGCAAATGTGCGAGAAGCTCAAGGAGCTGATCCCGCCGCATATGTTCCAAGTGCCGATTCAGGCGGCGATCGGCGGCAAGATCATCGCCCGCGAGACCGTGCGCGCCTTCCGCAAGGATGTGACGGCGAAATGCTATGGCGGCGACGCGACCCGCAAGCGCAAGCTGCTCGAGAAGCAGAAGGAAGGCAAGAAGAAGATGCGCCAGTTCGGCCGCGTGGAGATTCCGCAGGAAGCCTTCATCGCCGCGCTGAAGATGGAAGACTAGGGACGCGGTCTCTGGCGCGTGTCACGAATGGAAATGCACGGGCGAGTGATCGGAAAGGCGCCGGAAACCGAACCCTTCATACGGCGCCCCGAGCCTTGCCACCAAATTGGCCCTCGCCTATAAGCCAGCGGCGCGCCGGCATCCGACACCCCTGGAGGCGAAAGGCGCGCTTTCTCTTTTAAAAAAGGACACCGAAATGGCCGAGATCAAGAAGCTCGCGGCCGCGGTGCGCAGCGGGACAGGCAAGGGGGCCGCCCGCAGCGTTCGCCGTGAGGGCCGTATACCAGGAGTCGTCTATGGCGGCGGCGAGGCGCCGACGCCGCTGTCGCTCGACAAAAAAGAGCTGACCAAGCTCATCTACGCCGGGCATTTCCTCACGACGATCTTCGAGCTCGACATAGACGGCAAGCCCGAGCGCGTCATTCCGCGCGACTATCAGCTCGACGTCGTCAAGGACTTCCCGCTGCATGTCGACTTTCTGCGCCTGAAGGCCGGCTCGCGCCTGCGCGTCGACGTGCCGGTGCATTTCGTCAATCATGACGCGGCTCCGGGCCTCAAGCGCGGCGGCTCGCTCAACATCGTCTTCCACGCGATCGAGATGTGGGTGCCGGCGGACAACATCCCCGACGCCATCACCGCCGATCTCACCGGGCTCGACTTCAACGATTCGCTGCAGATCTCGGCGTTCACCCTGCCGCCGAACTGCAAGCCGACCAATCCCGACAAGAACTTCACCGTGGCGTCGATCGCGCCGCCGGTGATCACGGCCGAGGAGATCGCGGCCGCTGCGGCCGCCGCCGCGGCTCCGGTCAAGGGCAAGGGCGGCAAGGCCGCTCCCGCGAAGAAGTAACGAGACGGGCGATCGGCGCAGGCCGCCGATCGCCCGCTTGTTTCGGCACGGAGCCAATCGGCCATGCTGCTCTTCGTCGGCCTCGGCAATCCCGGCCGCGAATATGCCGGGAACCGGCATAATATCGGCTTCATGGCGGTCGAGAAGATCGCCGACGCCCATGGCTTTTCCGCGCCGCGCTCCCGCTTCCAGGGCCTCGTCCGCGAGGGGACCATCGCCGGCGAGCGCGTGCTGGCGCTGCTGCCGCAGACCTATATGAACGAATCGGGCCGCTCTGTCGGCGAGGCGCTGCGCTTTCACAAGATCGCGCTGTCGGATGTCGTCGTTTTTCACGACGAGCTCGATCTCGCCCCCGCCAAATGCCGCGTGAAGATCGGCGGCGGCGCGGCCGGCCATAATGGGCTGCGCTCCATCGGGGCCCACATCGGGCAGGATTTCAAGCGTATGCGGCTCGGCATCGGCCATCCGGGCGACAAGGCCCGCGTGCATTCTTACGTTTTGGGCGATTTCGCGAAGAGCGAGGAACCCTGGGTGAAGGCGCTCTGCGGCGCGCTGGCCGACAATGCGGCGCTGATCGCCAAGGGCGACGACGCCGGCCTGCAGAACAAGATTCATCTCGCCATGGACGCCGCGGGCTTTGCCGCGCCCAAGCGCGTGGGCGAAGCGTGATTGCGCGCGCGGCCTTCGCCCTCGCGTTTTTCTGCGCGAACATGGCCTTCGCCGTGGAGGAAAAGCCGTCGCAAGCCTATGGCGAGGATCATCCGTCCTGCCTCGAATGGACCGACGGCTGCCTCGTCTGCGCCCGGCTGGAGGATGGCTCGGCGGCCTGCTCCATGGTCGGCGCGGCCTGCCTGCCGGCGGCGGTCTCCTGCCTGAAGAGCAAATGAAGCCCGGGCTCGGCGGCTGAATTTCAGCTGAACGCCGCATTCAAAACGGGTTCAGCGGGGCGCCGGCATGATGCGTTCGTCGATCGGGGAAATGTCCCGGTCCAAGGAGACAGCCATCATGAAGACCAACGCCATTCTCGCCATCGCCCTCTTCGCTTCCGCTCCGGCTTTCGCCCAGACCGCGACCGCCCCGGCCGCCAAGGCCCCGGCGGGCCCCGCCTCCACCGTCGCCGCCCCGGTCAAGCAGGTCGTCGCCGTCTCCGCGCCGCTCGACATCAACGCCGCCACGGTGGAGCAGCTCTCCGCCGTCAAGGGCCTCACCCACACTCTGGCCGAGGCGATCGTGAAGGGCCGGCCCTATAAATCCACCGATGAGCTGGTGAAGAACCGCATTCTGACCGATGCGCTGTTCGCCCAGGTCAAGGACGGGCTGACGGTCAAGGACGCGCCCAAGCACAACTGATCCGAGCCCGGCGATCTCCCCGAGCCAGCTCGCGAAACGCCCGCCGATCCTCGGCGGGCGTTTTCGGCGTCCGTGCAGAAAGTCGGGGAGATCGACGAAGCTTTGCGCGCAGCCCCTTTCCGCATCGTCCCTTAATGCGTATATTGTGAGCTGCCGCCTCTCGGGGCGGCTATGGCGATAAACGAACTCCGTAATAAACCTATCGGACCCGGGGGCGGTACCCGGCGCCTCCACCAGAGGCCGTCACGCGAAATCTTCACGTCGCGGCTTGTGGCGGGGGCGAAATAGGATCGACGAGGGCGTAAAGGGTGCTTTTTCGCTCGGCATGATACCGCCGTTATCGGGTCAAACCTTATAGTTGCCAACGACAACTATGCTCCGGTGGCCGTCGCTGCGTAATGCAGTGAAGGTACTGGGATTCAAGCCCTAGGGGGTTGCACTTCTAGGCGGGGCTCGGAGGCGCCTGGCAACAGAAGCCTCCACTTTCGTCCCGACGGGGCAGAGCGAACAGGGGTTCTCGGCGAGCGTCATGTCCACCGACCTCATCAGATACGATCTTCTCGTCCAGGACGCGCTGCGCGGCGTCATGCGCAAGGTTCTCGCCGATGCGGCGGCGGCCGGCCGTCTGCCGGGCGATCATCATTTCACCATCAGCTTCCGCACCAAGGCGCCGGGGGTCAGAATCTCCAAGCGCCTCGCCGAGCAATGGCCGCAGGAGATGACCATCATCCTGCAGCATCAATATTCCAATCTCCTCGTCGACGAGCGCGGCTTTTCGGTGGGCCTGTCCTTCCGCAGCATTCCCGAGCAGCTCTATGTGCCCTTCGATGCGGTGACGGTCTTCTCCGACCCTTCCGTCGATTTCGGCCTCAAATGGGAGGTGGACGAGCTCGCCCCCGCCCGCGAAGAGGAGCCGACCCGTTTTCCCGCCCGGCCGCAGCCCGCCGGCGAGGCGGCTCCGCCCCGGCACGGCCCGCGTCCCGCCGCCCGCAGCGAGAAGCGTCAGGAGACGGAGCCCGCTGCTGCGGAGGAGAGCGGCGAGGCCGCCAAAATCGTCTCCATCGACGCCTTCCGCAAAAAGACCTGATTCGCCATGGGCGAGATCGTCAATCTGCGACGCGCCCGCAAGGTCAGGGATAGACGCGCCAAAGAGGCGGAGGCGGACGCCAATCGCCTCGCCCATGGGCGTGTGAAGTCCGAGCGAGCGCTCGGCGAAGCGACAGCGCGTCTCGAGAAAGAAAAGCTCGACGCGCATCGGCTGCAAGGGTCGCGATCCGAGCCGGAGCGATAATACCGGCCAAATGCGACACGCTTTTTGCGCAGCAAAAAGCCTCGAAGGATGCTTCAGCGCCGAGCGGCCGCAATCCTTCGAGACGCCCGCGTCGCGAGGGTGGGGAAACCTTCACCCGACTGCCCGGCTTCAGACGTTTACTTCTTCGCCAAATGCTTCAGCCAGCGCCGCGCCTGCTTGCGCACATTCTCCGGCGCCGTACCGCCATAGCTCACCCGGCTCTTCACCGATTTCTCGACGCCGAGCACGCTGAACACATCCTCGGTGATGCGCGGCTCGACCTCCCGCATCGTCGCCAGCGGCAGCTTCTCGAGGCCGACATTGCGCTCGGCGGCGATTCCGACGATGCGGCCGGTCACGTGATGCGCCTCGCGGAAGGGCAGATTCAGCGCGCGCACCAGCCAATCGGCGAGGTCGGTGGCCGTGGCGTAGCCCGCGCCCGCCGCCTTGCGCATTCGGGGGCGATCGACGCTCATGTCGCGAATCATGCCGGCCATCGCCGCCACGCAGAGCGCGAAATTGTCGAGCGCGTCGAATGTGCCTTCCTTATCCTCCTGCATATCCTTCGAATAAGCGAGCGGCAGGCCCTTCATCACCACGAGCATCGCCTGTAGCGCGCCGATGATGCGTCCCGTCTTGCCGCGCACCAGCTCGGCCGCGTCGGGATTGCGCTTCTGCGGCATGATCGACGAGCCGGTGGTGAATTTGTCGGAGAGCGCGACAAAGGCGAATTGCGAGGTCGTCCACAGCACGATCTCCTCGGCGAAACGCGAGAGATGCGTCGCCGAGATCGCCATTGCGGAAAGCGTCTCCAGCACGAAATCGCGATCGGAGACGCTGTCCAAGGAATTGGCCGTCGGCCGCGCGAAGCCGAGCACCTTGGCCGTCTTCTCGCGATCAATGGGGAAGGAGGTGCCGGCCAGCGCCGCCGCGCCGAGCGGAGATTCGTTCAGCCGCGCGCGGGCGTCGGCGAAGCGGCCGCGGTCGCGCGCCAGCATTTCGACATAAGCGAGCAGATGATGCCCGAAAGTGACGGGCTGAGCCGATTGCAGATGGGTGAAGCCCGGCATCACGCTGCCCGCTTCCTCCAGCGCCTTCTCGGCGAGGGCGAGCTGGAGATCGGCGAGCTGCGCGTCTATGTCGTCGATCGCGTCGCGGACATAGAGGCGGAAATCGGTCGCCACCTGGTCATTGCGCGAGCGCGCCGTATGCAGCCGCCCGGCCGCCGGGCCGATGAGCTCGGCGAGGCGCGACTCGACATTCATATGAATGTCTTCGAGCGCGCGCGAGAAGGTGAAGCGCCCCTCCTCGATTTCGCCGCGGATTTGTTCTAGACCGCGCGTGATGGCGGCGGCGTCCTCGGCCGAGATTATGCCGGTTTCGGCCAGCATGGCGACATGAGCGAGGGAGCCCCGCACATCCTGTGGGCCGAGGCGCTTGTCGAAATCGATGGAGACGTTGATCGCCTCCAGGATCGCATCGGTTGCGCTCTGAAAGCGGCCCCCCCATATTTTGCTCGTCATAACTCCTCGCGGAACAGGATCGATGACCGACCAGATGGAAAGCTCCAGCCGAGGCAATCTGCCGAAAATCGCGGGCGCGACTCTCGCCGTCGCCGCCGTCGCCGGCGTTCTATACGTGAACGGCGGCGGGAGCGGCAAGACGAGCGTGGTGAGCCAGGCTTGCGCCGCCTCGCGCGAGACCTCGCAGCGCGTGTCGGCGCTCGCCAAGGGCGAGGTCGCGGCCATGTCGATCGCCAATGCGCCCGAGCCCATGCCCGAAGTGACCTTCACCGGGCCGGACGGAAAGCCGCGCAAGCTCGAGGATTTCAAGGGCAAGACCGTGCTGCTCAATCTGTGGGCCACATGGTGCGTTCCCTGCCGCGGCGAGATGGCCGCGCTCGATCGGCTGCAGGCGGCGGCCGGCTCCGACAAGTTCGAGGTGGTGACGATCAATGTCGACACCTCCAGGCTCGAGCGGCCCAAGGCTTTTCTCGGCGAGATCGGCGCGAAGAATCTCGCCTATTACGCCGATCCCAAGGCGGAAATCTTCTTCCAGCTGCGCCAGAGCGGCCAGGCGCTGGGCCTGCCGACGACCTTTCTCATCGACGGCTCCGGCTGCCAGATCGGCCTGATGCAGGGCCCGGCCAATTGGGATTCGGAAGAGGGCCGCTCTCTGGTGACGCGCACGGCGGAAATCTCCTCGCGGCCGACGCCGACGACGCCTTGAGGATGATCTGTTGAGCGACGAAATATTGCGGCCCTGGGAGGTGCGATCGTCCCGCACTCTCCTTCGCGACCGCTGGATCAATCTACGCGCCGATCATTGCGTGACGCGGCGCGGCGCGCAGCTCGATCCCTATTATGTGCTGGAATATGAAGATTGGGTCCATGTCGTCGCTCTGGACGAGGAGGACTGTCTGCTGCTGGTGCGGCAATATCGTCATGGCGCGGGCGTGGCGTCGCTGGAGCTGCCGGGCGGCAAGCTGGACGCGCATGAGAGCGACCCGGTCGCCGCCGGCGCGCGCGAGCTGCTGGAAGAAACCGGACACGCTGCGCCATCATTACGACATTTGGCGCGCCTTTCGCCCAATCCGGCGACCCACTCCAATTGGATTCATGTCCTCTTTGGCGAGGGCGCGAAAGAGGTTGCGCCTCTGAAGCTCGACAGCGGCGAGGATATTCGCGTCGAGCGCATCCCGTGGCGGGAGGCGCTGGCGTTGGCGCTCGGCGGCGGCATGATCAACAGCCAGCATGTCGGGCTGCTGGTCGTCGCTTTGGCGCAGACGAAAGGCGTCAAGATCGGCGGTTAGGGTTCTCCCTTCTCCCACTCGTGGGAGAAGGGAGAAACACCGAGACGTCAGGCTTTGGCCGTCTGCGCGTGCGGAATGCCTTCCTTGTCGAAGAGCGCGGTCAGCTCGCCCGACTGGAACATCTCGCGGGTGATGTCGCAGCCGCCGATGAACTCGCCCTTCACATAGAGCTGGGGAATGGTCGGCCATTGCGAATAGGCCTTGATGCCGTCGCGAATGAAGGGATCGGCCAGCACATTGACGCTCTTGAAGGGAACGCCGACATGGCCGAGAATCTGGCAGACCTGCATGGAGAAGCCGCATTGCGGCGCGGCGGGCGTGCCCTTCATGAACAGCACGACGTCGGCGCTGTCGATTTCAGCCTTGATCTGGGCAGTGGTGGAGTCGGACATGGGATTACCTCGTCTAGCGGAATTCAAGGTTCCGTTGCAGGCGGCCCGGCGCGCTCCGCCGGGCGTGGAAACGATTTTAGAGAGCGATCGTGGTCAGCGCCAGAGCGTGCAGCTCGCCGCCGAGGCGCTCGCCGAAAGCCTTGTTGACCATCTGATGCTGCTGCACGCGGCTCTTGCCGCGAAAGGTTTCCGACTTCACCGAGGCGGCCCAATGATCGCCGTCGTCGGCGAGCGCGGTGATCTCGATCACGGCGTCGGGAATGGCCGCCTTGATGAGACGCTCGATTTCACTTCTTTCCATCGCCATTGCGCTTCGACCTCCTAAAAGCCTCTAAGCGAAGACGCTGTCGTCCCCGGCCATATAGGCCGGCAACGGCGCCTGCTGCGCATGTTGTACGTCGCAAAGCAATATCGGCGCCTCACCAGGGAGATTCAACTCGTTTCCGCCGGTGGCGCCGAGAGGGAGAACCGCGACGCCCACGGCCTTCGCATCCGCCTCGATCGCCGCCGCTTCCGCCGGCTCGGCCACGACCAGATAGCGCGCCTGATCCTCGCCGAAGAGGACCGCATGGGCAGGCCCGCTCGGCAGGCTGTCTATGGTCGCGCCGACGCCGCCGGCGATGGCCATTTCGGCGAGCGCCACGGCGAGGCCGCCGTCCGAGAGATCATGGACGGCGAGCGCCCGCCGCTCGAGCACGAGCGCGCGCACGAAATCGCCATTGCGCTTCTCGGCCTCGAGATCGACCGGCGGCGGCGCGCCGTCGCGGCGGCCGGAAAGATCGCGCAGATAGAGCGACTGGCCGAGCCAGCCTTTCGTCTCGCCGATGAGCAGAATGGTCTTGCCGCCCCCGGGCAGAGCGATGGTGGAGGCGAGCGCGACGTCCGATATCACGCCGACGCCGCCGATCGCCGGAGTCGGCAGAATTCCGGTTCCCTGCGTCTCATTGTAGAGCGAGACATTGCCGGAGACGATCGGGAAGTCGAGCGCCCGCGCCGCCTCGCCAATGCCTTGTAGGCAGCCGACGAACTGGCCCATGATCTCGGGCTTTTCGGGATTGCCGAAATTGAGATTGTCGGTGAGCGCCAGAGGCTGGCCGCCGCGCGCGGAAATATTGCGCCAGGCTTCGACCACCGCCTGCTTGCCGCCTTCGACCGGATCGGCCGCGCAATAGCGCGCCGTGACGTCGGTGGTCAGCACCAGGCCCTTGCGCTCGTCGCGAATGCGCACCACGGCGGCGTCGCCGCCCGGCGCGCGCACCGTATTGCCGAGAATGAGATGGTCGTATTGCTCCCATACCCAGCGCTTGGAGCAGAGGTCCGGCGTCGCCAGCAGGGCCAACAGCGCCTCCCGGTTCGAGCGAGCGGGGGCGATGGCGTCGGCGTCCAGAATCGGCGCCTTGGGCGTCGGGACATGGGGACGGTCATAGACCGGCGCCTCGTCGCCGAGCTCCTTGATCGGCAGATCGGCCTCGACGACGCCCTTGTGCTCGACCACGAAGCGCAGATCGTCGGTGGTCTTGCCGATGATCGCGAAATCGAGGCCCCATTTCACGAAAATGGCCTCGGCCTCTTTCTCCTTCTCGGGCTTCAGCACCATGAGCATACGCTCCTGGCTCTCCGAGAGCATCATCTCATAGGCGGTCATGCCCTCTTCGCGGCAGGGCACGGCGTCGAGATCGAGCCTTATGCCGAGATTGCCCTTGGCGCCCATCTCCACCGCCGAGGAGGTGAGGCCGGCCGCGCCCATGTCCTGGATCGCGATGACGGCGCCCGAGGCCATCAGCTCGAGACAGGCCTCGAGCAGCAGCTTCTCCGAGAAAGGATCGCCGACCTGCACGGTCGGGCGCTTCTCCTCGGCGTCGGCCTCGAAGGAGGCGGAGGCCATGCTGGCGCCGTGAATGCCGTCGCGGCCGGTCTTGGAGCCGAGATAGACGATCGGATTGCCGACGCCCGCCGCCGCCGAATAGAAAATGGAATCGGCGCGGGCGAGGCCGACCGCCATGGCGTTGACGAGAATATTGCCGTCATAGGATTCGTCGAATTCGGTCGAGCCGCCCACTGTCGGCACGCCGAAGGAATTGCCATAGCCGCCGACGCCCGCGACCACGCCGGCGACGAGCCGCCGCGTCTTGGGGTGAGCCGGCCGGCCGAAACGCAGGAGATTCAAACAGGCGATCGGCCGCGCGCCCATTGTGAAGACATCGCGCAATATGCCGCCCACGCCCGTCGCGGCGCCTTGATAGGGCTCGATGAAGGACGGGTGGTTGTGGCTCTCCATCTTGAACACGCAGGCGTCGCCGCCGCCTATGTCGATGACGCCGGCGTTCTCGCCCGGCCCTTTGATGACCCAGGGCGCCTTGGTCGGCAGCTTGCGCAGATGAATGCGCGAAGACTTGTAGGAACAATGCTCGTTCCACATGGCCGAGAATATTCCGAGCTCGGTGAGGCTCGGCGCGCGGCCGATCAGCGCGACAATGCGCTCATATTCCTCTGTCTTCAGCCCATGCGCCAAGGCCGCTTCGAGCATTGTGTCTCCCCCGCCGGCGCCGCTTCGAGAGCGGGTTTCGGCTCTGTCGCCTGGAAGTCAAATCGTCGCAGCCTAGGCCGAGCTCCGCGCGGGCCGTTTGCCGACGAATCTGCCGCGATTCCCCCGATTCTGCCCGGAAAGGCCGAAGAATCCGGCGGTTCGCCACTCGATTAATAGGATCGCCGCGCGATGGCAACAGCGACGCCCCATTGCTCCCCTGTTGCCAAAGAGCCACAGCTGGAGAGAAAGAATTGTGAGACGGCGCAATCTTTGATCTAGGTCAAGTCCTCCCGCAGAAAATCGGCGCAATTTGGTCACGACTCGGACAAGGACGCGTTTCGCGCCGGTCCTAGAGAGAGCAATAGACGGGGGAGCCTGATGAGAAGAGTTTTGCGCGGCGCGCTCGCCGCATCCGTTTTGACCGCAGCGAGCGCTACGGCTCAGGCGGCCGATCTTCCCTCGATGAAGAGCGCGCCGCCGCCGCCGCCGCCCCCGGCCTTCAGCTGGACCGGCCTCTACGGCGGCATCAACATCGGCTATGGCTTCGGCGATTCCAGCCGGGAGACCGGCGGTCTCGGCTATATTTCGCCCGGCTCTCTGGCTCCCGCCGTGCCGCTGGGCTCGGCCTGGGGCGCCTCGCAGGATCTGCACGGCGTCATCGGCGGCGGACAGGTCGGCTATAATTATCAGGTCAACCCCTGGCTGGTCCTCGGCCTCGAGGCCGATATTCAGGCCACAGACGTGGAGAGCAAGGCGAAATCCGGGATCGGCGTTTTCGACGCCACCGGCGCGCATCTGCAGACCGCCGATTCGACCAAAGCCGTCGACTGGTTCGGCACTGTCCGCGGCCGCGTCGGCTTCGTGCTTCCGTCCATTCCCAATCTGATGGTCTACGGCACGGGCGGCTTCGCCTATGGCCAGGTGATCCACAATGTCGGCTTCGCCGATAATTTCGCCGCCGCCGCCGCTGCGGGCTTCGCCGGAGGCGCCGTCGGCCATGGCTATTCCGACGACACGCGCACCGGCTGGACGGCGGGCGGCGGCGTCGAGTGGTCTCCGATCCCGAACTGGTCGGTCAAGGCCGAATATCTCTATGTCGATCTCGGCTCGACCAACGCCAATTCCGTCTCTCTGAACGGCGGCACGGCGGCGATCCTCGGCACGACGACGCCCGTCTTCGCCGCGACGCAGAATTCGCCGACCCGCTTCCACAATGTCCGCGTCGGCCTCAACTGGCACTTCGACCCCTTCGCGCCCGGCCTCGTCTCGCGTTCCGACGGACTGTCGTCGCTCAAGGAGCCGCCGCCGCCGGCCTTCGTCGACAGCTATCAGCCCTTCCAGGTTCGCCTGAAGATCGGCAGCGTCATTCCGTTGGATGGCCATGGCACTGTCTATGATCAAGGCATCGCCCATCCGGCGCTCGGCTCCATCGGCCGCCTCTCGGGCCTCACCGGCGCGAATGGCGTGATCTCCGGCGCCAGCACCAACACCTCGACGTCGGTCATTCCCATGCTCGACGTCGCCTATTACCTGACGAAGAACTGGGCGATCGAGGCGATCTGCTGCGTCTCGCCGCATCACATTCAGGGCACGGGCACCATCGCCAGCGACTTCGCGCGCTCCTGGGTGTTCCCGCCGTCCCTGATGGCGCAGTATCACTTCACCAATTTCGGCCAGTTCCAGCCCTATCTCGGCGTCGGCGTGAACTTCACCACTTTCTGGGGCACGCGCGTCAACAACGACGTCTGGGGCATCCCCTTCGCGCCGGGCTCGACGCTGGCCGGTCTCGGCCTGCCCGGAGCGCTCGCCACCTTCCAATGGGCGACGGTCGCGCCGTCCTGGGGTCCGGTCGGCCAAGTCGGCTTCGACTATATGTTCAACGAGCATTGGGGCGTGAACGTCGACTTCAAATATATCGGCATTCATCCGATGGTTCACGCGACGGCCGTCGCTTTCGTGCCGGGGGCGCCGGCGCTCGGACCGATCTTCGTTCCGGTCAAAGTGTCGCTGCCGATCAATCCGATCGTCGTCTCGGCGGGCGTCACCTATCGCTTCGGCGGCGGCCTTCTGCAGCCGGTGCTCGCCAAATATTGAGCGGCGCCAAAGCGCAGAGAAAACAAGCCGGCTCCGAAAGGAGCCGGTTTTTTTGTGCGACGGGATGCGATTCGCCTTGTTCTTTGCCGCCTCGCGGCTAGGATTTGGCCGGTTACCTGTTCGATTCGGTTCAATGCGACGATTCGCCGGCCCTTCCGGCGCGCTTTCCCGAAGGATCTGAACATGGAAAATCCGATCGACGCGCCGCCTTCCGATCATGCCGAGCCGAGCGAGGTCGAGCCTGCGCTCGAAGCCGCGCTTCCGAGCCAGCGCGACGATGAGACGGATTTTCAACGGCCGCCGGGCGATGCGCGCCTCGCCAAAGCGCCCGCCTTGCTCGTCACCCAAGGCAAGCACCGCTTCTATACGCTGGTTTTGCCGAGCGATCTGCTCGCCGCCACCTGCACTGTGGAGGCGCGGCTCGACAATCCCATAGACGGCTTTCAGCGCCTGCTCGACAAGAAGCGCGCGAGAGAGATCGCCGATTATATCGACAGCGGATTCGGCAGCGTGCCGAGCGCGATCATTCTCTCCGCGCAGCCGCGCGCCCAGCTCCATTTCGACCGCCAGAGCGGCGAGCTGACCTTCCGCAAGGATCCGCGTTCGTTTCTCATCATCGACGGGCAGCATCGCGTCTACGGCTTCAATCTCGCGGCCAAGAGCGTGAAAGTGCCGGTCGTCGTCTACAACAGGCTGACCCGCGCGCAGGAATGTCAGCTGTTCGTTGACATCAACACCAAGCAGCGACCGGTGCCGCCGGAGCTGCTGCTCGACATTCGCCGCCTCTCCGAATCGGAGACCGAGGCCGAAGCGCTGCTGCACAATGTCTTCGATCTCTTCTCCAATGACGAGAAGAGCGTGCTCGCCGGGCTGCTCAGCCCCTCGGAGCGGCGCAAGGGCAAAATCTCGCGCGTGACCTTCAACGCCGCGCTGAAATCCATCGACAAGGCGTTCGTCGACGCCTCGCCGCAGGACGTCTATCAGGTGCTCAACGCCTATTTGCGCGCCTGCCTCAACGGCCTGCGCTATCACGGGGCGGAGGCGAACATCGTCAATCCGGCGCTGTTCAAGGCGCTGATCCTGCTGTTCGCCAATGTCGCCGAGCGCGTCTCCGACCGCTATGGCGGGCGCTACACGACGCAGAATTTCGAGGATATTCTCGGCCCCTTCTTCCGCAAGCTGAAGAAGAACGAGCTGCCCAAGCCCGCGACCGGCCATCTGGCGCTCTATGAGAATTATCGGAAAACGCTGAGCTCGGGCTTTTCGCTCAAGCAATGGCTGTTCGCCTGAGCCTCCGCCCGACCGATCGCGCCTCGATCAAACCCTCATCCTGAGGAAGCTGCGCAGCCGCCGTCTCGAAGGACGGGGAAACCGTCAGCGCCGTCTTCTGGAGCTCGCCCCTTCAGCTTTGAATAGTGAGCGCGCGCGGTCTCGTCATCTGCGCGCTTTCGTCTATAGTGCCGCGCACTTTCACCCTCCCCTGGAGGGGGAGGGTCGGACCGCGAAGCGGTCCGGGGTTGGGGCGTCCCCGAGACTTAGGGGTGTCACCCCCTCCCGCTCGGGCTCCGATGGATGAGACTTATGGCTGATCTGCTCCGGCCGCGTTCGGCGGCGACGCTTCTGATTCTCGCGCTCGCGCTCTCCGGCTGCGGGCGGCGCGGCCCGCTCGATTATCCGCCCGAGGTCGCGGCGCGGCCCAAGGCCGTGGTGGCGCAGAAGACGACGCTCACCCCCGTCGGCGGCGCGACGCCGGTCGCCGAGGATGTGAAGGCGGTGGAATATATCCCCGGCACGCCGGGTTTCCGTCCGCCCGAGCAATATCCCTTCATCCTCGATCCTCTGCTGGACTAGATAAGAACGACATGCATCACTTCGACTATCGCGCCGGCGCGCTGCACGCCGACGAGGTTCCGTTGGCGAAAATCGCCGAGCAGGTCGGAACGCCCTTCTACTGCTATTCGGCGACGACGATCCGCCGGCATTTCCAGGTCTTCTCGGCGGCCTTCGCCGGGCTCGACGCGCTGGTCTGCTATGCGCTGAAAGCCAATTCCAATCAGGCGGTGCTGACGCTGCTGGCCGGCCTCGGCGCCGGAATGGACGTCGTCTCCGGCGGCGAGCTGAAGCGCGCCCGCGCCGCCGGCGTTCCCGCGAGCAAGATCACTTTTTCCGGCGTCGGCAAGACGCAGACGGAAATCGCGCTGGCGATCGACGAGGGCATTTTCTGCTTCAATGTGGAATCCGAGCCCGAGCTCACCGAAATTTCCCGCATCGCCTCCGGCAAGGGCGCGCGCGCGCATATTTCCTTGCGCGTCAATCCGGACGTCGACGCCAAGACCCACGCCAAGATTTCGACCGGCCTCGCCGAGAATAAATTCGGCGTGCCGCTGTCGCGCGCGCGCGAAATCTACGCCCATGCCGCGAAGCTGCCGGGCATAGAGGTCACGGGCGTCGATATGCATATCGGCTCGCAGATCACCGATCTTTCGCCCTTCGACGAGGCTTTCTCGCTGCTCGCCGAGCTGGTCGCGGGGCTGCGCGCCGATGGGCACGAAATCTCCCATGTCGATCTCGGCGGCGGGCTCGGCATTCCCTATCACGAGGGCGAGGACCCGGCCTCCTATCACCCGGATCGCTACGCCGAGATCGTGCGCCGCCATATGGCGGGGCTCGGGTGCAAATTGCTGTTCGAGCCGGGGCGGCTCATCGTCGGCAATTCGGGAATATTGGTCACGCGCGTGCTCTATGTGAAGCAGGGCGAGGCCAAGTCTTTCGTCATCGTCGACGCCGGCATGAATGATCTCGTGCGCCCGACGCTCTATGACGCCTGGCACGAGCTGATCCCGGTCGCGCAGGCGTCGCCGTCGCATCCGCGCATTATCGCCGATGTCGTCGGGCCGGTCTGCGAGACGGGCGATTACATCGCGCTCGGGCGTTCGATCCCGGAGCCGGCGCAGGGCGATCTTCTGGCGATTCTGACGGCCGGCGCCTATGGCGCTGTGCAGGCGGGCACCTACAACAGTCGCCCGCTCGCGCCGGAGGTCCTCGTCGACGGCGAGAAATGGGCCGTGGTGCGCGAGCGCCCGAGCGTGGAGCAGCTCATCGCGCTGGATTCGGTGCCGGAGTGGCTTCGGAAGTAGGGGCCTCTGGCGGCGGGTCAGCTCAAGAACTTGAGCGCCGCGAGGAGGAAGCCGCCGAGCGCCATTTGCGTGACGACGAGCCAGCGGAGAATGTCCACCTTGAGATTGGCGGAGGAGCTCTCGATCTTGGCCTCGACCTCGCGAATGTCCGATTTTGTCGCGAGAAGGCCAGCGTCGATCTCGCGAAACGCCTCGACGACGCCGATGGCCTGCTCTTCCGAGAAGCCTCTCTTGCGTAAAACCTGCACGATGGCGAGGGTGTCGATCGTCAGAGCGGTCATAGTCGACAAGATAGCATGTCGGCGGCTCCGTTCAACTTTCCCGCGACGACATTCGTCCGGATATGTCGAAGGGCGACGCCCCGAGTGTCTGCCGGCGACCCCACCCCGGATCGCTTCGCGGTCCGACCCTCCCCCTGAAGGCTCCTAAAGAGGGAGGGTGAACACCTCAATTCTACTCTACTTCCTCAGCCTTCCAGCAGACGCCGCGCGATGACCTGCGCCTGAATCTCCGCCGCGCCCTCGAAGATGTTGAGGATGCGCGCGTCGCAGAGGACGCGGGAGACCGGATATTCCAGGGCGAAGCCATTGCCGCCGTGAATCTGCAGCGCATTGTCCGCAGCCGCCCAGGCGACGCGCGCGCCGAGCAGCTTGGCCATGCCGGCCTCGAGATCGCAGCGCTTGCCCTCGTCCTTTTCCCGCGCGGCGAAGTAGGTGATCTGGCGGGCGACGTGAATTTCGACCGCCATTGTGACGATCTTGTCGAAGACGCGCGGGAAGGCGAACAGCGGCTTGCCGAATTGCACGCGCTCCTTGGCGTAGCGCAGGCCGAGATCGAGCGCCGCCTGGGCGACGCCGAGCGCGCGCGCCGCCGTCTGAATGCGGGCGGATTCGAAGGTCTCCATCAGCTGCTTGAAGCCCTTGCCCTCCTCGCCGCCGAGAAGATTTTCGGCCGGCACCTCGAAATTGTCGAAGCCGATCTCGAATTCCTTCATGCCGCGATAGCCGAGCACCTCGATCTCGCCGCCGGTCATGCCCTTGGCCGGGAAGGGAGTCTCATCCGTGCCGCGCGGCTTTTCGGCGAGCAGCATGGAGAGGCCTTTGTAGCCCTTCTCATTGGGATTGGTGCGCACGAGCAGCGTCATCACATCGGCGCGCACCGGATGCGTGATCCAGGTCTTATTGCCGACGACCTTATAGACATCGCCCTCGCGCGTCGCGCGGGTGCGCAGGTTCGCGAGGTCGGAGCCATTGTTCGGCTCGGTGAAGACGGCGGTGGGCAGGATTTCGCCGCTGGCGATCTTGGGCAGATATTTCTGCTTCTGCTCTTCCGTGCCGCCGACGAGGATCAATTCGCCGGCGATTTCCGAGCGCGTGCCGAGCGAGCCGACGCCGATGTAAGCGCGCGACAGTTCCTCCGAGACGACGCACATGGCGATCTTGCCCATGCCGGAGCCGCCATATTCCTCGGGAATGGTGAGGCCGAAGACGCCCAGCTCGGAAAGGCCGGAAATGACCTCGAGCGGGATGTAGTCGTTCTTCAAATGCCATTCATGGGCGTGCGGCGTCACATTGTCGGACGCGAATTTGCGCATCTCGCTGCGGATGGCTTCGAGCGTCTCGTCGAGGCCGGTGGCGCCGATGGTCTCGGCGGCCTCGTGATGGTCGATCAGCTCGGCGAGGCGGGCGCGGTTGGCGGTAGTGAGGCCGGAGGCGACGAGGCCGTCCACTTGCGGAATGCGGGCGGCGGCGATGTCGGCCGGCGAAAGGCCGAAATCGGAGAGGCGGACGAACTCGCCCTGGCTCATCGGAATGCCGCCGAAAACCTGCGCCAGATATTCGGCGAAGCCGATGCGGGTGAGGAGATTCTCCACCTCGCCATAGGCGCCCTCGGCCGAGAGGCGGTCGGCGTAGGCGAGCAGCTCGCGCAGGCCCTGCACATAGGTGGCGAACCAGGAGAGGCCGTGGGCGGCGTGCTGCTCCACCTCGATCAGCTCATTGGAGAGCTTGCCGTCCTTGGTGACGCGGGCGCGGACGGCGGCGAGCGCGCGGCCGTAAAGCGCCTCCACGGAGGCGAAAGCCGCCTTGGCGTCGGGCAGCCAGTTCGTGGAGGTGGTCTCGGTCGCGCTCATTCTCTCTCGCTCTTTTCAAGGGCGGGCCCGGCGGGGCCGCGGGTGACAGGATTTTTTCTAAATGCCGCCAATCGCGGGAGGACGCAACCGTTCCGGGAAGGAGACGGCTCCCGGGCGGTCATTCCGCGTCCGGCTCGTCTATGCCGAACAGCCGGTTTCCGGTCCGGCAAATGGCTGCGATGCGCGGATCATGCGGGTCGTCGATCAACCATTGCAGGCCGACCACGGTCGCATATTGAATTGCGGCGAAGGCGTGCGGATCGTCTATGTCCGGCCGCATCTGCGTCAGCACGCAGGCGAGGCCATGGATGCGGGATTGGTCGATCTCGTGGAGCATCGCCCGCACGATCGGCTCGCTCGCCGCGAGCCGCCGCACCTCGCGCTCGAAGCGAAAGTCGATCTCGAACGGCCCCTCGCGCAGCAGCTTTCGCCATGCCTTGGGCGAAGTGTCCTGCGCATAGCGGGCGCTGGCGACATCGATCGCCTGAACGCGCCAGCGCTCCATCAGCGCGCGCAGGAAGGCGTCACGATCGGCGAAATGATGGTAGAAGCTGCCCTTGGTGCGCCGCGCGGCCGCGGTCAGCCGCTCGACGGTGAGCGCCGCCGGCCCCTCCTCGGCCAGCAGGCCGGCGCCGAGCCCCAGCCAATCCTCCTTTTTGAATCGCGCGCTGCTGCTCATTCGTCCTGGCCCGGTGCTCGCGCCACGTTACATGCCAATCTGCCGGTTGCCAAAAGCATACTGTTTGGTATGGTATGCGGGATCGACGCTTTCGATGGAGAGCCAGCGATGTTTCACGATCCCGATTTTTCCCCTTTCACCCCGCGGGAAAAGCCTTCGTTTCTCGCCGTATCGCGCAATTACCTCGAGAATTACGCGCCCGAGGCCTACCGGACCGACTTTTTCTCCACCGATGGACTCTGGCCGTTCTTCCCGCGAATGCATTATGTCGTCAGCCCCGAGCTGATCGAGGAGCTGCTGGTCACGCGCGCCGAGGCGTTTCGCCGCGACGACATAGCGAGCAAGGCGCTGCGCGGGCCGGTAGAGGGCGACACGCTGTTCTTCTCGGAAGGCGCCGAATGGAAATGGCAGCGGCGCGCCATCTCGCCCGCCTTTCGTTACGAGAATATTCTGGCGCTCGTGCCCTTTTTTGTCGGCTGCGCGCAGGCGCAGGCCGCCGAATGGCGCCGGCTCGGCGACGGCGCCGAGGTGGAGATCACCGAGGCCATGTCGCGCACGACCTTCGCCGTCATCGAGAAGGCCGTCTTCGGCGCGTCAGAGAATTTCGACAGCGAGGGCTTCATCGCGGCGCTGCGTCCGGTTCTCGGCAGTTTTGCTTGGCGAATGCTGGCGGTGATGTTCCGCCTGCCGCCGGATTGGGCGCCCTATCCGGGCCTGCTCGCCGCGCGCGCCGGCTCGCGCTTCGTGCATGAGGAGACGGTGAAGCTGCTCGCCGAGCGCCGCGCCCGGCCCGAGGCGACGCGCGACATAATGGGCCTGCTGCTCTCCGCCAAGGACCCGGAGAGCGGGCGCGTGATGACCGACGCCGAGCTCGTCGCCAATCTGCACGGCTTTCTGCTCGCCGGCCATGAGACCTCCGCCGTCGCGCTGGCCTGGACCTTCTGGCTGCTGGCCAAGGATCAGGCGACGCAGGAGCGCGCCCGCGAGGAGGCGGAGCGCATCGCCGGGAACAGCGAAATCACGCCGGAGACGGTCGAAAATCTCACCTTCACGCGGCAGGTCCTGCAGGAATCGATGCGGCTCTTCCCGCCTTTCGCGGCGCTCGGCCGGCAGCCGCGCGAGGATACGACGCTCGGCCCCTATCGCGTCGCCGCCAAGGAGCCGATCTATGTGCAGACCTGGTGCCTGCATCGGCACGAGAGACTGTGGGACGATCCCACCGGCTTCGACCCCGACCGTTTCGCGCCGGAGAAGGTGAAGGCGCGCCATCGCTACGCCTATCTGCCCTTCGGCGCGGGGCCGCGCATTTGCGTCGGCATGGGCTTCGCGCTCACCGAAATGGCGACCATCGTCGCGACGCTGCTGCGCGAGTTCCGTTTCGACACCGTCCCCGGCCATCGGCTGGAGCTGGCGCCGAGCTTCGCGACGCGGCCGAAAGGCGCGCTGCCGCTACGCCTGACGCGCCTATCGAAAAATGCGCCGACCCGCGACGCCGAGCGTCTCGCCGCCTCCCGATGACCGCTCCCGCCGGGGAGCCGGGATTTTTACGACCGCGCCGCCAGTTCCGCCGCGCGATAGCCCGATCTGATCGCGCCTTCGATCGTCGCCGGAAGCCCGGTCGCGGTCCAATCGCCGGAAAGGAAGAGATTGCGCCAGCGCGTCACTGCGCCGGGGCGGCGCTCCTGCTGCGCCGGCGTCGCGGCGAAAGTGGCGCGCTTTTCCTTCACGATCTGCCATTGCGGCAGCTCCTCCGGCAGGCCGGTAGCGGCGGCGACCTCGGCCCATATGCGCTCGGCGAGGCTCTCGCGGGAATCGTCCATCAGCCGATCGGCGCCGCTGATCGTCACCGAGAGCCTGTCCTCGAAAGCGAACAGCCATTCGGTGAGCGAGCCGATCATGCCGAGCAGCGCCGGCTGGCCAGGGGGCGGCGCGATCTTGAAATGCGCATTGACGATGCCGCGGAAATCATCCGGCGCGACGAGGCCCGGAACGAGCTCCTGCGCCGCCCAGGGCGGGACGGCGAGAACGATGCGATCATTCTCGCCGAGCGCGATTTTCTCGTCGCCGAAATCGAGCGCTGTGGCGCGCTCCTCGGAAAATTCGATGCCCTTCAGGCGCGCGGCGAAGCGCGGCGCGGCGCCGCGGGCGGCGAGAGTGGTCAGCGTCGGCTCGATGAATGCCGTTCCGAGCCCGCGCCGCGCGACCAGCGGACGGCAGGCGGCGCCGCCGGCGGCCAGCGTCTCGCGCAGCACGGCGGCGGCGAGAGCGGCGGAGGACTCGCGCGGCTCGGTGTTGAGCGCGGAGAGCAGCACAGGCCCCCACAGCCGCTCATAGAGCACGCCGGAGCATTTCATCGCCTCGCCGATGGTCGCGCCCTTTTTGGCGAGGAGAATGCCGATCGCACCGAGATAATCCGCAGGCGCCGTGCCGGGCGTGCGGCGATCGCGCACGAAAATCCACCAGGGCAGGCGCGAGGCGTTCGGCCTCATGCGCCAGCGCGTTCCATCGCGCGTGTCCAAAAAATCGAAAGCGCATTCCTTCGGCCCGACCAGCTCGTCCACCGAGCCGATACGGCGGGCGTAATCGAGCGCCGTGGAATTGCCGGAGAGCAGCAGATGATTGCCATTGTCGATGACGAGATCGAGGCTGGAATCATGATAGGAGCGGCAGCGCCCGCCCGCCATGCGCGCGGCCTCATAGAGCGCGACGCTGCGGCCTTCATCGGTCAGGCGAATGGCGCAGGAAAGTCCGGCGAGACCGGCGCCGATGATATGGGTGGTTCCGCTCACGTCAGCGCGAATCTGAGCAGGGCCAGCAGGACTTTCGTCCGCGAGGCGGAGACCGGCGCGCGCGGCGGCGCGAAGCCGCGCGCCACCAGACGGTCGAGAACCGAGCGATAGGCCGTCGCCATCAGATAGGGCGCCTTCACCGCGCTCTGCGGCGAGACGCGCATCAGCAGCTCCGACTCCGCATAATGCTTGCGCGCACGCTCGGCCACCGCCGCGCAGACTTGCGGCAGGCCGGGATGCGCCAGCACAGCGCCGCGCGAGAAATCCGCGACGCCGGCGGCCTCCAGCGCCTCGCGCGGGAGATAGAGCCGCCCGCGCGCCTCGTCCTCGTCGAGATCGCGCAGAATATTGGTGAGCTGCAGCGCGCGGCCCATGTGATAGGCGAGCATTCGCGCCTTGGTCGGCAGCGCGCCGGCGGCGCAGTCCACCTCGTCGGCGAGACCGAAGACGCGCACCGAGAGCCGCCCCACGGCGCTCGCGACATGATCGCAATAGAGATCGAGCCGATCCCATTCCGGGGCGCGAATGTCCTCGACGACATCCATGGCCATGCCGTCTATGACCGCCTCGAAATCGGCGCGCTCGAGGCCGAAGCGGCGCACCGGCCGCGCCAGATCGGCGCAGCGCTGATGCGTGCGGCCGGCATAGAGCGCATCGAGATCGCGCCGCCAATCGTCGAGCTGGGAGAGGCGCAGGGCGCGGTCGCCCTCCTCATCCGCAATGTCGTCGACGGCGCGGCAGAAGCCATAGATCGCATACATCGCATCGCGCCGCTCGGGCTCGAGAATGCGCATGGCGAGATAGAAAGAGCTTTTCGCGGCGACCCGCGGCGCCTCGGGGGCGATCGTCTCCATGCTCATCGCGCGACGCTCGCAGCGGCGACGCGCGGCGATATGAGCCGGCGCAGCAGAGTGGTCCCGGCGCCCGCGAGCGCCGTGAGGAGATATTGGCGCTTGGAGGCGTGGACCTTCTCGCTCAGCGGATCGGCGACGCGTAGCCGCGCGGTGAGCGTCTCGGCGAGGCGCTGGATCGCGCCCACTTCCATGGCGAGGCGCGTGTCGACAATGAGATCGGCGAAAGGCGCGCTCTCCTTCAGCAGCTCCTGCGTGCGCTCGGCCAGCGCGCGCAAAGTCGCGGCGAGCTGCGGCGAGGCGCGATCGGCGGAGAGCATCTCGACGCTCGCGCCAGCGGCGGCGAGCATGTCCTGCGGCAGATAGACCCGATCGAGATTGCGATAATCTTTCGCGCAATCCTGCAGATGATTGATGATCTGCAGCGCCGCGCAGAGGGCGTCATTGGCCGCCCATGTCCGCGCGCGATCCTCGCCATGGACGTCCAGCACGAAGCGGCCGACCGGCATGGCCGAATAGCGGCAGTAACCGATGAGATCGTCCCAGTCTCTATAGCGCAATTGCGTCACGTCGCGGCGAAAGGCGATGAGCAGATCCTGCGCATGGCGGGGCTCGAGGCCGCGCTCGGCCAGCTCGGCGCGCAGCCGCGAGGCGACGGGAATATCCTCGCCGGAGCCGAGCAGCGCGGCCTCCATGCGGTCCAGCATGGCGATCTTCTGATCGCCGGGGAGCGTCGCATGGTCGGAGATATCGTCCGCGGCGCGCACGAAATCGTAAAAGGCGAGGACGGCCGCGCGATGGCGCGGCGCGAACAGAGAGGCGACGGGGAAATTCTCGTCCTTATGGCCTTTCCCCGAAGCGGCGGCGGCGATGTCGCTCATGTGATCTCGCTCAACCTCCTCAGGGGGCCTGATAGCGGCCCTTCCAGGCGCCGCCGCGCCCGCGTGTGTGCCGCCACGCGGACAATAGCGTGAACCACGTATAGCAGGCCGCGACCGCCGGCAAGGCGAAGGCGCCGAGCCGATTGCGTCCGTAAAATCGCAGAGACGGCATATAGGACTGCGCCATCAATAGATAGGCGACGAGCGCGAGATAAGCCGCCGGCTCCGACGCCGCGAAGGCGAGAATGGGCGGCGCGAGATAGACGAGGCCCATGCCGAGAACCGCGCCGGCGAGACGCCAGGGCGAATAGCCCAATTGCGCATAGGCCGAGCGCGTCACCATCTGCTCGATGTCGCGCAAATGCGGATAGGGCCGCAGGCTCCAGGCGTCGTCGGTGAGGCCGAGCCAGATCGGCCCCTGCTTCTTCATCAGCTTGCCGAGCGCGCAATCGTCGATCAGCGCGCCGCGGATCTGCTGGAGACCGCCGGCCTCCTCCAGCGCCGCGGGGCGGACCAGCATCACCCCGCCGGCCGCCCCGGCGACCGGGCTTTTCGGGTCGTTCACGCGGGGGAAGGGGTAGAGCATCTGGAAGAAGAAGACGAAAGCCGGCACGAACCAGCGCTCGGCGAGGCTCTCGTAGCGCAGCTTGACCATCAGCGAGGAGAGCACGGTTCCGCGCGCCGCCGCCCCGGCGACGAGCCGCTCGACGAGGCCGGGGGCGAAGGCGATGTCGGCGTCACAAAACAGCACGAAATCGGGAGAGACGCCGGAGCCGAGCACATGAGCGACGCCGCGGTCCATGGCGGCGAGCTTGCCGGTCCAGCCCTGCTCCGGGCACCCCTGGAGCACGGTCAGACGATCCTCGGCGCCCTCCTCGCGGGCGCAGGCGCGGGCGACCTCGGCCGTGCCGTCGGAGCTCTCGTCATCGACGAGGACGATCTCGAGCCGGCCCGAAAACTCCTGGCGGAACAAAGATCGAAGGCCGATGGCGACGACATCCGCCTCGTCGCGCGCCGGAATGACGGCGACGACGCGCGCGCCCTGGGGAACCAGCGCCCCCGTGGGCGCGAAACGGCGGTCGTGCTCGGTGAGGCGCCAGAAGCCGCCATTGCCGAGCAGGAGATAGAGCCAGATGACGAGACCGGCGCCGGCGAGGGTAATCGCGATCATTTTTCGAGCGTTCGCGTCGCCGGGACCGCCGGGGACGATGTGACGAGGGCTCGGCCATAGCATCGCCGCGGCCGCGAGGCCAGCCCGGCCGGCGGCGGCGCGTCGCAAGCGCCCGCGTCTACGGGATTTTCCTCAGAAATGGCCGGCAGCGGCTTCTCTTCTATCTGGAACAGGCGTATATCGCCGCGCCGGCGCAGCCGGGTCCGAGCCTGTCGAACAGCATGTCGAGGGGCCGGAGGCGCCCGCGCATTCCGATGTCTTTCGAGGAAATTTCCATGGATCCCAATGTGCCGCGCGACGCGGCGGGCTCTTCCTCTCGATGCGACACGGAGGGCGCGGCGGCGACGCAGCCGGCGCCCGTCGCCGAGGGCCACGGCTCGGCGAACGCCGCCGGCCTCATCATCGGCTCGATCGGCGTCGTCTATGGCGACATCGGCACCAGCCCGCTCTATGCGCTGCGCGAGTCGCTCGCCCACGCCAAATCCGGCGGGCTCGGCGAGGATGTCGTCATCGGCACGATCTCGCTGCTCATTTTCGCGCTGATCTTCACCGTCACCGCGAAATATGTGTTCTTCCTGATGCGCGCCGACAATCGCGGCGAGGGCGGCATTCTCTCGCTGATGGCGCTGGCGCAGAGCGCGCTGGGCCGGCGCGCGACCCCGGTCTTCCTGCTCGGCGTCGCCGGCGCGGCGCTGTTCTCTGGCGACGCCATCATCACGCCGGCCATCTCCGTGCTATCGGCGGTCGAGGGCCTCGAGATCGTCAATCCGAAATTCGGCGAGTTCGTCTTCCCCATCACCGTCGCGATTCTCGTCTCGCTGTTCTGGGGGCAGAGCCATGGCACGGCGCGCGTCGCCGCGCTGTTCGGCCCCGTGATGGCGATCTTCTTCATCGTGATGGCGGCTCTCGGCGCCTCCCATATCGGCGATGCGCCGCAGGTGCTGCGCGCCTTCGATCCGCGCCATGGCTTCATGTTTCTGCTGACCCATGGCTGGATCGGCTTCGCCGTGCTGGGCTCGGTCTTCCTCGTCGTCACCGGCGCCGAGGCGCTCTACGCCGACATGGGCCATTTCGGCCGCGCGCCGATCCAGATCGCCTGGATCTTCTTCGTGCTGCCGGCGCTGTTCCTCAATTATCTCGGCCAGGGCGCGCTGATCCTCGCCGATCCCAAGGCGATCGAGAATCCCTTCTTCCTGCTGGCGCCGGACTGGGCGCTGCTGCCGCTGGTCATTCTCTCGACGCTCGCCACCGTCATCGCCAGCCAGGCGGTGATCACCGGCGCCTTCTCCATCGTGCGCCAGGCGATACAGCTCGGCCTGCTGCCGCGTCTCGAGATCACCCACACCTCGGCGACGCAGGAGGGACAGATCTATATCGGCCGCGTCAATCGGCTGCTGCTGATCGGCGTGCTGGTGCTGGTCACGACCTTCAAGAGCTCGAGCGCGCTCGCCTCCGCCTATGGCATCGCCGTCACCGGCACGATGGTGACGACGACGGCGCTCGCCTTCATCGTGGTATGGCGCAAATGGCATTGGCCGCTGTGGGCGGCCTCGCTGTTCATCCTGGCCTTTCTGACCGTCGATCTCGCCTTTCTGGCCGCCAATCTGATGAAGGTGGTCGAGGGCGGCTGGGTTCCGCTGCTGCTCGGCGGCGGCTCCATGGTGGTGATGTGGACCTGGGTGCGCGGCACATCGCTGCTCGCCGAGAAGACGCATCGCGATTCGATCCCCATCCGCGATCTCATCGCCATGCTGGAGAAATCCAAGCCGACGCGCGTGCCCGGCACGGCCGTCTTCCTGACCAGCGACCCCGAGGTCGCGCCCACGGCGCTGCTGCACAATCTCAAGCACAATAAGGTGCTGCACGAGCGCGTGCTGGTCATTTGCGTGAACACGGAGGACACGCCGCGCGTCGCGCCGGACAAGCGCTTCGAAATCGAGAAGCTCGCGCCCGACTTCACCCGCGCGACTTTGCACTTCGGCTTCATGGAAAGTCCGCGCGTGCCGGCGGCGCTGGCGGCGATGCGCAAGGCTGGCGTCAAATACGATATTATGACGACCTCCTTCTTCCTCGGCCGGCGCTCGATCAAGGAGAGCCCGGCCTCCGAAATGCCGGTCTGGCAGGACAAGCTCTACGTGGCCTTGACCAGGCAATCGGCCAACGCCACCGACTTCTTCTCCATACCGACCGACCGCGTGGTGGAGCTCGGCGCTCAGCTGACGATCTGAGCCCTCGCGGGGCGCCGCGAACGCGAGCGCGATTACGTGGATTCCACGATTTGCCCTCGCGGCGCGCATTGCCGAGAATCGCGCAGCGAGCAGAGTCGCGCGTGCGTAGCGTCGGAGGGCCAGCCTCCCCCGTGTGTCGCGACCGGCGGGAGAATCCGATGGCCAATCAGAATTTCGGCGATTTTCGCGATCTCGGTAAATATCAGCTCGACGCCTTCAACACCGCGACCAGCTCGACGGCCAAGAGCCTGCGCGCCATAGCGGAGGAGGCGACCGACTACTCCAAGCAGTCGCTCGACAATAGCCGCAACTATTTCGAGAAACTGATGCGTGTGCAGAAGATCGACGACATCGTGCAATTGCAGTCGGAATTCTACCGCAACGCCTATGGCGATTTCTTCGCCCGCGCCTCGCGCGTCGGCGAGCTGTGCTCCAATCTCGCCAAAGAGGCTTTCGTGTCCGCCCAAAGCGCGAGCGAGCAGGCGACCAAGGCGAGCCAGGAGGCGGCCACTAAAATCATCGCCGACATCAGCGAGCAGACCGAGAAGCTCGCCGCCAAGGCGCGCGAGGCGGGCAAGGGGGAATAACTATTGCCGGGCACAATTCTCCCTATTTCTTGCCGTCACGCTTTGGGCCGTCGAGCTTCTGGTATTCTTTCTGAGTGCGCTTGATGCCCTTGTGAACTTCTCGAATGTCCTGAGCGGGAGGAAGGTTTTCCGGCTTTGTCCCGCTTAATTTTTGCATCGTGTTTCTGACCTCACGGCCTACATGCTCCGCGGCTCGTTCCAGTGGACGTTGGCCGCGCCCTCAAGCATCCCCTCATTTTCTCACCCCACGGCGAGCACGGCGGCCGTGACCTTGTTTTCTGAGAGCGCAGCCTGGAAGCGCTCCATGAGCGCGGTCAAGTCTTTTTCCGG